>NZ_JAAGNW010000099.1:19977-23128 GCF_010645215.1 Burkholderia multivorans | reverse complement strand
GTCCAGCCCCGAGCGCTTCGACTGGCCCCCGCCGCCCACGTTGCTCAGCTTCACCGAGGTCCGCTTCGCCACCGTCTCCGGCGTATCGAACCGCGTCGCCGCCACCGGCGCTTCCGGTACCGCCTGCGCTTCCTTAACCTTCGCTACGACACTCGCGTTGCTCATGCGTGCTCTCTCCAGGTGGATGTGTGGGACTGCACCGGCCCGGCGAGCCGGCCGCCGCGCGCGGCGCGACATGCAGGAACTCGGGCGGCGTGGCTGCGCTCAGCTTCCGCAGTGCGCTGACAATCACCGGCAGGCATTCGGCGAATGCGCTGATCGGTTCGCTCGGATGGCACACGTAGCTTTGCTTCCGGCAGGAAAATACGAATCCCTGCTCAGGCAGGCCCATCGCTTCGAATAATTTGACTTCCCATCTGATATGCGACGACTTCTCCATTGAGCGCTCCTCCGGCCGGATTATTTCCGGCAGTCGCGACGCCTGATCTATCGTAGAACCAGCAACAATCAACCCGATACGCAATTCGTCCCAATTCATCGACGTTTTGTCTCACGAAAAAATCTTCCTCAGTAATTCATCAATACAAAGATCGAGGCGTGGGAATGCGCAATGAAGCGAGGCTTTGAAAATGACCGGGAAGCAATCCGCACGCGGCCTGGACGCTCCGGACGGGAGAAAGAAACGGGATCGCACACCGACCGGCACGTAGGCGGCGATCGGTATAAAAGCAGGAACACCTTGTCAGGCGGACGCTGCACGGTAATCCGAGTGCGCGCGGGAGAACGGCTGTTTCCATGAAAATGGCCGGATTTTCTCGCCATCCCGCCTCATGTGATTCGACGCGAAATATTCGCTATCACAATATCATCGAATCTTATGCATTATTTTTCTATGGATCGCATTGTCAGAATCAGAATTTTACAAACACCATACAAATGATCCGGAATCGATCATTAATTCACCCTCATTCAAGACATCACCACGATTCAACCCAATAAATAAATCGCGAATCAAAACCGACACAGCGCCGTCCTGCAATACGCGCAGATGCACCGATCGATGGGATTTCGCGACCTCGCGACTCAGGGTGCGTGATCGGCGCGCGCGGGCGAGCCGTCAGTCGTTTCCGGCCGACGGATGCCGCAAGCGTTCGCCGATGTCGATGCGCTTGCCGTCCGGATCGCGCAGCCCGTGGTCGGCATCGCGCGACGCCTTGACGATGCGCCCCGGCCAATCGATGCAGTGCAGTTCTGCTTCGTCGCGTTCGAGAAGGGCGAAGCCGGCCGGCTCGCCGTTCTCGGAGACCTTGTCGAAACCGAGTACCTTGCAGCAGCACCCGAGGCTGCGTGCGATATCGCATACGCCGATACGCGGGGCGACGTGTCCGACCGTCACGAAGCACGAACGCTTGCTTACAAAATCTGACACGCACTCCTTACAAATCAAAATATCATGCAGACACCACGGTCCACCCCTCGCAACGAGGTACGCATTGAAATCGACGCTTCTGTCCACGACCCTGATCGCACTGAGCCTCTCGGTGCTCGGCGCATGTCATGAACGCACCGCGACCGACGCCGGCGCGCAATCGGCCGCCGCACGCGCGGCCGGGCGTTTCGAAGGCACCTTGCCGTGCGCCGACTGCGCCGGCATCAAGACCACGCTCACGCTCACGCACGACGGCAGCTACACGCTGGTCGAACAGTACGAAGGCACCGCGCAACCCGCAACGCCGGAGGCCATGCACGGCCAATGGTCGCTCGACGGCCAGAACATCCGCCTTGCGCCGGAGCGCGCCGCACCGGAGGCGCGCGCACGCTTCGAGATCCTGTCGCCCGACCGGATCCGCATGCTGGATCAGGAAGGCAAGCACATCGACAGCACGCTGACTCGATGCCCGACAGCGCATAACCCGCCGCCGCGGCCACATCGAGCACGACGATCGCGACCGCGAGCAACGCATACGGCGACGCGACCTGCAACGCGCCTCGATGAGCACGGCAAACCTCGCCTCGCAGCAGGAACATCGCCGAGCCGACTGCGATCCCGCGTCAGGCGCGGGCGCTTCTCCCCGCCGCCTGATTGCGCTTGCCCGCGCCCGTGCGGGCGGCGACCTCGTCGAAAATCGTCTCGGCGAATTCGACGGCCGCCGGCGTCTTGGCGTCGTAGGCCATGACGAATTCAATCTCCGGCAGTGCCGGCAGGCCCTCGGACGCCCCCAGTTCGCGCAGCGCCTCGTCGATCGCGTTGCCCGGCACCGGCGCGATGGCGATGCCGGCCCGCGCGAATGCCCGGATGCCCGTGACGCTCGGGCTTTCGCAGGCGATCCGATACGGCATGCCGGCCAGGGCGAGCGCCTTGATGGCCGACTCGCGGTACGGACACGGATCGGGGAAGCACGCGAGCGGCACCTCGCCTTCGGGAAGCGGCTCGTGTTGCGCGAAGGCCCAGGCGAGCGGCTCGCGCCACAAGGTCGCGCCCGCGGCAGCGGGGGAACAGCGGCTGCCGATCACGAGATCGAAATCGCCGTCGGCATGGCGTCGGAACAGGCTGTCGCCGATGTCGACCGTCAGGTCCAGCCGCAAACCCCGACGCGCCGCGCCATAGCGACGCATCACATCGGGCAGCCACGCGCCCGCGACATCCTCCGATGCGCCGATGCGCAGCTTGCCGCCGAACGCGTTGCCCGCGCCCAGGCGCGCCCTGGCCTCCTCGCTCAGGTTGAGCATCGCACGCGCGTATCCGAGCAGCGTCTGCCCGTGTTCAGTCAGCATGACGCTGCGCGTATTGCGCACGAGCAACGCGCGGCCGACCTGCTCCTCCAGGCGAACCACCTGGGCGCTGACCGCCGACTGGCTCAGATTCAAGCGCCGGCCCGCGCCGGTGAAGCTGCGCACGTCGGCGACCGTCACGAAGGTATGCAGCAATGCAGTGTCGAGGGGATTGCTCATTCATCACCCAATCGGGTTAATTCGATCAATTAATATCGTTTCCGGATTATAGGGCGGCTCGATAGGCTGTGAAGCATCGTGGGCGATGGGCGCATCCCGCGCGTCGCCGTCACGTTTTCCAAGGACCGATTTCATGACCCGCGTGCTCTATATCGAAGGCTCTCCGAACAAGGCGCACTCCGCGTCCATCGAGGTATGC
>NZ_JAAGNW010000099.1:15240-19967 GCF_010645215.1 Burkholderia multivorans | reverse complement strand
CGTTTCTCGATGCATACCGGTCGGCGCATCCCGATCATGTGATCGAGACGCTCGACATCTGGAACATGGCGCTGCCGGAATTCGACGGCGACGCCATGGCCGCGAAATATGCGGGCTTGAGCGGCGCGGCGTTGACGCCGGCGCAGGCGGCGGCGTGGCGGAGAATCGAGGAACTCGCGGCGCCGTTTCATGCGGCGGACAAGTTGCTGTTCGGCGTGCCGCTGTGGAATTTCAGCATCCCGTACAAGCTCAAGCAGTTGATCGACGTGATCTCGCAGAAGGACGTGCTGTTTACGTTCGACGGATCGGGGTTCGGCGGTTTGCTGCGGGGGAAGAAGGCGGCGCTTGTTTATGCGCGCGGGCTCAGCTATACGTCGCCGGGATCGTTTACGCCGGCTGGCGAGTTCGATCTTCAGCGGCCGTTCATGGAGACCTGGCTCAGGTTCGTGGGCGTGGAGGATGTCACGGGAATCGTGGTGGAGCGCACCTTGTTCGGCGCCGACGGGAAGGTGGATCGGAGCCGGGCGATCGAAGCGGCGCGCGCGATCGCCGGCACGTTCTAACCCTAAACGCTTTCAAGGCACCGCCGGCCCAGGCCGAGCGATGCCGCACGGCCCGCACGCCGGCCCGTCGCGCATGCATCCGCCATGCCCTCCCCCTCGTATGTTCGATTGCTTCCAGCCGGAAGCATCGGACTTTCGGGAGAACCCAGATGGAATCCTGCAGCAAGATCAAAATCGTCGGCACGATGCTCGCGCTCGCAATCGTGCTTGGCGCCGGTGCGCCGGCCGCAACGGCGGGTTCGATGGCCATGGACAAGACCGTGGAGGTCGGCGGCGCCGCCATGTATCCGTCGAAAAACATCATCGAAAACGCGGTGAACTCGAACGATCACACGACGCTGGTCGCCGCCGTAAAGGCGGGCGGGCTCGTCGACACCTTGTCGGGCAACGGGCCGTTCACGGTTTTCGCGCCGACCAACGAGGCATTCGCCGCGTTGCCGCCCGGCACGGTCCAGACATTACTGAAGCCCGAGAACAAGGCCACGTTGATCAAGGTGCTCACGTATCACGTCGTGCCCGGGCGCCTCACCGCGCATGACTTGGCCATGGCGGTCGAGCAAGGCGGCGGCAAGGCGACCTTGAAGACCGTCGAGGGCGATTCGCTCATGGTCAGCAAGGATGCGAGGGGCTGGGCCATCACCGACGACAAGGGCAATGTCGCGCACGTGACGATCGGCGACGTCATGCAATCCAACGGCGTGATTCACGTGGTCGACACCGTCCTTCTGCCCTGACGCCGGACCTTGGGTCGGAAGCGGAGCGCTACACGGAAGAACCGATGATTCGTCGGGTCGGCGCTCGGCTTCCGGGACGCGTCGTCTATCCGGCGGCGCCGTCCTGTTGGATGTCGCGGTGGAACGTACCTTGTTCGGGGCCGATGGGAAGGCGGATCGGGGTCGGACGACCGCGCTCGTCTCGGAGCGGCGAATCGTATCAATCCGGACTCCATCTGCTTCAATTCCCGGGCCGTGATAGGGGAACTTCGCCCGGCCACCGCCGACTGCCGACCGGCGTCCTCGAATGCGTAAAAAGAGATAGTTTGAACTGCCACACAATTTCACAATGACCTGTCGACGACGGCATACCGCCAGTGGACCAACCGTCACGCTAATTGATTCTCCTGATCACCGTATCGATCCTGTGTAACGAATCGATCGCCCTCCTCGCTCAAGGAAATATCCTGTTGCCCTGCGTAATGTGACGCAGGTTCATATAGGAGACTTAATGATGAAGTCGAAGAGGGCGCAACTGAGCCGACGAGCAAAAATCGTCGAGCTGATTCAACGTGAGCCCGGAATTACATCCGCGGAAATCGCGGAAAAGCTCGGATTGGAAAGCACCGCGAAGGTGTCGACGGCGCTATGGCCTGATGTGAAGCGAGGCCGGGTCATGGTCGAGCGAATCAACCGTAACGGTCAGACCATGAACGCTCACTACTTGCCGGACCAGGTCCCTCCGGATGCGGTCGAACGCATACAGCAGAAGCTGGTCGACGCCAAGAGCGTCATCCCGATCGCGAAACCAGACGACGCGCGCACCAGCGTGTTCGACAATCGACCGCGAAAAGCGAAGCCCAGGCAAAGCGTGGGAAAACGCGCATCCGTTGTACGACCGACGCCGATCGGCGACGCAGTCGCCTCGATGAGCAGCCCCGTCGACTTCGCCTGCGCCGTCACGAACGACGGTAGCCTGGTCCTCATGCGCGAAGGGATCATCCGGTTCTCCCTATCGTGCGTGGAAGCGGCGACCCTCCAGAACTATCTCATCAAGCGGGCAACGGCCAACTTCTTTGCGAACGGATCCTGACAATGCGTCGTAGCGGGCGGCGGCGTCAGCGGCATGATGGTCCATCCCTACCCTGCACATCGGCACCAATCAGGATCGGCTTCTGACGACCTTTCCTCCCACGGATATGACGTGAGATCACCGACCTGCAGCAGCTTGGCGCGTCCTGCGCCAAGCGAGGTCGACCAAGATACTGAAACCACCCCGCCGCAAGCGTCTGGTGACAAGCTATGTCCCCAGTGCGCGCAGACCGTCAAAGCACCGGTCAAGATCTGCCGCTTCTGCCGCCGACGCCTAGCATTGGAGACGACGCATTGGTTGTCAGATGCGGATCTACCCACAGCATCAATCGCGGATCGATGCCACTGGCGGCCGACCAAGCAGAAAGGTCGTCATTGAACTCGACAGGAATACGAAGCTTGATGGCAGCCATAGAACGCTCGGAATCACGCAACGGCGTCATCATCGCGCAGCCCGTCGGATGTGAAAAGCCCCGCTCGGGGCGGGGCTCGGTGAGACACGCTCGACTTCGGGCGGCTGTCGCAACATAGCTGCGACAGACTTAGGACGGCTCTCACCGTGGACAGCCGAATTATAGCGATTCGAGCATCTGCATCGCCTCAGGGTGCTTCTCGACGAGTTTGATGAGAACGGCGGCTTGGGCATTCGGCTTCGTGCGGCCTTGTTCCCAGTTTTGATATGTCTTTTCGTTGACGCGCAGCCGACGCGCCATCACCGCCTGCGACGAACGAGTCGATTCCCGGACGGCCTTGATTTCCGCAGGGGAAACCCGGACCTCGTCCGGAATTTCGACCTTGACCGTATGAAGGGTAACCTTCCCCTCATGAGCGGCCTTCAGTTCGGTCATGCCCTCTTTCAGCTCGGCAAACAGGTTCCGTTTCATGATCCACTCCATTGGTTTATCGATCAGCAAGCTTGAGCACTTCCCTCAACAGATCCGACAGCGCATCCCGCTCGTCCTTCGATAGATCACTCGCCTCGTCTTTGTCGTACAGAGTGAACATCCAGAACTGTGGCCCCTTGACCCAGTAGTAGTAGATGACCCTCAGACCGCCGCGCTTGCCCTTGCCTCGACGCTTGTCGCCAAAACGAATCTTGCGTAGCCCTCCAGTTCCCTTAATAACATCCCCCGCCTCCGGGTTCTCCATCAATGTCTGCTGGAGTGCGCGATATGACTCATCATCAAGATAGTCTTCGCGGTGTTTACGGAAGGGTGAAAGTTCGACGAAGGTCGCTTGCATTGGCTTACTATACGCTTCTAGCGTATAGTTTGCAAGATTGATCAGTTCCCGACTGGGTCAGGATTTCCTCCCAAGATGCAAGCATACTCACGGGAACACCCTAAGCAGTAAGGCTCTCAGACCCCGTCGGCGCAGACGTCGACGATCGGCTCGCCAGGAAATCCCCCCACCACTGCATCATCTTCCGGCGCTCGGGCAAGTACTCGGCGTGGTTGTAAGCGGCCCGAACGCCGTCGCGCTCGCTGTGAGCCAACTGACGCTCGATCCAGTCGCGGTTGAAATTGTGCTCATTCAGGATAGTCGAGGCCAGGCCGCGGAAGCCGTGCCTCGTCATCCGTGAGTGGCAGCCCATCCGGTACAGCGCGCAAATTATCGTATTCTGGTTTATCGGCTTCCTGGCATTCGACCGTCCCGGGAACAGGAACTGGCTATTGCCGCTCAACTCCCTCAGCTTCGCGATCACATCGAGCGTCTGCTTCGACAACGGCACGATGTGCGGCGTACGCATCTTCATCTTCTCGGCCGGGATGCGCCACTCCTTCTTCTCGTCGATCTCAGTCCATTCCGCAAACCGAAGCTCGCCTGTACGGACGAACGTAAGAGCCATGAACTTCAGCGCCAGCTGCGTCTGGTAGTCGCCATCGTACGCGTCGATGTTGCGCATCAACTCGGGCAATTCCGCCTCGTTCACGCGCTTCATATGAACGACGGTACGGGTCTTCAGCGCGCCCCGGAGATCCGGCGCAGGATCGCGCTCTGCCCTGCCCGTGGCGATGGCATACCGAAAGATCTGACTCGTTGCCTGGATAGCCTTGTGTGCAAGTTCGATAGCTTCACGTGCTTCGATCTTGCGGATGACCTCGAGCAATTCCGGCGCCGTGATCTCGGCGATTGGGCGCGCGCCGAGCACCGGAAACAGTTCTCTCTCCAGCAGCTTCATGATCCGTACTGCGTGCCCCTCATTCCACAATCCCTTCCGTTGTTCATGCCACTCGCGAGCGACAGGCGCGAAGGAGTTCACGCGGTCGACACTCCGCTGCAGCTTCACGCGTTTCTTTTCGTGTGAAGGATCCAGTCCGCCACGCAATTGATCCTTGATCTCATCGCGGGCCTTCCT
>NZ_JAAGNW010000099.1:8463-15230 GCF_010645215.1 Burkholderia multivorans | reverse complement strand
CTCTTTACCGTCGATGCGATACTTCAGACGCCAGTACTTGGAACCATTCGGCATAACCTCACGGTACATGCCTTGGCCGTCAGCCAGCTTGTAGGCCTTCTCGCGGGACTTGGCCGCCCGGATCGCGACATCAGTAAGGGGCATGTGAGCATGGGGGCATTTCGATGCCCCAAGTCAGAAAAACTGCCCCCTACGATGCCCCCAATTCCGTGGCTGTCAATGGGAAATGATGGGCAACGCCGGTAGCACAAACCCCCGTAAGTCATTGACTCACAAGGATTTACGGTCAACTACGGTTCTGGTTGGGAGAATCTGTGGTGCCGGGGACCGGACTTGAACCGGCAAGCCTGTTAAGGCGGCGGATTTTCATCACACTGCTTCTTTCGAAGCCGATGCTGCATGCGCAGCCCGTTCGTGCGCTGGACTATGCCTTCGCCATCTTCCCTGCGCCGCGCGCGATGCGCGCCGCGCCGGATCTTAGGCGCCCCCCGTCTAGTCTCTACACCTTCCTCGGCATCGCTTGCGCGATCGACCCGAGGCTTGGCTCGGCGTTGCCTCGATGCATCGCGCATCAGGGGTTTCACCGAATTTGAAGGGTTCTGCACCGGCCGTTTCCAACCGGGCACTCAAACATTTAAGTCCGCTATGTTTACCAATTTCATCACCCCGGCAAGGGCGGACGGCATTCTACCATCGGTCAGGCCCCGCAAACCGCTTTCCGGCTCGCCACCCCCGCGCCGGCCACCCGCGCGCCGGCAAAGCAAACGCAGGGTCACCTACTCCCGCGTCGTACGATAAAGCCCGGGCCGCGCCGTCTGATCGCCGCAGTCTCCGATGCCGCACACGCGATCGAAACTGAACAAACGCTGCCGCTCCGCGGTATAACCCGCGCCCGCCCGCTGATTCGCCGGCTGCGACGCAACGTCGCTCCCCGTGCCCTCCAATTCGACCGGCTTGCCGGACAGCGGTCCCATGCGGCGCACCCGATACCAGAGGCCGAGATCGTTGTACGCGCCACCTTCTCCGCATCCGATCGACACCAGCGCCTCGTCGGCGGACACCGCCCCGCCGCGTCATCGAAACTTCACAGTCCCTGCCGATAATCCGCCTCGACGAAAACGTTTACATCCACGCCACACACCATGCCGTCGACCATCAGGGACGTCGCCGCCCTCTCGGGTTTCTCGATCGCCACCGTGTCGCGCGCGCTGAATGCGCCGCACACCGTCGGGCCCTCGACGCTCGCGTCGATCCGCGCCGCGATCGAGACGCTGCAGTACCGCCCCAACCCGTTGGGGCGTCAGCTTCGCAGCGAGCGCACCCAGCTCGTCGGCGTGGTGTTGCCGACGCTCGCGAACCCGGTGTTCGCCGAATGCCTGCAAGGCATCGACGAGCTGGCCTCGCTCGCGGGCTTCAAGCTGATCGTGATGACCACCGAGTACGACGCCGCGCGCGAGCGCCACGCGATCGAAACGCTGCGCGCCCAACGCGTCGAGGGCCTGATCCTGACGGTCGCCGATGCGGACGCCCATCCGCTCCTCGACGCCCTCGACCTCGACGGGCCGCTCTACGTGCTGATGCACAACGACACGCTGCGCCGCCCGTCGGTCGCCGTCGACAACCGGCAGGCCGCCTACGACGGCGTCAGCCTGCTGATCGCACGCGGCCACCGGCGCGTGCTGATGCTGGCGGGATCGCTCGCGGCCTCGGACCGCGCGCGGCTGCGTCATCGCGGTTACGCGCAGGCGCTCGAGGACGGCGGGCTCGAACCGCTGCCCGCGCTCGAAGTCGACTTCAACGCGCCCGCGCTGCCGGCCGCCGTGCTCGCGCACCTGACCGCGCGCGCGACGCGTCCGACCGCGATCTTCTGCAGCAACGACCTGCTCGCGATGGTGGTGATGCGCGGCCTGCGCGCCGCGCGCTTCAGCGTGCCGGACGACGTCTCGGTGCTCGGCTTCGACGGCCTCGCGATCGGCGAGCTGCTCGCGCCGCCGCTCGCGAGCGTCGCGACCCCGAACCGCGAGATCGGCCGCGCCGCGTGGCAGCGCCTCGTCGAACGGATCAGCGGCCTCCAGCACCCGCGCGCAGCGCTCACGCTGCCGCACACCGTCCGCGACGGCGCGTCGATCGCATCGCCCCGGCCCCGCGCGCGCGCCGAACCCCGTCCCGCCTGACCCGCACCGCCTTGCCTCTCCAGGAGACCCCGCTCGTGAACCACCGCCCCGCCTCCCGCTCTCGCCTCTTCGCCGCCGTCCGCGGCCTGTTCGTCGCGCCGCTCGTGTGCGCCGCCGCGCTCGTGTCGCTCGCGCCGGCCGCCTACGCGGACGAAACCGCGATCTGCTACAACTGCCCGCCCGAATGGGCGGACTGGGCCGCGCAGATCGCCGCGATCAAGGACAAGACCGGCATCCGCGTGCCGTTCGACAACAAGAACTCCGGCCAGTCGATCGCGCAGCTGATCGCCGAACAGAAGAGCCCCGTCGCCGACGTCGTCTACCTCGGCGTGTCGTCCGCCTATCAGGCGAAGGACAAGGGCGTGATCGCGCCGTACAAGCCTGCGCACTGGAACGACATCCCCGCGAACCTGAAGGATCCGCAGGGCTACTGGTTCACGATCCACTCGGGCACGCTCGGCTTCTTCGTCAACAAGGACGCGCTCGACGGCAAGCCCGTGCCGCGCAGCTGGGCGGATCTGCTCAAGCCCGAATACAAGGGAATGGTCGGCTACCTCGATCCGTCGAGCGCGTTCGTCGGCTACGCGGGGGCGGTCGCGGTCAACCAGGCGCTCGGCGGCACGCTCGACAATTTCGCGCCGGCGCTCGACTGGTTCCGCAAGCTGAAGGCGAACCAGCCGATCGTGCCGAAGCAGACCGCTTACGCGCGCGTGCTGTCCGGCGAGATCCCGATCCTGCTCGACTACGACTTCGACGCCTACCGCGCGAAATACAAGGACCATGCGAACGTCGAGTTCGTGATCCCGAAGGAAGGCACGATCGCGGTGCCGTACGTGATGAGCCTCGTCAAGGGCGCGCCGCACGAGGCGAACGGCAGGAAGGTGCTCGATTTCGTGCTGTCCGACGAAGGCCAGCGGCTGTGGGCGAACGCCTATCTGCGGCCGGTGCGCGCGCAGGCCATCAGCCCCGAGCTGGCCGCGAAGTTCCTGCCCGCGAGCGAATACGCGCGCGCCAAGACGGTCGACTTCGGCAAGATGGCGGCGGGCCAGCAGGCGTTCGGCCTGCGCTACCTGCAGACCATGCAGTGACGGCCGCGCGATGAACCGCTCCGACCTCACCTTTCCGGCGCGCTGGCGCGTCGCGCTCGTCGCGCCGGCGCTCGCGGTGTTCGCCGCGTTCTGGCTGCTGCCGATGGTCTCGCTCGCGCAGGTGTCCGCGAACGGCGCGTTCGTCGCCACCTATGCCGCGCTGCTGTCGAATCCGCGCTACATGTCGAGCCTCGGCGCGACGGTCGCGCTGTCGGCCGCCGTCACGCTCGTCACGCTCGTGCTGTCAACGCTCGCGGGCCTGCTGCTCGCGCGCCGGGACTTCGCCGGCAAGCGCGTGCTGATCGCGCTGCTGACCTTCCCGCTCGCATTCCCCGGCGTGGTGGTCGGCTTCATGGTGATCATGCTCGCGGGCCGCCAGGGCCTGATCGGCCTGCTCACGGCGCGCCTCACCGGCGACAGGTGGGTGTTCGCCTATTCGGTCGCGGGCCTGTTCGTCGGTTACCTGTACTTCTCGATTCCGCGCGTGATCGTCACGGTGATCGCGGCGGCATCGAAGCTCGACGCCTCGCTCGAAGAAGCCGCGCGCTCGCTCGGCGCGTCGCCGTGGCGGATCCTGCTCGACATCGTGCTGCCCGCGCTCGCGCCCGGCCTCGTCGCGGCCGGCGCGATCTGCTTCGCGACCTCGATGGGCGCGTTCGGCACCGCGTTCACGCTCGCGACCGACCTGAACGTGCTGCCGATGACGATCTACACCGAGTTCACGCTGAACGCGAACGTCGCGACGGCGGCCGGGCTGTCGATCGTGCTCGGCGTCGTCACCTGGGCGGCGCTCGCGCTCGCCCGTCATTTCAGCGGCCAGGCCGTGGCCGCCGCCTGAGGACCACCCGATGCACGCCTCCCCCGCCTCAGCTTCGCCCGCGCGGCCCGCACGCCGGACCGCGCGCCGCCGCGCCGGCGCGTCGACGCGCTGGCTCGCCGCGCTCCAGTGGGCCGTCACGCTGCTGCTCGCCGCCTTCATGATCATCCCGGTCGTGATGTCGGTGCTCGCGGGGCTGACCGTCAACTACTTCCGCGGGCTGTCGAGCGGCCTCACGCTGCGCTGGCTCGCGCAGGTCTGGGCCCAGTATCACGACTCGGTGTTCCTGTCGCTCGGCCTCGCGCTCGCCACGCTCGCGGTCACGCTGCTGGTCGGCGTGCCCGCCGGCTATGCGCTCGCGCGCAGCCGCGGCCGCGCCGCGCGCGTGATCGAGGAACTGCTCGTGCTGCCCGTGGCGCTGCCCGGCCTCGCCTCGGCGCTCGCGCTGCTGGTGGTCTACGGCGGCTGGACCGCGTTTCGCATGAGCGCGTGGTTCATCGTCGCCGGCCACGTGGTGTTCACGCTGCCGTTCATGGTGCGTTCGGTCGCGGCCGTCGCCGCGGGCGCCGACCTGCGCACGCTCGAAGAAGGCGCGGCGAGCCTCGGCGCATCGTTCGCGACGCGCTTCGCGACGATCGTGCTGCCCAACCTGCTGCCCGGCATCGTCGCGGGCGCGCTGACGGTGCTCACGCTGTCGATCGGCGAATTCAACCTGACCTGGATGCTGCACACGCCCGACACCAAGACGCTGCCGGTCGGGCTCGCCGACACCTATGCGTCGCTGCGTCTCGAAGTCGGCAGCGCCTATACGATCCTGTTCCTGCTGATGACGCTGCCGCTGCTGATCGCGATGCAGTGGCTCGGCGTCGATCCGTCCGGCGCGCGGCGGCGCGCCCGGCGGAGCGCCTGATGCCCCGCCCGCCCGTTCCCGCTCTCCGATGAAACTCGATTCCGTACCCATCGCCATCACGCGCTGCGCGAAGACCTTCCGCGGCGTGCGCGTGCTCGAACCGCTCGACCTGTCGATCGGCGCGGGCGAAACGCTCGTGCTGCTCGGCCCGTCCGGCTGCGGCAAGACCACCACGCTGCGCCTGCTCGCCGGCCTCGACACGCCCGACGCGGGCGGCGCGATCCGCTTCGGCGACGACGACGTGACCGCGCTGCCGATCGAGCGCCGCCAGGTCGGCATGGTGTTCCAGAACTATGCGCTGTTCCCGAATCTGTCGGTGCGCGGCAACGTCGGCTACGGCCTGCGGATCCGCCGCACCGACGCCGCCACGCTGCGCCGCCGCGTCGACGCGCTGCTCGCGATGATGCGGCTCGACGCGCACGCGGACAAATCGATCGACCAGCTGTCGGGCGGCCAGCGGCAGCGCGTCGCGCTCGCCCGCGCGCTCGCGGTGGAGCCGCGCGTGCTGCTGCTCGACGAGCCGCTGACCGCGCTCGACGCGAAGCTGCGCGACGCGCTGCGCCGCGACATGGATGCGCTGCTGCGCGAGCTGGGCGTGACCACGGTCTACGTGACGCACGACCAGGCCGAGGCGATGGCGCTCGGCGACCGGATCGTCGTGATGAGCGCCGGTCGCATCGAGCAGGTCGGCACGCCGCGCGACATCTACTACCGGCCCGCTAACCGCACGGTCGCGCAGTTCATCGGCACGCTGAACCGCGTGGCCGGCGCGTGGCGCGACGGCGCGCTCGTAACCGAGGGCGGCGCGCTCGCGCTCGAACGGCCGGCGGCCGAGGTGTTCTTCCGCCCCGAGGACGCGCGCCTCGCGGACCCGGCGCACGCCGCGCTGCGCGGCGCGATCGCCGGCTGCGCTTTCCTCGGCGACCGGACTCGCCTTACCAGCGAGCAGGCGGCCCCGGATCCGCTCGTGGTCGACGTGCCCGGCCGCATCGAACTGGCCCGCGGCACCGCGGTCGGCCTCGCGATCGACACGGCCGGCCTGATCACACTCGACTGACGCCCCCACGGCAAGGACACGACATGCTGCTCGCCCACATCAGCGACCTCCACATCAAGCGGCCCGGCGCGCTCGCATACCAGCGCGTCGACACCGCCGCGCACTTCGCGCGCTGCGTCGCGCGCCTGAACACGCTCGCGCCGCGTCCGGACGCGGTGCTCGTCACCGGCGACCTGACCGATTTCGGCCACGAAGAGGAATACCGGCACCTGAAGGCGCTGCTCGCGCCGCTCGAGATTCCCTATTACCTGCTGGTCGGCAATCACGACGAGCGCGCGGCGCTGCGGCGCGTGTTCGCGGAGCGCGACGAGCTGCAGCACGGCGAGTTCGTGCAGTACGCGCTCGACCTCGGGCCGCTGCGCGTGCTCGCGCTCGATTCGCAGATTCCCGGCACGAGCGGCGGCACGCTGTGCGACGCGCGCCTCGCGTGGCTCGCCGGGCAGCTCGACGCCGCGCACGACCGGCCGGTCGTGGTCGCGCTGCATCACCCGCCGTTCGTCTCCGGGATCGACCACATGGACGCGATGCGCCTCGCGCCCGACGCCGGCGCGCGGCTCGATGCGCTGCTGCGCGCGCATCCGAACGTCGAGCGGGTGCTGTGCGGCCACGTGCACCGCGCGATGTACACGCGTTTCGGCGGCACGATCGCGGCCGCCGTGCCGGCGCCCGCGCATCAGGTCACGTTCGACCTGCGCAGCGACGCGCCCTCGTCGTTCTCGAT
>NZ_JAAGNW010000099.1:4716-8453 GCF_010645215.1 Burkholderia multivorans | reverse complement strand
CTACACGCCCGAGGCCGGTATGACGTCGCACCACGTGTACGTCGACGCGGGCGACGGCCCCTATCCGTTCTTCGAGCCGGACGGCGATTTGATCGATTGATCGATTGATCGATCGGGCGACTGGGCCGTTGAGCGACCGAGCGCGATGTCAGCGCCGGCAGACCGGCCGGCGCTCCGGTATGATCGTCAGCTGTCCGGCGCGCCGGACAGCTCCGCCGCACCACGCGCCTCGATTCGCCCCCTGGTTCAACGATCATGTCCGCTTCATCCGCTCCTGCCCCCACTGCCCAGCCTGCGTCGCAGCACTATTCGCGCGGCCTGTTGCTGCTGCTCGCGACCATCGCGGGCGTCTCGGTCGCCAACATCTACTTCAACCAGCCGCTGCTCGACAGCTTCCGCGCCTCGTTTCCCGACGGCGCGTCGTGGATCGGCGCGGTGCCGACCGCGACCCAGCTCGGCTACGCGGCCGGCATGCTGCTGCTCGCACCGCTCGGCGACCGCTTCGACCGGCGTCGCTTGATCCTGCTGCAGCTGGTCGGGCTGTCGCTCGCGCTGCTCGCCGCGGCCGCCGCGCCGACGCTGCCGGTGCTCGTGCTCGCGAGCCTCGCGATCGGCGTGCTCGCGACCGTCGCGCAGCAGGCCGTGCCGTTCGCGGCCGAGATCGCGCCGGCGAACGCGCGCGGCCAGGCGGTCGGCACCGTGATGAGCGGCCTGCTGCTCGGCATCCTGCTCGCGCGCACCGCCGCGGGCTTCGTCGCCGAATATTTCGGCTGGCGCGCGGTGTTCGGCGCATCGGTGGGCGCGCTCGTCGTGCTCGCCGCCGTGATCGTCGCGCGGCTGCCGCGCAGCACCCCCACCTCGACGCTGCCGTACGGCAAGCTGCTCGCGTCGATGTGGCACCTCACGACCGAGCTGCGCGGGCTGCGCGAGGCCTCGGCCACCGGCGCGGCGGTGTTCGCAGCGTTCAGCGCGTTCTGGCCGGCCCTCACGCTGCTGCTCGCGGGCGCGCCGTTCCACTACGGGCCGCAGGTCGCGGGCCTGTTCGGCGTGGTCGGCGCGGCGGGCGCGCTCGCCGCGCCCTACGCGGGCCGCATCGCCGACAAGCGCGGCCCGCGCGCGATCATCACGCTCGCGATCGCGCTGCTCGCGCTGTCCTATGTGATCTTCGCGGTGTCGGGCGCGAGCCTCGTCGGGCTCGTGATCGGCGTGATCGTGCTCGACGTCGGCGTGCAGGCCGCGCAGATCTCCAACCAGTCGCGCATCTACGCGCTCAAGCCCGAAGCACGCAGCCGCGTGAACACCGTGTACATGGTCTGCTACTTCATCGGCGGCGCGCTCGGCTCGTCGGCGGGCGTGATCGCCTGGCGCAGCGCGGGCTGGACCGGCGTCTGCGCGGTCGGCCTCGGGTTCTCGCTGCTCGCCGCGCTGATCCACGCGCGCGGCCGGCGCAACTGACCGCCCGCGGCGTCTCGATGCGAAAAGCCCGTTCCACCGCGAAGTGGAACGGGCTTTTTTACGTGCCCGGCCAGCGCCGCGACGCCTAGACCTGCTTGCGCGCGGGATCGAACACGAACGACAGCCCGACGCTGGAGAGGATCGCGAGCGTCGCGACGACGGTCGCCGTCGTGACCGGCTCGCCGAGCAGCAGCGCGCCGAGCGCGACCGCCACGACGGGATTCACGTACATGCAGCTGCTCGAGATGATCGGGCTCGTGTGGCGGATCAGGTAGCCGTAGGCGACGTAGGCCGCCATCGTGCCCGCCACCATCAGGTAGATGAACGCGACGGTCGGCGTGAACGCCAGGTGCTCGATGCGCTCGCCGAGGAACCACGCGACGAGCGTCGACGCGAGCCCGCCGAGGCCGATCTGCAGCGCGGTCGACAGGAACAGGTCGGACGGCAGCTTGAGGCGCGCGGCGAGATGCGCGCCGCCCGCCCAGAACAGCGCGCCCGCGAGCACGGTGATGCTGCCGAGGGTCGAGCCGGGCGTGGACGGCCCGCCCGAGTTCAGCACGACGATGCCGACCATGCCGAGCGCGACGGCCGCCCACTCGCCCTTCGAGATCGAGCGGCCCGCGACCGCCGCGATCACGGTCGCGAACAGCGGCACGGTGGCGACCATCACGGCGGCCGAACCGCTGCTGACCGTGCGCATCCCGAGCGCGATCAGGCCCGACGACAGCGCGACGAGCATCGTGCCGACGAGCGCCGCGTTGCGGATCTCGACGAGCGTCGGCCAGGCCGGCCGGCGGCGCACCGCGAACACGAACAGGCCGATCCCGGCCAGCAGGTTGCGCAGCCCGGACATCAGCAAAGGCGGAAACGACGCGAGCGCGACGTGAATCGCGAGATAGGTCGAGCCCCATACGATGTAGATGAACGCGAGGGCGAGCGCGACGCGGCCCCCGCGGCTTTGCGGCAGGCGGATCGGGTGCCGCCCGAGAAAGGCGAGCAAGCGGTCGAACGGGGTCATCGGTCAGTCTCGCGGCGCGGGGCGTGCGCCGGGGCCGGCGGGAGGCGGAAATCCAGGGAGCGGCGAGCGCGCGGCGCAGGCGGGCAAGAGCGGGCGGAACGGCATGTCGGAACGTGCGGCGACGATAGGGAACCGGGGATTTCGGAAGGTTCGGATGGATCTGAACTGCGCGGTGCGCTCCGTGGAGCGCACCGTGAGCATTATGCATGAACGGCTGTAAGACGAATGTCGGCATGCGACGAATCAGACTGGGCTGATGTTTCGGCGCGACATTCGCGGGCGCGCCGGGCCGCCGGACGCGCCCTTTAGGTCCGGTCAGGTCGCCCCCGACCGGCTCCGGCGACGCGGCTGCGCCCCGCCCGCCGGTGCGGCCTGACGCGGGCAACGCCGCCCCTCAGGACCCGCCGAACCAGTTGTAGCCCTGGTCGACCCAATACCCGCCCGGAAAGACGTCGGTCACGAAGATCTCCATGATGTGCTTCGGATTCTTGTAGCCGAGCTTGGTCGGCATCCGCAGCTTCATCGGGAAGCCGTACTCGGGCGGCAGGCGCGCGCCGTCGTACTCGAACGCCAGCAGGGTCTGGGGATGCAGCGCGGTCGGCATGTCGATGCTCTCGTAATAGTCGTCCGCGCACTTGAAGCCGACGTACTTCGCGTTCAGGTCCGCGCCCGCGCGCCGCAGGAACTCGCCGAACGGCGTGCCGCCCCAGCGGCCGATGGCGCTCCACCCTTCCACGCAGATATGGCGCGTGATCTGCTCCGCGTGCGGCAGCGCGTACAGCTCGGGCAGGGTCCACACGCGCTGCCCCGTCACGCGCCCGGACAGCATGAGCCGGTAGCCGGCCGGATCGACGCGCGGCACCTCGTCGACGCCGGAGAACGCGTTGAACGGAAACGGCCGCGTGAGATCGGCCTCGGTATAGGTCGGCGCGAGCCGCGTCGGCCCGAACAGCCAGGCCTGCACGCGATCGTTCGCGCGCGACACTTTTTCGAGAAAATCGTCGACCGACGCGTCGTCCTGCAACGAGCAGCCGGTCAGCATCGCGAGCCCGCCCAGCGTCAGCACGCGCCGGCCGAACAGCCGGCGGGCCGGCTGTTCGAGCGTCTTGCGCACGTCGATCTCGAGCGCGGCGCGATCGATCCGCGGCGGGGCCCGGCGCGGTGGTGGGTCGTCCTGGAGGGACATGATCGGAACTCCTTTCAACGGCCGCGCAGCATGGCGAGCAGCGAGCGCGGCACCAGCAGCGCCATCGCGACGTGCACG
>NZ_JAAGNW010000099.1:0-4706 GCF_010645215.1 Burkholderia multivorans | reverse complement strand
CCCAGAAATGCACGACGCGCGCGCGGTCGTAGCCGCCGAACGCCTCGCGCAGCAGCGGAAACTGCACCGACTTCCAGATCACGAGCCCGGACAGCACGAGCAGCGTGAGATCCGCGAGCGCGGCGACATAGGCGGCGCGCTGCACCGCGTTGTAGACCGACAGATCGTCGTGCGCCAGCCGCCCGCGCAGCGCGGCCCACGCGTCGCGCAGCACGGCGCGCGGCGACAGCGGCCAGAACTTGCGGCGCAGGCGTCCCGTCGCGACGCCCAGCACGAGATAGCCGAGCCCGTTGAGGAACAGCAGCCACATCGCGGCGAAATGCCATTGCAGCGCGCCGCCGAGCCAGCCGCCGAGCGTGAGCCCGTGCGGAAACGTGAAGCCGGCGTAGATCGGCGAGGCGTCGTAGATGCGCCAGCCGGACAGCACCATCGTGACGGCCGCCAGCGCGTTCAGCCAGTGGCAGACCCGCACCCAGACCGGGTGGATGGCGCGTTCGCGGCGCGCCGCGGGCGGCCGTATGGGGGAATGGGAAGCATGCATCGGCGTGACCTCCTGGCTGTCACGGCGGCGTCCGCGCGCCCCGGCCGGAACCGAACCGCCCGCGCGCAAGCGCGGACGGCCAAGGCCGGGCGGGGAACGCGCGGGCGCTCAGTTCGACATCGGGCTCATCTTGTCGTCCTTCATCGGCTTTTTCATGCCGTCCTTCGACATAGGATCCTTCTTCATGGCGTCCTTGGACATCGCATCTTTCTGCGCATGGGCCACACCGACGGCGGACAACGCGAATGCGGCGAGGCAGGCGGCGAACAGGGAACGTTTCATGGGACAACTCCTTCATCTTGTTAGAGGAGCCGATTGGTCGGCGCACGCGGCGCAATCTGACAGCCGCCCCTGAAATTTTTTTCGCGGCCGCGCCCCGCCGCCGCACTTAAGATCTGTCCCCGGTTGAAACCGCCGCCGTCCCGGTGTATCTTGTGCGCTTGCTAACGCGGGGGTCCTGCCTTGCGCCAGATCAAGCATCTGGTGCACAGCGGGTGAGAAATACCCTTTGAACCTGATCTGGATAATGCCAGCGCAGGGAAGCGTCCGGGTTTCACGTCGTTCTTCAGATGAATCCCGTCGCGTCGCGAGTCTCGTCTCCTGCTTAGCGCCCCACATTCGCTTTGCATGGGATCCGGGCAAGTACTGAAGCGCCGTCCCGGGTCCTGCACCCGAGCCTGCGCCCAGCGCTCGATCGGATCGACACAGGAGATCGCATGAACGCCAACCCCAAGTTCCTTTCCGTCGCTGCGCGCGTCGATGCCGCCGCCATTGCCCCGCTGCCGAACTCGCGCAAGATCTACGTGACGGGCTCGCAGCCGGACATCCGCGTGCCGATGCGCGAGATCACCCAGGCCGACACCCCGACCGGCTTCGGCGGCGAGAAGAACCCGCCGATCTATGTGTACGACACCTCCGGCCCCTACACCGATCCTGACGCCCAGATCGACATCCGCTCGGGCCTGCCGGCGCTGCGCCAGGGCTGGATCGAGTCGCGCGACGACACCGAGGCGCTCGACGGCCTCACGAGCGAATACGGCCTCGAACGCGCACAGGACCCGAAGACAGCCGAGCTGCGCTTCCCGGGCCTGCACCGCAACCCGCGCCGCGCCAAGGCGGGCAAGAACGTCACGCAGATGCACTATGCGCGCCAGGGCATCATCACGCCGGAAATGGAATACATCGCGATCCGCGAGAACCAGCGCCGCGCGGAGTACCTGGAAAACCTGAAGGCGAGCGGCCCGAACGGCGCGAAGCTCGCCGCGATGATGGGCCGCCAGCACCCGGGCCAGGCGTTCGGCGCCGCCGCGTACGGCGCGGGCGCGCCCGCCGAGATCACGCCGGAATTCGTGCGCGACGAAATCGCGCGCGGCCGCGCGATCATCCCGGCGAACATCAACCACCCGGAATCGGAGCCGATGATCATCGGCCGCAACTTCCTCGTGAAGATCAACGCGAACATCGGCAACTCGGCCGTGACCTCGTCGATCGGCGAGGAAGTCGACAAGATGACCTGGGCGATCCGCTGGGGCGGCGACACGGTGATGGACCTGTCGACCGGCAAGCACATCCACGAAACCCGCGAATGGATCATCCGCAACAGCCCCGTGCCGATCGGCACGGTGCCGATCTACCAGGCGCTGGAAAAGGTCAACGGCAAGGCCGAGGACCTGACCTGGGAAATCTTCCGCGACACGCTGATCGAGCAGGCCGAGCAAGGCGTCGACTACTTCACGATCCACGCGGGCGTGCGCCTGCAGTACGTGCCGCTGACCGCGAACCGCATGACGGGCATCGTCTCGCGCGGCGGTTCGATCATGGCCAAGTGGTGCCTCGCGCACCACAAGGAAAGCTTCCTGTACGAGCACTTCGAAGAGATCTGCGAAATCATGAAGGCCTACGACGTGAGCTTCTCGCTCGGCGACGGCCTGCGCCCCGGCTCGATCTACGACGCGAACGACGAAGCGCAGCTCGGCGAGCTGAAGACGCTCGGCGAGCTGACCCAGATCGCGTGGAAGCACGACGTGCAGGTGATGATCGAAGGCCCGGGCCACGTGCCGATGCAGCTGATCAAGGAAAACATGGATCTGCAGCTGGAGTGGTGCAAGGAAGCGCCGTTCTACACGCTCGGGCCGCTCACGACCGACATCGCGCCGGGCGGCGACCACATCACGTCGGGCATCGGCGCCGCGATGATCGGCTGGTTCGGCACGGCGATGCTGTGCTACGTGACGCCGAAGGAGCACCTGGGGCTGCCGAACAAGGACGACGTGAAGGAAGGGATCATCACGTACAAGCTCGCCGCGCACGCGGCCGATCTGGCCAAGGGCCATCCGGGCGCGCAGGTGCGCGACAACGCGCTGTCGAAGGCGCGCTTCGAGTTCCGCTGGGAAGACCAGTTCAACATCGGCCTCGATCCGGACAAGGCGCGCGAATTCCACGACGAGACGCTGCCGAAGGATTCGGCGAAGGTCGCGCACTTCTGCTCGATGTGCGGCCCGCCCTTCTGCTCGATGAAGATCACGCAGGACGTGCGCGAATTCGCCGCGCAGCAAGGCATGTCCGAAACCGATGCGCTGAAGAAGGGGATGGAAGTGAAGGCGGTCGAGTTCGTGAAGAGCGGCGCCGAGATCTACCACCGCCAGTAAGCCGTTCGTCCGGCTTGCCGGTCTGACGCAAAAGCCCGCACCTCGTCGTGCGGGCTTTTTTTACGTCCTCGCGTCAGCCCGGCGTGCGGGCGCGCAGGCCGTCCAGCAGATGATCGAGCGCGACGCGCGCGGCCGCGAGCCGCTCGGCGCCCGCCTCGCCCTCGCCTTCGGCGATCCAGTGCGCCGCTTCGGTCAGGCTGCCGTGGACGAGCCGCGCCAGCGCCTGCGCGGGCGCGCCCGCCAGGCAGCCCGCGTCGATCAGCGCCCCCACCCGGCGTTCCAGCGACGCCACGCATTGCCGCTGCGCATCCCGCGTCGGGCCGCCGAGCGCCGCGCGCGCAGCGCGCAGCACGATGCGCTGGATCTCGGGCTCCAGCGCCATCTCCAGATATGCATGGCAGCGCGCCCGGAAGCCGCGCCAGCCATCCTGCGCGGCCGCCTCGACGGCCGTGAGCCGCGCATCCGATTCCGCGTCGATCTGTTCGACCACCGCCGCGAGCAGCCCGGCCTTGTCGCCGAAGTGATGGTAGAGCGCACCGCGCGTCAGGCCCGCGCGCGCCGTCAGGTCGTCCATCGACGCCTCGGCGTAGCCCGCTTCGCCGAATACCCGACGCGCCGTCGCGAGCAGCGTCGCGCGGGTCGCCTCCATCTCGGCGCGGGTTCGTCGCACCATGCCTGCTCTCCTGTCGGTCAGCGCCGTCTGTCGTTTACATTCAATTCGTATGTATATACGATGCGTATTCATACGAGCTGTACGTATTATTTCACGCGCCCCGCAACGGGCACAATCCGCCCGACCACGAGGAACCCGCGACGATGCCCAATCCCTACCGTGAACTGTTCGCGACGCCCGGCGCGCGGGGCTTCTGCGCGGCCGGCCTGATCGCCCGCCTCGCGCTGCCGATGATCGGCATCGGGATCATCACGATGCTCGTGCAACTGGGGCGCGGCTACGGTCTCGCGGGCGCGGTGGCGGCCGCCTTCATGCTGGCCTATGCGGCGCTGTCGCCGTTCACGTCGCGGCAGGTGGACCGCTTCGGGCAGCGCCGGGTCCTGCCGTTCGCGGCCGGCGTCGGCGCGAGCGGCCTCGCGGCGCTGGTCGCCTGCGCCGCCTGGCGCGCGCCCGATTGGACCCTGTTCCCATGCGCGGCGCTCGCGGGCGCGATGCCGAGCGTGGGCGCGATGGTGCGCGCGCGCTGGAGCGCCGCGCTGCGCGAGCGCCCCGCGCTGCTGGCCAGCGCCTATTCGTTCGAGACCGTCGTCGATGAAATCACCTACATCGCCGCGCCGCCGCTGTCGGTGGGCCTGTGCGTCGCGCTGGCCGCGCCGGCCGGCCCGCTCGCGGCGGCCGCACTGCTCGTCGGCGGGATCGCGGCCCTGGTCGCGCAGCGCGGCAGCGAGCCCGTGCCCGGCGCGCGCGATGCGGCCGCACACGCGGCCGGCTCCCTGCTGCGGCAGGGCGACGTGCGCCTGCTGCTCATGCTGATGACCGCGATGGGCGTCATCGCCGGCACCGC
>NZ_JAAGNW010000098.1:13954-23227 GCF_010645215.1 Burkholderia multivorans | reverse complement strand
ATCGCAATTCATACTATTAATATAGTTGCAAGAAATATGGAAAAATTTACACACATCAATTTGCGTACTAGTAAATTGTATCGACAAAGAATCATTCAATATATATCATTAAAAATATCCATTGAATTCCTTCTGGAAATGATCAACACTGTCAGTGCGCTAAGGTCCCCCGTAGACTTAGCGTGGCAATTACGGCCTTGGAGACCTCGCCTGGTACAGGCGAGGCCTTTTTATTACTTGGCTGCGCATGGCAAGCCAGGACGAATCCAGCACTCGCGATTCGTATCGGAGAGCGTTCCCGGCGCAAACCCTTCAAGGTCAAGTCGCAATTCGGTGGGTAGAGTTGGTCGCTGGAATCTGTGGCTCCGCGAGGGCAATGCGTGTTCCGGTTGGCGGCACTGAGGTTTGGCCAGACTCTTCCCTGCTTTGCTCTTTCGGCTCTCGTCGTCGGCACTTGCCACCGGCTCCACGAGGGATCTAAACTTGAGTGGATCTTGCCGTCGAAGCATTGTGAGCGTAATGGACTCAGTCGAAATCGGATGCCCTTGCTTATCAAGCGCTACGATACGGGCCGAGGCCGCGCAATACTGGGCAAGTCCAGCGCCTCTGCCGCCTCTTAGCCATATGGAACTCGCGACCTGATTCGCTGAGACCTCCCCAGGCCGCGGCCGATCGCGAGCCCTCGGACTAAATTCATATGAATGGTGGCTATTCCATAGGGTACAAGAAATCGTAGCGATCGGATTCCAAGCGACTCCACTCAATGTTTCCACGCATGACATATTTAAGACTTTCAACGTAGCGCGTTAAATTGTCATTGCCAATGCGACTGATGTCGGAGAAATGGCCTGATTCTATTTTTATAAAATTTATGACAAATTGATCATGCATCTCAATTGCCCGAGAGATGGCCAATTCTTGATCAATCTTCTTCTCACGCTCTAAAATTCTAACAATATTAAATTCATTACCCTGCTCTATTTCCTTGTTCAGTGAAAAAATATCATTCGCCCAACATACTGAATTCTCCACCGGAATCGCCAACTTTTTGATAAGGCTGGCACCGTCGACATCATCTTCGAGCGACACATCAAGCACCAATTCGATTGAATTGGTTGCAATGTTTGCCGCTCCTAAATACCGACGATAGGCCATATAGTCCGTGAGTTTTGGCAAAACATCATTTGCTGAGCACTGCTTTTGCCAGATTGCAGCTTCGAATACTCTCCTTAGCTCATCCACGATGCCGGATCGCCACTTCGGCGAACTAATCTTGACGAGCCTGCGCCACACATCCTGCAGCGCCCTCAGATACTTATTTGAGGATTCTTGATCCAGAAAATGAATGGCGTGAATCAATGCTGGAAGAAAAGACTTGACCTCATCCAAGGACGTGCCCGCCGATTCGCAGTCAAATTGATCATCAACCACGAACAATAGTGCGTTCAGGTCTGCCAGCACACGCAAGGCTTCACGATCGGCGGTGGGAAACATCCGCCCGACCATGCAGGAAAATCCTTGTCGGCGGTAACTATCAAGATGGTCCTGAGAGTCGACTAAACCGAAATCAAGCAGAAATTCTGCCATTTCCGGTTCGATTTCTGCAGCATACGGATTTAACACACTGTGAAACGGGCAATATAGTGGGCGTGGTAAAATGACTGGACTCACGTCAACCTCCTACTCCCGGACGGGCGGATATGTGTCGTTGAAAAATAGGATGCCAATTTTGTGACTGAGCCCGGCAACCCTCACCCAAGCACAGTGCAAGCAATGGCATCTGATGGCAGCGGCCGGTAAGACCTCGAGACGCACAGATTATCGCGGACCTAACTCATGCCACAGCTCAGTCAGTGAACATCCGCGTCCCGGATCTGTTCGTTAGCAAGTTTGGCCGGATGACCGCAAACCCAGGTCGTGCGGAACAGGTATTCGGCCGTTTCCGCGGCATTCGCCCCTCACTCGTACTCGCCCCCCCGTCCGTCAGGCGCCACCGTGCTCCCCATGCTTTCTGTATCCATGCCCTTAGTGTCTCCTAGCTTATCTCACCCTCTTTACCTCCGGCGTGGCTCACGATCGTGTTTCCCGGAAGATTGAATGAGGGCTCTTGTACCGTTGGCTTGCCGTTTGCCAAACCCAGGTCGACATGACACCCCATTCCACCGATTGCATGAAGGTCTCCACGGTTATAAATAGGGCGGCATCATTTTTTTCAGCACATTTTCCCTTGATCGATTTTGATATAAATATAAATGCTTCAATCAATTTGCGAAGGGATAAAATGGCAACCTCTATCGCACCATCAAGCGATAGCTCTTTACGATTGAGCATGAGCATCACCACAAAATTTGATCGCGATCCATGTCTGATGAACTCTTTTTCAAATGAAAACAAATCATTTGAAATTCCAGCAATCATGGTGCAGAGCCACCATAGTCTCCGAACTTCATTTTCCAGGCCGACGCTCCCTAATTTTGACCAATTCAAATATGAATCACGTCCAAATTCGAATTGGGTCAATGTATAATGCAATCCAGATTGATGCGGCCCAATTTTCAGATAGGTCAGTAAATCGGATACCCACCCTAATGCTTCTGGATTGACGTTTCCACAAGAGCGCTGGACGTGGCACACCCACATATCGAGAAACCTGGAAAACCAATCCGGCTGCGCCGATAAATCTCGTAATTCGAGCAGCATTTCCACGCATGCTTCATCGATTCGTGATGCATACGGCCCGCTCGGCATCCTCCTTGATATGTTAACAATATGTTGTCGAGTCCTCATCGCCTCTTTCTGTTGAGCCAGAGTCATGGCGGGCACCCATTCCCGACCAATAGAATCATTCAGATACCAATCCACTGCCAAGCATTTTCCGATCGCCACCAATCTTTTCTCTTCGGTTTTTGGGTGAAGAAAAGCTAAGATATCGTGACAATACTCAGAGATGCCGGGAATCCAAATATCATAATGCAAGGCCCATTCTCGAATGTTCTGCCCCACCGCCTCAGCGAGTGGATTGGGGTGATAATCACGACAATATTTTTCAATACTAAACCCTGGATACTCAAATCCATCTCGCAGAGAGAATGTTGCACTTTGCCGAGCTAGAGCCGTGTGCTCCTGCCTTGCATGTTGCAAGCGAGCTTCGTCGACTGGCTGGAAAGGTCGCCCATCACCAGGGCGCTCCCCCATGGTCACTTCCCACGGTAGCGCAGATGACGCCAGTACCCTCTGCACGATTTTTGCCACACATGTGTCAGCAGAGAATTTTTCCATTGATTCCACGGCGACCTCAGATAGCAATGAAATTCACACTAAAGATGGCCTTACCCAATACGCGTACGCTCGTCTTAAAACAGTGACTTAATCGCAAATATCTCAAAGCTTCGACGGATTGATGGATAGATGTTACGCTGATTGACGATCGCAGTATACTTTTGATCGACTGTATCGCTTGCAAATCGTTTGCCAGTAACTGAACCCTTCGGCACAATATTGAAGTGTTTTCGCCCATTTCTGAATTTCTCCACTCGCGGCCTCTGTAAAAATATTGATATTCTTGACGGCCTTGTCATGTCTTGAAATGATGGCGAGATACGCATCTTCCTCGGAGCAGCAGTTGATTTGCCGATATATATTGACGAGATTTATCCAATTCTCATCTTTCTCCACACTTGCCAGCTCATTTGAAAACGCGACAATTTTACTTGACTCCAGCACCATATTTTCAACGAATGACGATTGAGGTATTTTCTCGCGTACGCACAGTTCGAGCAGTTGTGCAGTCGGAATCATGCCAATTGTGATAATCCGGCGATCCACAAACGCTTGGAACCCGTCAGTGCAAGAAACAACCGCACTGGCTCTTTCTGCCGCAGCTGCTTGCATCCAAGCGAACATGTTGCAATATAAGCGCTCAATAAAATCGTCTGAGGCACCGCCGACGCGATATTCAGACACTATGGCCTGCCATGCGTGCGTGTAAGGATCACTATCTTTTGAAAGAGAAGCCGAACTCAAAAAGGCATCACGCATATTATTTTCGATGCTACTTTCAGCATCACTCCGCTCGACGACAAAATCATCCCACAGCAACCAGAGTGTGATGTACTTCGCGAAATTTAGCGTTTCGAGATAGTTAAAGAATGGGCATGCGTATCCGGCATATTTCCCAATCTCCATTTTCAACACCCTATCGCGACGCACCTCGTCATCGATCAGATGACATTGATGCATCCATGCAAGCGTGTCCACCTCAACTTGTTCCGCATAGGGCGACAACTGCACATGACGCAATGTGATCTTGTATTTCCGTTCACGAATCGAGCGCTCCTGGCTTGAGTGAACGCCTGCCTTTTCATCCAGAAATTCCATGACACGCTCCTGACAACTATCATCGCCCTCTCAACATTGATCCAATTTTTATATCCCTTCGGCTAAACTCACCTCTCCCGCTCTCGACTTAACTTTGCAACTTGCACCTCTAACTCCGTGCGTTCCGCGAGTCGTCCAGACGCCGATAACAACCATCCAACGTTCCAACACGTCGACCCACGTCAGACATACTGACGACACTCATCGCCTTGTGTTTCGCTGAGCGTCAAGGCGAGTTGCGGTCGGTGACACAAAAAACTCTCGGCCACCCTCCTATCAACCTCTCCCTCCGGCCCCCGCTAGGGACGACTTCCTGTATCGAATGAGACGCCGTGTGTTGTCACGTGCTTCGGCATCCAGGGCCAGGATATCGTCCAGATTGCTGGGATCGACTGTCGGGGTGTGTTGCAAAACGTGCTCCACCACGGGAGCAATCGCCGAGAAACACATGTCTGCCTCCAGAAAGGCAGCGACCGCGACCTCGTTGGCCGCGTTCAGTACCACGCTTGCGCGACAGTCCTCCCGCAAGACCTGAAGCCCCAATTTCAGGCACGGGAAGCGAGCAAGATCGGGCTCAGCGAAGGTCAGAGGGACTTGATGCGCAAAGTCCAGCGGCGCCACGCCTGCATCAATCCGGTCAGGATAGGCAAGCGCGTGGGCAATCGGGGTGCGCATATCTGGCCGACCCAGTTGCGCCAAGATGGATTGATCGGCGAAGGCCACCATCGAATGGATTACGCTTTGGGGGTGAATCAAGACCTCAATCCTGTCGGCGGGCATACCGAACAGCCAGTGCGCCTCAATGACCTCCAGTCCTTTGTTCATCATGGTGGCAGAATCGACGGAGATCTTTCGACCCATGACCCAGTTGGGATGCGCGCACGCTTCGTCTGGTGTAACCGTATCGAAGGTATCGAGCGAGCGATTCAAGAATGGCCCGCCCGAACCGGTCAGGATGAGCCGGACAATCCCAGCGTGTTCGAGATCTGTGCGCTTTCGTGTCGATGCGATGCACTGGAAAATGGCATTGTGTTCGCTATCCAACGGCAGCAGCGTCGCGCCGTGTTCGGTTACCGTCTGCATGAACAGGGCCCCGGACATCACCAGCGCTTCCTTGTTGGCCAGCAGAATTTTCTTGCCGGCGCGGGCCGCGGCAAGCGTCGAATCCAGTCCCGCGGCCCCCACGATGGCCGCAATCAGGGTATCGCTGTCGCGGGATTGTGCGACCTCGCGCAATGCAGCCGGTCCGTATGCAACCTCAGTTGGGACGCGGGCTTCCCGGAGCTGCAATGCCAGGCAAGCCGCCGAATCGGCGTCGCCGACGGCCGCGACGGCAGGGCGAAATTGGCGGCATTGCTCGACCAGCCGGTCGACACGCCGATGTGCGGTCAGGGCCGTAACGGTAAAGCGTTCTGGATGGCGTGCAACAATATCCAGCGTCTGTGTTCCGATCGAGCCGGTGGAGCCCAAAATAGCAAGGCGTTGCATGGTTATGGACTCCCGCGCAACGCGATCGACTGCGCTTCCAATCGATCGGGGACCCAGTTGATCAAGACAGGTACCCACCGTCCTGCCCGGATCCCGTGCAGCACTGCCGCACGGGTAACATCACGTACGCACATGATCGATCCCTCTCATTTGTCTACGTTGACATGAACGGGGGACGGTCGCAAACGCCCAGCGAGTCGCTGTCGAGCCTCGAGATCGGCGCCATAGCGGGCAGCGACATAGTCGTCCAGCAGTTGAGTAAAATCTTCGGCAATCTGTGGACCGTGCAGCGTCAGTGCGTGCTGACCGTCCATGTATACCGGGGCGGAGGGTTGTTCACCGGTCCCCGGCAGCGATATACCGATGTCGGCAAGGCGGCTCTCTCCAGGACCATTCACCACACACCCCATCACCGCGACATGCAGCGTATCGGCACCAGGGTAGCGGGCTTTCCAAGTGACGCGTCGAGCGGTCAGATGCTGCTCGATATGGCTCGCGAGTTCCTGAAAAACCGTACTGGTGGTACGCCCACAGCCGGGGCACGCGGTCACGCTTGGCATGAAGCGGCGCAACCCGAGACTCTGCAGGATGTGCTGCGCCACTTGCACTTCGCGCTCGCGGGCTCCACCTGGCTCCGGCGTCAAAGACACTCGAATCGTGTCTCCAATGCCCTGCTGCAGCAAGACGGCTAATGCGCTCGTCGACGCGACCACCCCCTTCAGCCCCATGCCGGCTTCCGTCAGCCCAAGATGCAGCGGATAGTCGCAGCGTCGGGCCAGTTCGCCGTACACGGCGATCAGGTCCTGCACCTGGCTAACCTTGGCTGACAGCACAATCCGATTCGCCGGCAAGCCGAGCACCATGGCACGTGTGGCACTCTCCAGCGCTGAGCTCACCAGGGCCTCACACAAGACCGCCTCGGCACTCAAGGGTTCCGAGCGCCGGGCATTTTCCGTCATCAGTCGAGTCAGGACCTCAGCATCCAGGCTACCCCAGTTCACCCCGATGCGCACCGGCTTGTCATACCGGCAAGCCTGTTCGATCAAGAACGCAAAGTGAGCGTCATGCTGACTGCCGCGCCCGACATTGCCTGGATTGATCCGATATTTGTCTAATGCCTGAGCGCAAGCCGGATGGTGTGCGAGCAAGCGATGACCATTGAAATGGAAATCGCCAACCAAGGGAACGCCGACACGCTGTTGTTCCAAGCAATCGCGAATGCGGCCGATGCTTGCCGCGGCTGCCTCATTGTTCACCGTGACGCGCACGAGCTCGGCACCCGCTTCGGCGAGCCGGATGATTTGTCGAACTGTGGCGTCGACATCGGCGGTATCGGTGTTGGTCATGGCCTGTACGACGATCGGCGATTGACTACCGATCGATAGCCGGTTACCGATATGGACTTGGTGGGTCGTCCGTCGCAGGATTGCGGTCATCTGAGCACCTCTGTTTGGATGGGACGGGCGATCTATTGGGACCTGAGTACTGCCGGCATCGCAAATACGGCCTTTTCAACGCGACCTGGCATCACCGATACTTCTACGGGAGCCAAGCGCCGCAATACCGCAATGACCTCTTCCACCATGGCCTCGGGCGCTGACGCACCTGCGGTCACCCCAACGACCTTCGCGCCACACACCCATTCGGCTTGCACTTCTTCACCGCGCTCCAGTAAATGGCTGGGTAGCCCTGCTTGACTGGCGATCTCCTGAAGCCGTCTCGAGTTGGAGCTATTGGACGCCCCCACCACCAGCATCACGTCTACGTGCCGACAAAGTTCACGCACCGCGCGTTGGCGATTCTGAGTCGCGTAGCAGATATCGCCAGCGCTTGGGCCCACGACGTCCGTAAAGCGTTCCTTGAGGATCGTGATGATTCGTTGGGTATCGTCCGTGCTCAGCGTGGTCTGGGTGACGTAGGCCACTGGCCTGTCAGGTGGCAAGTCAAGGTGTTCGGCGTCATCTTCGCTCTCTAGCAACATCACGGGGCTCGAAATTTGTCCGCGCGTCCCGATTATCTCGGGGTGATCGGCATGGCCAATCAATACGACCGCGCGTCCTTGAGCGGCATAGCGTTGCCCTTCGAGATGGACCTTAGTGACCAGCGGGCACGTAGCATCGAGTATGCGTAGCCTGCGATGACGGGCCGCTTCTTCAACGAGTCGACTGACGCCATGGGCACTGAAAATCACGGTTTCCCCTTCAGGCACCTCGTCCAGATCGTTCACAAAGCGTGCGCCGCGTCGTCTGAGCCCATCCACTACGACTCGGTTATGGACGATCTCGTGATAGACGTAAATAGGGGGGCCGAACCGGTCGAGTGCGCATTCAACCATGGCAATCGCGCGCACGACTCCCGCACAAAATCCACGTGGTTGAGCCAGGATGACCTTCATGATCGTGCCACCTTTCAAACTACTCAATGGGGTTGCATGCATTCCGGAGAGACGGCAAGCTTTCGTTTGTTTCGTCGCCCCCTATCAAACCCTTCGCGCCCTCTCCGCCTTATGCCGCGTGATAGGCAAGGTCGCCTGACACGAGTAATTGAGGCGCGGGGATGTCTTGGAAACGCTTGCGTATCGCATCGACGATACCGGCCGCATGGAGGCCACAGGCCGCCAGTAACGTTGCCGGGTCACCATGTTCGATAAAGCGATCAGGCAGGCCCAGCTGCAGGACCGGTCGCAGCCGCCCCTGGGCGAGTAATACTTCGATGCAGGCCGAACCGGCCCCGCCCATTACACTGCCCTCCTCGACCGTCACGAGCACGTCGTGGGTTTCGGCCAACTCGCGCACGAGTTCGGCGTCGATCGGCTTCACGAAGCGCATGTTCGCGACGGTCGCATCCAATTCCTCGGCCGCCGCGAGCGACGGCGCCACCATCGTGCCGAACGCGAGGAGCGCCACGCGCTTGCCCTCGGGTTGCGCACTGCGACGACGCACTTCGCCCTTGCCGACCGGCAGCGCGGTCATTTCCTTGACCGTCGCGCCCCCCGTGCCCACGCCGCGCGGATAGCGCACCGCAGTCGGGTTCGGTTGCTGGAGCGCCGTGTACAGCATCTGGCGACACTCGTTCTCGTCGGATGCGGCCATCACCGTCATGTTCGGGATGCAACGCAGAAACGCGAGATCGTAGGCGCCCGCATGGGTCGCGCCGTCCGCGCCGACCAGACCCGCGCGATCGATCGCGAACACCACCGGAAGGTTCTGCAGGGCGACGTCGTGGATCAGCTGGTCATACGCGCGCTGCAGGAACGTCGAGTAGATCGCGACGACCGGCTTGAGCCCTTCGGTCGCGAGCCCCCCCGCGAACGTCACCGCGTGCTGCTCGGCGACGCCCACGTCGTAGTAACGATCCGGAAAGCGCTTCTCGAATTCGACAAGGCCCGAGCCCTCGCGCATCGCCGGC
>NZ_JAAGNW010000098.1:2881-13944 GCF_010645215.1 Burkholderia multivorans | reverse complement strand
ATCGCACAGCCATTCGCCGAACACCTGGGTGTAGGTCTTCTTCGGGGGCGTCGTCGACGGCTTGATACCTTCTGCCGGATTGAACTTGCCGGGACCGTGGTAGAGCACCGGGTCCGCCTCGGCCAGCTTGTAGCCCTGCCCCTTCTTCGTGACCACGTGCAGGAATTGCGGCCCGCGCAGTTCCTTGATGTTCTGCAGCGTCGGGATCAGCGAATCGAGATCGTGGCCGTCGATCGGCCCAAGGTAGTTGAAACCGAGCGCCTCGAACAGCGCGGAGGGCACAATCATCCCCTTGGCGTGCTTTTCCAGCTTGCGTGCAAGGTCCACGGCCGGGGGCGCGACGCTCAGTACGCGCTCGACGCCCGCGCGCGCGGTCGTATAGATGCGACCGGACATCAGCTGCGCCAAATGATGATGCAACGCCCCGACGGAAGGCGAAATCGACATATCGTTGTCGTTCAGAATCACCAGAAGCGGCGTATTGCCATCGAGTTCGGCGTTATTCATTCCCTCGAACGCCATGCCGGCCGTCATCGCGCCGTCGCCGATCACGGCGATGGTGAAACAGCGGCTGCCCTGTAGCCGGTTACCAATCGCGATACCTAGCGCGGCCGAAATCGAGGTACTCGCATGGGCTGTCCCAAACGTGTCATACGGAGATTCCGTACGGCGCGGGAATCCGGACAGACCGCCAAGTTGGCGCAAGGTGGGCATCTGACGACGTCGGCCAGTCAGGATTTTATGGGGATAGGCCTGATGACCGACATCCCACACGATGCGATCGTGGGGGGTATCGAAGACGTAATGCAAGGCGATCGTGAGTTCGACCGTCCCCAGATTGGACGACAAATGGCCGCCCGTCTTGGAGACACTGTCGAGCACGAAAGCGCGCAACTCGTTGGCAAGGGGTAACAACTGACCACGCGTGAGGCGCCGCAGGTCCGCTGGGTCGTCAATCGTTTCAAGCAGTTCGTACACGGCGGCGTCCCTGTCTCAGGTTATCCGATCCACGACCCGGTCTGCCAATAACCGGAGATATGCCGCCCGCGTTCCCAGCGGTTCGAGTGCTGCGTGGGCATCACGTCGCAACTGTTCAACCAGCCCGCGGCAAGCGTCCATCCCCAGCAGCGACACATACGTGGGCTTGTCTGCGGCGCCGTCTTTGCCGGCCGTCTTGCCCAGTGTCACGGTGTCACTGGTCACATCAAGCAGATCGTCAACGATCTGAAACGCCAGTCCGATCGCGGCGCTATAGGCGTCGAGCTCACCGAATAGATGGCCATGGTCCGGATCGTCCCCCACGCTACAGAGCGCACCCATTCGTACCGCCGCGGAGATCAAGGCCCCCGTCTTCATGCGATGCATTCGCTCCAACTCCGACAGGATCATGGATCGACCCACATTCATCAGATCAATCATCTGTCCACCCGCAACCCCTTCTGGACCCATCGCAATCGCCAGTTCATGAATCAGCGCGCTACGACGTTCGGAAGGTAAGTCGACCTCGCATAGTGTGAGGAACGCTTGTGTTTGAAGGGCATCGCCGACCAGAATAGCCGTTGCTTCGTCATATCGGACGTGTACAGTCGCCCTGCCTCGCCGCAGCACATCGTTGTCCATCGCGGGGAGATCATCGTGAACCAGCGTAAATGCGTTCACCATTTCGATGGCTGCGCCGACTTCGTCCAGGCTCTCGTCAAGCGCGCCACACATCGCCCCTGACGCGTGGCAGAGCAGCGCTCGAATTCGTTTCCCGCCGCCCAACGTGGCATAGCGCATGGCTTCAACCAAGCGGTTCGCTTCATCAACGGACGTTGAAAGCCGCCGATCCAACGTCGAGTCGACTCGCCGGACGACGGACTGTATCCAACCGTCAAAATCCGCGGGAACTGCACAACGCCGCAACCCAATCGCCCCATCAACCAGCGGACCGATATGTGTTGCCGACGTAGCAACAGTGGGCGTGATGGCGGACATCGCTGACTCCTCATACAAGAACGGCCGGATGGTTCTAACTGACTATCGCCAGCGAGTAATCATCTTTCTCCCATTCGAAATATCAGTAAGCTATCCTGAATATTTGTGGTATCGCATACTAAACTTCGCCAGATGAAGTAATCCCACAGCAGATGGAAACGATCGATGTCAATGCACAACTTCGCTTCGCGCCGAAATCCGAAACCGGGTCGGCGCCTAGAGAAGGGGCAACGCAGCGGGAACACGCGTTAGGCATCCGTGCACGCCATCCCACATGCATGTATTGCTTAATGAGCATAGCTCAAAGTCGAAAAAGTGAAACATTGGTTACATCTATTTCACAATTGAGTCACCTCGCCCAGACTCATGCCGGCTCGATTGAACGTGACACACCCGTATCGTCAGCCTGACACACTCAGGCTTTGAGGGTGTGCCAACGAACGAATCGCCTGGGGTTTCCCCTGGTACTACCAAGCATGTCGCCGATATGCTGCGCAGATGAGAGTGTGATCCCTTGCGATGGTAGTCGAACTTTCAGTTTGCGCCAGTATCGTCGAGCAGCCAGCGAGTCTCGCGCCGATACTATCGGAATCCAGCCAGACTCGACGGCTCGTGGCGGGAGGTTGACGATGTGCGCTGCATCTGGCCGTGCGCGCGGCCTCGTTTTATCTTGCGTTGCATATTCTGCATGCATTTAGAACGTTGTCCGACCGAACGAACGCGGGCTTGCAGTGCAGACGTATCAGGCGCGACAGCGTCAGGATCACGCTGGCTGGAGCGGCCCCACGTATCTGAGGACACGAGGACTCTCTTAAAATAAGGGATAGTCTTGTGCCTACGGTCCTGACAGGATAGCCGTGAGGGTCGTCTCTCAAGACGTTGCCGGACGCATCGTGATAAACGTCTTCGCCGAATCCAGCCAAACAATCCCCTCATGGGTCACACATCCCACCACGACTTCCCAACGGGTCATTCTTTCACTGACGGGTTCGTAGCCCCGCAAGGTGACGAGCGACAGCACCGAACTCGAATTTCCTTCACGCTTGGATCGGCTGCCCGATGCTTGTGCCTGATCGGGATCAAGATCCTGATTGGGATCCCGACGACCAGTCGGGAGTTTCTTGAATTTGCTGTCGGGATCTTGAGGGTGGTATGCCTGCAGTTCATCCAGCAGGTCTTTTTGCATCACCAGCTGAATATGGTCTTCTTCCATCTCGAGATGCATCGCCAGGAACCTCTTCAGTTTGGCGCCATCGGGATCATCTTGGAACGTCACCTGACGGCAACCCGCGATGTAGACATCCGTATACGGCGTGTCACGCATCGCATTGATTTTCTGGATCGCGCGGAATAACTCCGTTTGATCGCTGAGGGAGTCTCCCGTATGCGGCGCCATGGTCAGGATGTCCGCCGGATGCCGCTCGGCCAACCGATTGGTCTTGATCGCGTTGGCCACATGTAAGGTCGTATCGTCTTCGAAGCGCCTGAAAATCTGCAGCCGTGTTTCTAGCCCTGCCTCAGTTTGTTTTGCCGCCTCGAGTCCAAGCGCATCGAATGCCCTGTCCCGCATCGTGTGTGCGACGCCTTTGGAATGCATCTCGCCAAAGACGTACCCCCCTTGCTGAGTCGGATTGACAATCGTGTGTGCGCCGAATTCCGACAGATCCTTCATGATTTCTTTGAGCCGCGGGCTCTTGTAAATCATCCCGTACGGCACCGGATACGAGACGCGAAATTCATTGGGAATCACCCCTGTTCTCAATCGATCTCCCTCGAACGAACCATGCATGGATACCAATAAGGTGTGGACAGGACTGGCTGCCGGCTGGATGCTCGGGCTGTAGCCCACCATCAACCGGTAGTCGTCGACATCGATGTATCCGACCATCACCGCATCGTCACCTGCTGCTGCAGCCGGCTTAAACAGGATGTGTAGCTTCTGCCCCGTCGATCCATAGGGAATCGTCTCCACGATTTCATATTGTTCGCCACTGCTCCGCCACAGTTTCAGCTCTTCGTCGAATATCCCGACCTGTTCGAAAAATTCCTTCTTGGTTTGATTTTCCCATTTTTCCACCTTGGGCTTGTTCTCCAAGGTGTTTCCCGGCCCTCGGTAGCTGTATCCTTTCCCAGGGTATTCCAGTTCAGAATGCGCACGATTCTTCGAGAGCCCTGGAGACTTAACCGGACCTTGGCTCGACACCGACACCGTCTCGGCCTGCTTGATCGCCAATTCGCCCCGCCGGATATCCAAGTCGTATTTCAGCGCGATCAGATCGTCAAGATACTCGGACGGGTTATCTTGCGCCATCGGTGCCTGCTTCAAGGCTCGATCGACCTGATCGTCCAATGCACGCAGCCCGAGTATCTGCTCATCCAGAGATTTCGTGGAAAGCGTGGCCAGTGACTCGGTACTCAGGAGCTCTTTGAGTTTGGCCGGCGCCGTGCGGGATACCGAAAGTCGCTGCGAAATCGCGCGTGACAAGCCCATGCTGTTGGTCGTGGCAGCATTCCCCTTGTTCTTGAGGATGCGCGCCAGACGCGACTTGACCCCCTTGCCGGCAATTGCCTCCTTAAGAGACGACGAATTGCGCACCCAGTGACGACTGGCCAATTCGGATTTCGACTCGAGCGCCAGCGTTGACGGCCGGCTTGAGGCCCGGTACCAGGTCGCCTCGGCAATCAGTTCCCCCGGCGTCAGGATCGGTTGCGTCACGATATGGCTGTTCAGCAGCCATGCATTCCCCACTTGACACTTGATGGTCAATCCCTTGAAGCCATCCTGGAATTTGTTCAACCAGTCCGCTTCCGGACCGGCATAGATCTTGAGGGGAGACATCCCTGATACTTGCGTGAATTGCGTGATCGTCGGATCCACGATATAGGCCACCCCTTGATGGCGCACCCGAACGACAAAATGGCTTCGCGGAATCGTATCGAGCGGACTGACCCAGATCAGCAACTGGACGACCTCCGTTTCGAAATGATCAGCCCGCGCCAGATCAAACACCCCCTTGGCCGCCTCTCGACACTTGGCCTTCGGTGTTGCCAAATACGCATCCATCCCCTCCAATTTGTACGCCTTTGCCTGCAAGGCTCGAACCTCTTTCGGCACGCGCCCTGCCGCCGCCGGCTTGATCGCAGCCAACAGTTTTTCCAACTCCGATGCAGGCAGATTGGCGTTCCGTCGGATGACAGGAATCATTTCATCTGCCCAGTCTTCCAGATCCTCCATCTGGACCACCGGAGCTTGTTTACCGACGATCTCCTCAGGGATCAGTTTGGCCACACGCTTGGTGACGAACTTGCCGATTGCTTTGAACATAACCGGCCCCAATACCTCGATTCCCGCGTCTAAGAAGAATCCCAGGACCATCGACGTCGCTGCTTCTCTTTTTTCACTCACCTCATCGGCATTAGTGATTCGAATCGCGTCCGGAACCATCATGGCCACCGCTAGCGCAATTCCACCAACGGGTCCGAGTATTGGACTGGATAGGATGGAAATCACCGTCAACGTGACCTGAAGCATAGCGGCTACAAACGCCCACTCGAGTTCTGCATTGCTTCGGATGGCCTTATCCATTGTGGCATAGAATTTGTCGGCGAGCGTGCCAAGCATCGTCTCGCCAAATCCATCAGATATGTTTTCGAACTGGAGTTTAGGGAACACGGCCCTGGTTCCTCCTCTGCCGGTCAGCTGGGTCTTGCGCTCGAAGGGCTTCTGATCGTAGGCGTCCAAATCTTTTTTGGACATACCCATCACAATCATTCTTCGCAATGATTCATTCGTTTGGAGATCGGCCTTCGCATCCACCATACTTCCGTCATAAATTGAATAAATTTTTCCGTCCAATTCAAAAATGCCAGAAATATCAACTTCCCATCCGAATTTAAAGATAACTTTTCGCGCACGCCCCTCAAATTCTTCGGACGTATATCCACCTTTATACACCCCGCAGCTATAGGCAATCCCTTTGGCCAGCACCGCGATCCTGCCCCTGATCACATCCGCTCGCTTCGATTTAAGAAAATCTTTCAAGACGAACTCGAAATCATCCCAAAGCTTGCCCTGCTCAATCGCATCGCGAAATGCCGTTGGATAGTTATCCGGCCATAGAAAGGTAGGCGCAATTCCGCCCATCTCTTTTAATTTCTTGGCGTAAGATCGTGTGGCGATCTCTTCCAATTTCCATATGTCATAGCCTTTCTCTACAGATCTTTGTGTCGGAGAAAGCCAATCACCCAAAGCGTTATGCGATTCATTGCTGTTTTTTATATAATTGACTCCAATATTCCGACTGGTGGTTTTTGCGTCCAACCCAGCCTTCTTCATTTCAGATGAAATCCATTGATCAATAAATTCTTGGGGCGTTTTCGTCAGCGGATTGAACCAGTCGACCAGCGTTGGCTCCCGCGTCATGGAAGCGTCCTCCTGGAGGGTAATCTTAGGTGGCTTTCGACTCAACTCCGCTCGATTTATTTTTGACATTTGATTCGGTCGAATATAATAAACCCCTTCGAAATAATAACTACCCTCCTCACCCCCTATCTGCGTGATGCGCGCATAAATCATCCGCCTGACAACTTCAGTTAAAGGATCGTGGCCGCCTGGATTCGCTTGAAGATATTCAAGTTCCTCTATCGCATCTTCGGCATACTCATCCTCCACCCGAAAAGGCAGCGGCCCCTGAGCATCTCGACGCGCCATATAGGACAGCAATCGATTCAGTCTCGCCTTGTGCTCCGATGGCATAACGCCAATTTGTGTCAGAAAGTTGCGCACGACGGACTCGGAGGACTCAAGAACCAAGTCGGTGCGGATCCGCTCGGATAACGCTTGCATCACCCCTACGTACGCCAGCTGGCCAGGCCTCTTTCCATACGTTTGCAGCCATTGTCCCAATGCAATATCGAGGTCGATGGTGATGTGCAGAACGCTCGCCTCCCGTTCTGCTCGCTGGTACGTATCCAGAATGAGGCGCACCATCCGTCGCAACCAGTGACGAACAGACGCTCGATTGGTCACTGGCAGCCCATTCAGATAGTGATCCAGCAGTTCCGTGGGTGTCGTCGGCAACGGCGCGTCGGTCGTGGATGCTTCGGTCGTCGTCACCGCCCCGGCGGATGTCAGCGCGCCTTCGGCCAGCACATCGCGTTTCGCGCGTGCCCCTGCAGCCCCCTGTCGAGCCCACACCGACTTGACGATGGTGTCGATCTCATCGACCGATAATTCTTCAATCGGCGTTTCTTCCGTTAGCGACATCGTCAGCCAGATCGCACTCGGAATCGCCACCCCAAAGGTCGCCGCCGCCAAGGGCAGACCGTAGCGGGCCAATGTGGAGGGTTCCGCACCAGGAATCGGCTCAACCGTTTCGTTGTACGGTGGATCCTGATTGACCGGCAGCATCTGCTGAGCCTCCGCGCCCCCCACTTTCGACGCCGCACCAGGCTCGCCTGCCGGCGCCTCAAGCAGCCCGCCCTCGGCATCGCCGGGTTCGGTCGAGGCAGGCTCGCGCCCACGCGCCGCAAACATCCGCCACACCATGGCGAGCGCCGCCAACATCCCTATCCCCGCCGACGCACCCGCACCGATCTTGCCCCACCCCCGCCAGTTGCCGCTCTCGTCCGCTTGCTCCGCCCCCGCACTTAGATCCACCAGCGCGTGAATATCCCACGCGTCGTCCTCTGTCTCCTCCTCGCCTTCCATCGGGAGCGCCGCCGTCGCCCCCGCGCTCACCGGGGCGGCGCCTTCCTCTCGCTCTCCTTCTGATGCTTCGATCGACAGCAGTTTGCGCCCGGTATAGTGGGTTTCGGTAGCCACGATCGCCGCCGCGGGCGGTGCGACCGGTAACGCTGCTGCCCTGGGCGTTTGCTCCACCGCCACCACGTCCTGCGCACCAGACCTCGTCATCGCCTCCCAACCCGCGTTCCCCAGCGCGAACAAGCCGGTTTTCAGTCCCTGCGCCAGCCAGTGCACCATCTGTTCCGATAACTGGCGGCGCAGCTCGACCAGCGTCGGACTTTCGCTGCCCGCCAGTTCGCCCACTACCGTATTGCCCCACGTCAACCACGAATCCGCGGTCGCCACCTTCACCTGCAGATTCTTGCGCGCATCCTGTAAGGCCGGAATCAATGGCACCAGATCAATCAGTTTCTCAAGGTGGGGATACGCCGTCACCACCTGCGTGTCCTTCAGCACTCGGGCCAGCGCCCGTAGTTTGTCTTCGCGCTCTTCTCCGCTGCGAAACGCCTGATAGATCTGCCAGGCCAGACACGCGTTCAGGTATTGCCCGTATATCAGTGCCAACGTCTTGTCTTTGCCCTTCACCTCCGTCACCAAGTACCGGACCGTCTCCTCCCAGCTCTTGTGCTTGCCTATTGCCCGGGCCATTCGTACGGTCGTCGCGCTGGCGGAATTCGGCGACAAGTACGAGATCATCAGGGGCGGCAGCGCGTCCACCATCGAATTCATCAGACGGTCAACCACCTCCGTCCACTTCTCGTCCATCTTGATGCCCTGGTAGAACTGGTACGCCGCTACGGCCAAATGGTGTGTCCAGTCGGGCAACTGACCCCGTACCGTCTGCCAGGCCAGTTGCGGTCCCAACTGACGCCCCACCTGCCAGCTCACTTTCTTGCCAATCCGCCACGCCAGATCTCGCCGTGATACGTTCGGTTGGCTCAATTGCATCAGCAGCTCGAACACCGCCCGCGATTCCTCATCCCCTCCCAGCACCTCACGCAACCCATTCATGAATATCGCGACTGACGTGCTCCCAATGCCGGGGATCTTGCTGAGCAGCGCGAACAACCACAGGCCTTGGGCAGTCAGCCCCCCCTCGGCCGGAAACTGTAGCGCCTGCTGCCCCACCCCCAGCACCTGCTCCAGGAAGTTCACCGTCTCCTTGCCCAGCAGCGGTTCGGCCTTCTTCAGAACGCGCGGGTCGGACAGTACGTCGATCAACCAGGTCAATTGTTCCGCCACAGTCGCGCCAGCCTGATACGGTCTGACGCCCTGAATCCGGGCGATCTGATGCGCGAGACTCAGCACCTCGCGCAGTCCTGCCGGCAGCCTCTCCTGCTCCGCAATCAGCGACAAATAATCCTGCCACTGCGCCCCGCCGGGCTTGGACCGGATCAGGTGCAGCTGGGTCAGCATGGTCTTGATCGGCGTGAGCCCGCTGCGGATCGTTCCCACCGTCGCGGGGTCCAACATCTTCTCGACCGCAGGGCTCTCCAGCAAGGTATCCAGGGTATCCGCCAGCGCCACGATCTTGCCTAACAGGGCCGGCTCGTCCCGTACCTGCGTCACCGTGCTGGTGAGCTCACCCCATTGCTCATCCGCGATCTGCATCCAGTACGCCACCGCCAGCAGATACTCACGCACTCGCCCTTCGCCCAGCCAGGACGGCACCTCCTTGGCGTGGGTCGAGATGATCTCCGCCAGATGCCGGATCTTGCGGCGGTAGCTGTCATTGCTGCGATAAACCTCGTCCAGCTCGGCTTTCAGATTGATCAACTGCCTGTACCGCGGCACGACACTGCCCAGCATCTGCTGCGCCACCTCCCACGCCAGTTGCCACACCATCTTGCGCAGCAGCTTCAGGATCGTTGCGCTATCGGAGAGCACGCCCGAAGCCGCTGACACCCGCGACCCGCCATACCGTGTCGACGTGTGGCGGGTGAGTTGTAGCGCCCCCTCGGCAATCAGGCCACGCATCGATGCCTGACCCCCGGGTGGTCTCGCCGAGGGTTGTGTGACGATCGCCGTTGGCATAACGCGCACTAACCCGCCCGGCGTCGAGCGACGTTCGTCCTCTTCGCCGTCGCCCGCCGCGCGCGTGCTCCACCATGGCGGCGGACTTTCCCGATTGCGGGCGCGCTGCTCCCTTGCTTCCAATTCGTACCGCATGGTGCCCTCCGGGCTACACACACTTCACGTCAATTCATAATCACTTCATGTCATCCTGATCTGCGGCGGAATTTTGTAGTCAGTTAGGCAGTGACTCGCATGTCGATATTATCGGACGCCTGAACCGCCCCTGAAAAGTAGAAGACGTCATCTCTGGGAAGTAACAGGAGTACTGAATGATGGAAAACGAAAGCAAAGTAAGGAAGTCGACAGCGGTTTGCTATTCACCGGGGATTCAGAAGCGCGCAGTGTAGATGGTGATCGATCATTGGGACGAGTATCCGACCCAAGGCTTGGCGATCCACTCGATCGCAGCCAAGATGGGGATGTCACGCGAGACGCTGAGGAAATGGGTCGATCAGGCCGAACGGGATCGGGGTCTGCGCCCGGGACCGACACCGTCGGAGTCGACCCGGCTGAAGAAACTGGAACGCGAAGTGCGTGAACTACTGACGGGGGTCGCTTCAGGAAACGGAAAATAAAGCACGCTTAGCCCTCAAAACCCCAAGAGGCTTGGTAGCCGGTTATGGTGCGACGAACGCATCGTCCATCTGACGGTAGCGTTTGATTTCGTCACTCTGGAGGTAGATCGAGGTCGTCGCGATCGAGGCGTGGCGCAGGTTGTCGCGCACTGCCGTCAACTCCGCGCCGCGCGCGAGTGCATGCGTGGCGTGAGTATGGCGCGTCCAGTGCGGGCTGGCGCGTCGCAGCTTTTCAGCGAGCACGGGATGATCGGTACCAATGACATCGGCTGCCATGCGGAAAAAGCGCCTCATCACATACCACAGACGGGAACGGGTGATTCCCGCTGCACCTTCCTCATCAACGCTCGCCAACAGCGGGGTCTTCGGATTCCAGTGCTGCGGGGTCACCGGCAGACGTCTCTGAACGAGATACTGCTCGAGGGCTGTGCGGGCAAGTCGCGGCAACGCGACCTTGCCAGTCTTGCCGCCTTTGCCGACGAGATTGAGCCAGTGGGCGCCATTTTCACCGGTACGAATGTCCCCAAGTCTTGCGCCGACGAATTCGCTCGCCCGCAGACCGGTCGCATAGGAGAAGTCGAGCAGGAAACGCAGTCGCTGTGCGGCCGGCGTTCCCCAGCCGTAGGACCACTCCAGTCCGTTGGCGATCGTGCGAACCAGCCCCCATTCGCCTTCCGTGAAGCCGCGCG
>NZ_JAAGNW010000098.1:0-2871 GCF_010645215.1 Burkholderia multivorans | reverse complement strand
GTAGCGCTGTTCGATGAGCCAGCGAAACAGTGCACCGAGAACGGAGAGCGCGTAGGCGGTTGAGCGTGCCGACAGGTTGCCGGCAAACGGACGCCACTCGGGGGCACTGCGTGGCCTCGGAGGGCCGACCCAGCGCTCGCGAGGCTGCGGATGTCGCAGGAAGCCCCGGTATGCGATCGCGTCCTCGGTCGTGAGCGAGGACAGCGCCCGGCCGCGCTCGACGATCGCCCACAGGATCAGGCGCTCGGCCTCCTTTCGGTAAGCGCTTTTCGTGGCGACGGTTTCGTGCAGGGCGAGCCAGGCCTGTACCGCTTCGTAATCGTTGTCTGCGTCGAGCGCGCAGGCCTGCCGGGGTGCGCGGAAGCTGCCGTGCGAACCATCGACCTCATGGGGGATGCGCAACCGCTCCCAGGGAACAACGGTGCTGGGTGCGCTTACCGCAACCAGCGCGCGGGCGCGTTCTGTGAGTTGCGGATGGGCCTCAAAAAATGCCTCGATCTGACGGGCGCTGGTCTGGCCGAGCCCGGGCACCGCGCTCCACCAGCGGCGTCGGCGGGGCACGCGGACAGTGAGGTCCGCGAGAGTCTTGATGCCATACGCGCGTAGCACGCGCACGGCACGGGGTGCGAGCCAGAGGTCGATATCGTCGGCGATCTGCGGTTGCGGGAAAGGCAACGTCCGCAGGATGTCGATCGTATGCACGACCGCGCCTGCCCGCCCGATCCGTTCGCCGACGGGGTGCTGAAGCAGATCGGCCAGATCAGCGCGCTGGCGTTCCAGGGCAAGGCGAATGAGTTGCCGGCGGATGGCACTGATGATGCCGCGTGCCGATTCGCCTGGCTCCCGGAGATGGGGCAGATAGCGGTCGACCGCCCCCCGAGAGGACAGCCCCGCATACCAGCCGCGCAGCGCGGCAAGCTGGTCTGCATCCGGAAACATCGGCGCATCGGAGTCGGTGTTGGACCCGGCGGCTTGGGTCTGACGCGTTTTCATGCATTCCAGTTTATCGAATAAAAGTCACTATCGCCATAAGAAGGATTATGACGATGGAACGTATTACACTGGTTTTTTCTGAACCTTTCCATCCTCGCCGACGCGATCAATCTCGGGCTAACAAAAATGGCGGAAGCCTGCCCAGGCACTACCTACTCAAAACTGTCGTGGCTGCAGGCGTGGCACATCCGGGACGAAACCTACTCGCAGGCGCTGGCCGAGCTCGTCAACGCGCAGTTCGCCCATCCCTTCGCAGCTCACTGGGGCGACGGCACCACCTCGTCGCCCGACGGGCAGCGCTTCCGCGCGGGCAGCAAGGCCGAGAGCACGGGGCACGTGAATCCAAAATACGGCGCCGAACCCGGACGCATGTTCTACACGCACATCTCCGACCAGTATGCGCCGTTCTATCCGAACCTCGTGAACGTCGGCGTACGCGACTCAACTTATGTTCTCGACGGGCCGCTGTATCACGAATCAGACCTGCGCATCCAGGAACATTACACCGACACCAATGGTTTTACCGATCACGTCTTTGCGCTGATGCATCTGCTTGGTTTCCGGTTCGCACCGCGTATCCGCGATCTTGGCGACATGAAACTGTATGTGCCAGGCAATCCAAAGGATTATCCTGCGCTCGCCGCAATGATCGGCGACACGTGCAATGAGAAGCACATCCGGCGAAACTGGGACGAGGTGCTGCGCCTGGGCAACGTCAATCCGGCAAGGTACGGTCACAGCGTCGCTGATGCTGCGCAAGCTTGGCAGCTATCCAAGACAGAACGGCCTCGCCGTCGCACTGCGCGAAATCGACCGCATCGAGCGCACGCTGTTCATCCTCGACTGGTTGCAGAACGTCGAACTGCGCCGCCGCGTGCACGCTGGTCTGAACAAGGGAGAGGCCCGCAATGCGCTCGCCCGCTCGGTGTTCTTCTACCGGTTCGGAGAAGTCCGCGAAGCGCTATCGCGCCAGCGGCCTGAATCTGGTCACGGCCGCAATCGTGTTGTGGAATACCGTCTACCTCGAGCGGGCTGTCCAGACCATGCACGAGCGCGGCGTACCTGCCGACACCGCGCTGCTGCCGTATCTGTCGCCGCTTGGCTGGGAACACATCAACCTGACGGGCGACTACGTGTGGCAGCGGGACCGGAAACTCGAGGCCGGCAAGTTCAGGCCGCTTCGCCCGCTCCCGGAGCTTGAACACAGTGCTTAGGATGCTTCCGTCAGAGCCATCAGGGCCTTCACGAATGCCGACGACATTTGCCGGAGCAATCCCGGTCTCGTGGCCTAAGCGTGCATCGCAGGACGGATCGGTGACGATCGAATCGACAAACGCGGGGCCAGAGTCCCAAGGACGGCGCTGATCGTTGCCATGCTGCTGCTCAACGCGGCTTGCTGGCTATATCCGAGTCTGAACTCAATCCGCGGCGGCTACGGGCTCGGGTTCGCCCTCACGGATCGGCTGATAAGCAACCTCGGTGTCAACGTCGGATCATTTCCCTACTGGCAAAAGTTGGGCGGGATTGTCCTGTCGAGCGTTCCGTTGCTGGTCCTCGCAATCGGCCTTCGTCATCTTCGCTGCCTGTTCCAAGGCTATGGGCGCAGAGAATATTTCTCGCCTACAGCAGCAAACCACCTCGGGAAAGTTGGCCGATTCGTCGGGCTTTGGGTTGTTCTGAACCTGATGTGTGAGCCGTTGCTCAGCATCTGGTTGACGATGCGGGCGCCCGTCGGACACCGCATGATCACGCTAAGAGGCCAGTTCAAAAAGACCCCGAAGAGGCTGTTAACTTCACCGGCGACCTGTTAACCTCAAGCATCTGAGCAACGGGATCATGAGGAATGCAAGCGCCGATCGTTGATGACGAATTGTGGGT
>NZ_JAAGNW010000097.1:20383-23447 GCF_010645215.1 Burkholderia multivorans | reverse complement strand
GAACAACGGAAAGACCAGTCAGGAAGTGTCTGATTTGATTGAATATTATTTTAGGGGCGAACCGCCAAACCTTGCCGTGCCTAGATCAGGCTACCCCGGTAAATTGCAGTGAAATCAAGGGGACCCCATCCAGGCCGAGCCAGTAGCCCGGCTGGTACGGAACCGGCAGGAAGCGTTCGTGAAGCTCGCGGAACGTCGCGTCGGGATCGAGGTCGGCGAACCGTTGCGGATGCAACCAGGTCGCCAGTCGCTGGAGCGCGACGAAGTGATACGGGTTGTCGTAGAACGCATGCCAGATCGCGTAGACGCGCCCATTCCGGACGGCCCGCAAGGTGCGATAGCCGGGGCGGGCCATCAGCCGGCCGAGGCGGGCCCGGCTTTCCGCCGGGTCGGCGCCCGGGCCGAGATTGACCCAGTCGCCGGCGGGCGCGTACAGCGACCAGTTCGCGCCGGTGACGAGCACGATGTCCGGATCCGAGGCGATGACCTGCTCGGGATGCAGCGTGCCGAAATGGCCGTGCAGGAACGCCGTGCCGAGATTGGTTCCGCCCGCTGCGCCGACCAGTTCGCCGAAGCTGCCGTTGCCGTAGCTCAGGCAGCAGTCGCCGTAGAGGCCGGCGGCGCGCTCGACCATCACGAGCGGCCGCGCATCGAGGTGCGCGGCCCGCGCCGTCACGGGTTCGATCTGCGCCTGCCGGAAGCGCAGGAACGCCTCGGCCCGCGCGCGGCAGTCCAGCAGCTCGCCGAGGATCTGCATGCTGCGCGCCGCGTTGGCGAACAGGCGGGTCCGGAAATCGACGAACAGCACGGGAATGCCGGCCTCGGCCAGATGCGCGATCAGTCCCGAGGATTCGGCGGCGGGCCGGGAACTCAGGTTCAGCAGCACGGCGTCGGGCGCGAGCGAGATCGCCAGCTCGGCGCTGACGGCTTCCAGCGTCGAATCCGGGAAAGCGGGAATGCCGGCGATCGCGGGGAAGCGATGCTGGTAGGCGCGGTAGCTGTCGAGATCGGCGGCGCGGAAGTTCGCGCCCCACGCGACGACGTTCTCGAACGGCGCATCGGGCCGCAGCAGCGGCAGCGCGTACGCGAGCGCGCCGTCGCCGAGCAGCAGCCGGCGCACGGGCCGCGCGAAATGGACGCGGCGGCCGGCGATGTCCTCGATGACGGGGGCGGGCGCGTGCGCGCCCCAGGCGCGGGGCACGGACATCAGCAGGGCGGTGGCCGGTGCGCTGCGCAGCAGCGCGCGGCGGGTCGGCGAGAATTCGGTCGACATGGCGTCATCACGATGAAGGGGCGCCGGCGCGCGCCCTCGGATGCATGCGACCGGAAGGTCTACATCGTGAGGCGGCGCCCGGCAGGGCGGCATCCGGCACAGTGCGCACCCGCCGCGCGGGATCCCGGCGCGAGTGGTGGCCCCGTCCTCGTCGGCAGGCAGGATCCGTGAGGAACGGGCGGGTGCGCGACCGGATCGATCAATGGACGCGGGACAGCAGCGTGTTGATGTCGCAGCCCAGCAATTGCGAACGCTTGAGCAGCTCGCCGGTCTTGGTGCCGATCAGCGCGCCCGTGTATTCGTTCGCCTGGTCCTGCGTCATCGAACGGAAGATGTCCGGGAACGAGCGCTCGACGCTGTCGCAGATCACCGCGCCGGCGTTGCTCACGTAGTCGGGCAGGTAGTTGATGCCCGCCGCGATCAGCTTCGCTTCGGCCTCGGGGGTCGCGAACGGCGAGTTGGCGCTGCTCACGACCCAGCGCGCACGCACGCGGTCGACCGTGTCGAGGTCGAGCACGGTGGACAGCGAGGCGATGCACAGCACGTCGGACGGATAGGCCCAGAACGCATCCTCGTCCAGCATCGCGACGCCGGCCGGGATGTCCGGGCTCGGCCGCACGTCGAAGCCGACCACGTGGTAGCCGTGCGCGAGGCATTGCCGCGCGACTTCGCGCCCGACCTTGCCCATCCCGTGGATCGCGACGCGCGCGGTGTCGCTGCCGCCCGGCGACAGCGTGAGCACGGCGCGCAGCGCGCTCCAGACGCCGAAGCCCGTCGCGACGGAGGTATTGACGAGCGGACTTTCCATCGCATCGAGAATCCATTGCGTGGACTGGCGCAGGCGCACCATGTGGCTGCTGCTCGTGTTGATGTCGCAGCCCGTGTACATCGAGCCTTCGTAGTGGATGAGCAGGTCGCCGATGGCGTCGAGCACGTGCGGCGCGTCGTCCGGGCTCACCTTGCTGTTGACCACGATCTTGCCGCCGCTGAACCCGGTGCGGTACAGGCCGTGCTTCAGATCCATCGCGTGCGCGAGCATGATCGCCTCGTCTTTCTGCTGTTCGAGCGATTCATACCGGTGCCAGCGGATCCCGCCGTTGCTCGGCATGGCGTGGCGCTGCGGCGAGCAGGCAATGGTGAACGAACTCTTGTCGTCGACCACGATGGTTTCGACTTCGTATTTTCCAAACCGCGGATGATTGATGATGCCCATGATCAAACCTCTTCTGCTGAACGATGTAGACGGACGAGCGCTTCGGCGCCTGCGGCGGTCAGGCATGCGCACAGACCCGCCGGCGTGGGCGTGCGCATGAAGTCCTGCAGGCTGATTTCCACACCCAGTTCGGCCTGGGTGAGTACGACCAGCTGGACGGCGGCGAGCGAATTGCCGCCGTCCTCGCTGAATGGGTGATGCAGGTTCGACGGTGCGGTCCCGGTGGCTTTTTCCCAGAGCGCGTTGGCGGCGGCCTGCACGCTGTCGTAGCGCGGCGGGGCCGGGCGCCGGCCCGGTGCGGCGGTGGCGGGGCGCAGCTCGGCGGCGGGCTCGGCGGACGCGCCGTGGCGCTGCGGATCGAACGGGTAGCGGGGCAGCGGCACGCTGACGCCCGCTTCGTTCCACGACGGGCGCCAGTCGAGATCGACGCCCGCCATCCACAGCTGCGCCAGCGCCGTGTTCCAGACGGCGCTGTCCGGCACGTCGTCGCGCGGCCCGCGCAGGGTGCGGATCGCGAGGTCCTGCGGGCGTTGCGACAGGGCCAGTGCGGTCAGCGTGGCGCCTGCGCCGCCGCCGAG
>NZ_JAAGNW010000097.1:17525-20373 GCF_010645215.1 Burkholderia multivorans | reverse complement strand
GGATCGAGCGATGCGCCTTCGGCCAGCGGCGCGCCGAGCAAGGTCGAATGAAACGCGAGATGCGACGGAAGCGGCGCGCTGTGCGGCGCGGCGTGCGCGAGTTCGGCGAGCGCCGGATCCATCATCATCGAGTGGAACGCATGGGAGACCTGCAAGGCCCGGCACCGGACGCCGCGCGCCTTCAGCCCGGCCTCCACGCGCCGGAGCGCCGCGGGCTCGCCGGACAGCACGCAGGACTCGGCGGCGTTGACCGCGGCCAGCGCGACGTCTGCGCCGAGCCACGGGGCGCAGTCTGCCTCGCTCAGGGACACGGCCAGCATCGCGCCTGCGGGCAGCGCCGCCATCAGCCGGCCGCGCCGGGCCGCGAACCGCAGGCCTTCCGCGTCGCTGAACAGGCCGGCGATGCAGGCGCCCGCGATCTCGCCCAGGCTGTGACCGATCACCGCGTTCGGCGTCACGCCGTGCCGCATCAGGAATCGCGCCATGGCGATCTGGACCGCGACGAGCGCCGGCTGCGCGAGCGCGGTGTCGGTGAGGTCGAGGCCGTCGCTTCGGCCGGTCAGGAGGAACGACGCATCGAGATCCGCGTGATCGCGCAGCGCCTGCACCTGATCGCGCAGGAGCGCGGCAAACTGCGCATTCGATTGCGCGAGGCCGGCGGCCATGCCGAGGAACTGGCTGCCCTGGCCCGGAAACTGGAACACGATGCGCGGCGCGCGCCGCCCCATGTCGCGGATCGTCTCGCCGACGGACAATGCGCCGTCGGCCTCGACCTTCAGCAGGCCGCGCCAGGGCAGCGGCTTGCGGCGGGTCTGCGCGCTCCAGGCCAGCGCATGGGCGGGGGTTCCCGCGAGTTCGGCGCGATAGGACTGCATCAGCTGATGACAGGCGGCTTCGCTGCGCGCGGATACCGGGATCGCGTTCGGGAAATCCGGCGGCGGCGCGGACAGGGCGTCCTGCGCGTCGTGCGCAGGCGGACGCGCGAGCAGCACGTGCGCATTGGTGCCGCCGATGCCGAACGCGCTGACGCCGATCGCGCGGCGGAGGTCGCTCGCCTGCCACGGCTCGGCGGCCGTCGGGATATAGAACGCGCTGCCGTCCAGCGCGATCGACGGATTCACTTCGCCGAGATTGATCTGCGGCGCGATCCAGCCATGGCGGATCTCGAGCACGGCCTTGATCAGGCCGGCCATGCCCGCAGCGGTTTCCAGATGGCCGACGTTGGCCTTGACCGCCCCGAGCGCGCAGTGGCCGGCTGCGACGTCCTGCGCTGCGAACAGCCCGTGCAGCGCGTCGAATTCGATCGGATCGCCGGCGATCGTGCCGGTGCCGTGCGCTTCGATCGCGCGCAGATCGGCCGGGGCGAGTCCGGCGTCGTGCAGGGCCCGCTCGACGAGCCGGCGCTGGCCGGACACGCTGGTGGTCGTGAAGCCGACCTTGCCCGCGCCGTCGTTGTTGACGGCGCAGCCCTTGATCACGGCGAGCACGCGCTGCCCGTCGGCGAGCGCCGCCGCGAGCGGCTTCAGCACCACCACGGCGACGCCGCTGCCGAACACGGTGCCGCTCGCGTCCCGCGAGAACGGCATGCAATGGCCGTGCTTCGCGTAGACCATGCCCTGGTGCGCGCGATAGGGCTCGCGCTGCGGGGTCCGCACCGTACAGCCGCCCGCGAGGGCGAGCCCGCAGCGCCCGGCGCGCAGGGCCTCGACGGCTTCGGCGACGGCCACGAGCGAGGTCGCGCAGGCGGCCTGCACGGCGAGCACCGGGCCCTCGCTGCCGAGGTGCCACGCCGCGCGGCTGACCAGATAATCCTTGTCGTTGGTGATCTGCAGCTCGAACGCGGACGGCTGGAAGCGCTCCATGAGCGCGGACTTCTGCAGCTCCGGCAGGTACGACGAGCTGCTGCAGCCCGCGAACAGGCCGGCGTCTTCCAGGCGTCCCGGGAGGATGCCGCCGTCCTCCAGCGCATGCCAGGCGCATTCGAGGAACAGGCGGTGCTGCGGGTCCATCAGGGCCGCCTCGCGCTGCGCGACCCCGAAGAATGCGGCATCGAACGCGAGCGCGTCGCAACTGAGCGGCGCGGCGAACGGGACGGTGCTGCCGTCGAGTTGCGCGTCGTCCAGCTCGACCAGCGATTCGACGCCGTTGATCAGGTTGTGCCAGTACTCGTCGGGATCGTTCGCGCCGGGAAACCGGCACGCCATGCCGACGATCGCGATGTCCCGGTCAGGGGAGGGGGTGCGCATCGGGGTGGCCATGGCTCAGCGGGCGGTGTAGCCGCTCAGGATCCGGTCGCGCAGCGCCGCGTCGGCGGCCGCGATCGGAATGAGCAGCACGAAGGCGCGATAGCGCTCGCGCGGCACTTCCTGATACAGCTGACGCACCCCGAACATGCCGGTCACGTCGCCCGATACGCCGGTCGCGAACAGCGATTGCCAGCCGCGCCGCCAGATCGCCGACGAATTCCAGATGCCCGAGGTCTCGATGCGGCCGTACACCGTCTCGGCCGTCTCGTGGTAGTAGGAGATGATGTCTTCGCCGAGCGTCGCGACCTTCCAGCCCTCGCCGCGAATGGTGCCCACCTCGACGCCCTGGTCGTCGAGCCAGCGGTCGTCGTGCGAATTGACGTCGCCGACGCTCGGGCGGTCCTCGGCCTTGGCCTTGAACTTGATCTCGGACAGTTCGAGCAGCGGCAGGATCACGACGTTCGGGTTGCCGATCTGCTCGGCGACGAGCCGCTTGGCCTCGTCGACACTCGCGCCTGCCTCGATTTTGGTGCGGGCCAGGTTGGCCAGGCCGACGAGCGTCGACATCAGATCGTTCTCAAGCGATTGCATCATTTGCACTC
>NZ_JAAGNW010000097.1:14204-17515 GCF_010645215.1 Burkholderia multivorans | reverse complement strand
ATCGCTGCCGGCGTCGGCGAAGACGGTCACCACGGTGGAACCCCGGCCGAGCTGCTGGGCGATCCGGCGCGCGACGATCCAGTTCGCGGCGGACGAGCCGCCGATCGGGATGCCGGTCGCCGAGAAGAATTCGTACATCGCCTTCAGCGATTCCTCGTGCGTGACCGACTCGAACGTCACCGGCGTCTTGATCAGCGACACGAACGGCTGGCGGAAGCCGAAGCCGAAGCCGCCCGCGCCCGCGAAGCGGTTCAGGCCGTTGGGCGGGGCCATGGTGCCGAACGGCAGCTCGTGCGGCGTGCAGCCGACCACGCGCAGGTCGGGGTTCTGCTGGACGAGCGCCGCGTAGACGCCGGCGAGCGTGCCGCCCGTGCCGACCGCCGCGACCCACGCATCGGGACGCTGGCCGACCAGCTGCTGGACGATCTCGGCGCCCGTGTGGTGCTGGTGGGTGGCCGTGTTCACCTGGTTCAGGTGCTGCGACAACAGGGTCCAGCCCGGCTCTGTTTGGGCGATTTCCTGGCTGCGCGCGATGATGCCGAGCAGGAAGTGGTTGCGGTCGACCAGGGTGACGATCGCGTTGTTCTCGTGCAGCGAGCGCAGCAGCGCTTCCGGCGCGGAATCGGGAATCACCACCTGCACGGTCAGGCCGCACAGGTGCCCGAGGTAGGCGAGCGCCCGGGCCATGTTGCCGCCCGACGAGTCGAGCAGCTTCAGCGGCCCCTGGCTGAAGTCGTGGGTGTTGATCGCATCGCAGAACAGGCCGAATGCGACCCGGTCCTTGATCGAGCCGGACGGGTTCTTGGATTCCAGCTTGGCATACACGCGGCCGCCGTTCGACGACCCGGGCACCTCCACCAGCGGGGTGTTGCCGAGTGCTTCGCTATAGCGCTTCAGTTGCGGAAACATCGCCAACGCCTTGGTGCGATCCGGGGCGGATGGCTGTGCGTTGAACAGAACAAAATCCATGAGGTGCTCCGATGACGGTGTGAAATGAGTCGTTCAGGCGGCGCGCTGCAGGATCGCGTCGAGAACGGGTTGAAGCGGATTCCGGTGGTAGAAATGTCCGCCCGGAAAGGTTTCCGCGCGTGCGCTGCGCGGCAGGAAGGCGTGCCATTCGGCGAGGATCGCGGGGCCGATGAGCGGATCGTCGCGGCCGCCGAAGATGCGGGTCGCGGGCAGCTCGCCGATCGGCAGGCGGGCCAGCTCGCGCAACAGGCCGAGATCGCGCCGGATGGTCGACGCCACGAGCGCGCGCGCCTCGGTGCCGAGCGTGTCCAGCGCATCGACCTCGCCGAGATCCAGCGCGCGCTCGGCGAGCCGTTCGAGATCCGTCGGGGTGCTCAGCGTGCCCAGCAGCGTGGGCGGCGTCATTTGCGAGGACAGGATCAGCTGCGCGAGGTCGAAGCGCGAGCGCATGAGCGCCGCGGCGACGTGCAGTGCGAGCAGCGCGCCCATGCTGTGGCCGAAGAAGGTGGTGCGCGCGCATCCGAGCAGGCTGCCGAGCCCGCGCGTGCAGCGCCGGATCGCGGCGGCCGGATCCTGCCAGGCCGGGAACGCTTCCTTCGCGGTCGAGCCCGGGTATTGAATGACGATCAGGTCGACGTCCGCCGGCAGGCTGTCGCGCCACGGGCGATAGAAATCGGCGCTGCCGCCCGCGTGCGGGAAGATCACCAGCTGATGGCGCGCCGGCGCCGCGCCGGCTACGCTGAAGCGCACCGCGCCTTCGGCCTGGGTTCGCAGCTGTTTCATGCGGGGCTCGCCTGGCGGGCGTCCGCGTGCTGTCGCGCATCCTCCGCGGCCCGGGCCCGCAGCAGCACGCGATCGATCTTGCCGATGCCCTTGCGCGGAATCTCGTCGAGCAGTACCAGCTTTTCCGGCAGCTTGAACGCGGCGACGCCCGCGCGCTCCAGGTACTGGCGGATTTCCGCGAGCGAGACCGGCAGGTCGTCGCGCACGATCGCGAACAGGCAGGGCACCTCGCCGTAGCGGCTGTCCGCCATGCCGACGCATGCGGCGTCCTTCAGCTTGGCGTGACGCTTGCACAGGTCCTCGATTTCTTCGGGGCAGAACTTCTCGCCGCCGCGATTGATGGAATCGGTGACCCGTCCGTCGATGTAGACATTGCCGGCCGCGTCGACGTGGGCGAGATCGCCCGTGCGATAGTGCCCGTCCGCCGTGAATGCGCGCAGCGAAGCGTTCTCGTCGTTGAAATATTCATGGATCGTGTAGGGGCCGCGCGTGATCAGCTCGCCCGATTCGCCGCACGGAACCGGCCGGCCTTGCGCGTCGACGATCAATACCTCGTCGTGCTCCGAGAGCGGGCGGCCCTGGGAGTTGAAGCGCACCGTGGCGGGGTCATCGAAGCGGGTGAAGCATAGCAGTCCTTCACTCATCCCGTAGCACTGCTGGATATGAATGCCGAGTTGCGCCTCCGCGCGCGTCGCGAGATCGGTGGACAGCCGCGAGCCGCCGACCTGCACGTAGCGCAGGGTGTGGGGCGCGGCGCCGGTTTCGTGCGCGTGTTCGAGCCATTGCGCCAGCAGGGCGGGGACGAGCGTGGTGTGGGTCACGCCGTGCGCGGCGATCAGCTCCAGTGCGGTGGACGCGCCCGTATCGGCCGCCAGCACGACGGCGCCGCCGCTGGCCAGCGTGCCGAGCATGCCCGGACAGTTGATCACGAAGCCGTGGGACACCGGCAGCACGGCCAGGTAGACGGCCGCCTCGCTCAGCCCGAAGACCTTGCAGCCTTCCTCGATCATGTAGCTGTAGCCGCCGTTGCGTCGCGGGGTCGTCGGCCTGCATCTCGGCCGGCGTCAGTGCGGCGGGCGAGGGGGCCGGGGGCAGCGCGCAGAATGCAGCGAGGTCGTGCCAGTCGGAATGGGTATCGTCGCGGAGCGGGCCGAGGACCAGCTTGAGCGGCATGTCCAGCTTCTCTTCGGCGAGCAGGCCGGCCACCGCCTGGAGCGGGCTGAAGCGGCGATTGCCCGCGGTCACGGCGAGCGCGCGCGGTCGCGCCGTCTTCAGAATGTGCCGCAGTTCGCGCTCGCGGTAGGCCGGCAGGATCGGCACCGGCACCGCGCCCGCCATCAGCGCCGCCAGCATCAGGATCACGGCGTGCGCGGTGTTGGGCAGCTGGAACGCGATGCGATCCCCCTTGCCGATGCCGTGCGCGTCGAGCCGCGCCGACGCGGCCGCGACCCGCGACAGCAACTGCCGGTAGGAAATCACTTCGGCGCCGCTGATCAGCGCGGGGGCTTCGCCGCCGGCGCGCAGGGCGGCCGCGAGCCGTTGATTCAGGGACATCGACG
>NZ_JAAGNW010000097.1:9185-14194 GCF_010645215.1 Burkholderia multivorans | reverse complement strand
GACGCAGCGCTCATCGCACGGCTCCGGTGCTGTCCGCCGTGGCCGACGCGATCAGCCGTTCCAGTTCCTCCAGCGAGTGATCGTGCTTGTCCCACAGCGAGAACCCCGTGCATCCCGCTTGCTCCAGACGCAATTGCAGATCCAGCGTCTCCGCCGAACTCAGGCCCAGATCCGCCCGGAGTTGCCAGTCGCATTCCGCCGACTCGAGCAGCCCGGCGGGCAGCCCGATCTCTGTCAGCAGGCCGATGATTCGCGTCGAAGCCATCCGATCATCTCCATATCCGATGTAATAGGAATGATTATTATTAAGTACTGACCGCCGGTCGGTCAATAGAAATCCGTTAGAAAGTTTGCATGTAAGGATTCGATTGACAGAAATCTCTCGGATCGCGCAATATTTTCGACCCTCTCAGGATCGTGCTCTCGGTAGGCGAGAAGCTTTCACGGGGAGCTGGCCAGGCCGTTTCCCGAACCCGGGACGCAGGCGGAACGTCACGGCGAGTCTTGTCTTTGAAATGGAAATGGTTATCATTACACCCGACCGATGGTCGGTCAATGGAAAAATCCGGCCGATCGTTCAGCTCATCCATCCACCCGACTGACCCGCGCGGCCTGCTCCGCCGGCCCGTGGTTGATGGTGTTTTCATCGGCTACGGGGCAGGGCGAGGGCGCGTCGAAAGCGGCGCAGTCCGTCTGCGCCGCTTCGACGCAGAACAGGACAGACGGACACACATGCACCAAGGTTTTCGGACGCGGCCGCAGCGGCCGCGCGGGGGGCGGTTGCGGCTCGGGCGCGCGATCGGGCGCCGGCGTTTCGCGCTCTCCGTGATGCTGGCGGCGTGCGCGAACGCAACCGGCGCGTGGGCACAGGACGAGAGCGGCGGCGACACCCTGCCTGCAATCGCCGTGACGGACCGGCAGGGCGACGACGGCAATGGTTCGGAGCGAGGCTATGTCGCCGCCGAGGCGAGCGTCGGCAACCGGGGCCGGGCGTCGCTGATGAAGACGCCGCAGTCCGTGTCCGTGATCACGCGCGAGCAGATCGACGAGCAGCAGGCGGCCACCACCAGCCAGGCGCTGCGCTATACGGCGGGCATCAACAGCGAGCGCTTCGGCGGTTTCGGCTCGCAACTGGACCTCACCCGGATTCGCGGCATCGACGCGGATTACTACCTCGACGGCCTGCGCGTGATCGGCAATCCCGGCAGCTGGCTGCCGCAGATCGACGCCTACGCGCTCGAACGGATCGAAGTGCTGCGCGGGCCCTCGTCCGCGATGTACGGGCAGGGGACGGGCGGCGGGATCGTCAACCAGGTCAGCCGGCGGCCGCGCGACACCGCCGAGCGCGAGGTGGCGGTGCAATACGGGGACGTCGATCGCGCGCATCTCGGCTTCGATGCCACGGGGCCGCTGAACGCGGCGCGTACGGTGCTGTACCGGTTCACGGCAAGCGGGCTGGACAGCCATGAGCAGGTCGAGGGCATGCGTCACCGGCGCCTGTACCTCGCGCCCGCGCTGACCTGGCGGATCAGCCCGAGCACCTCGTGGACCTGGCTGGCCGTGCATTCGCGCGAGCCGTCGATACCCGACTACAACAGCCTGCCGGCGGTGATGCTGGGCCTGAACGGCAGCCCGTATCCGCAGCTGGACCGCTCGCGCAACTACACCGATCCGAACTTCCGCCAGTCGACGCGCACGCAGGATGCGCTGACGTCGATCTTCGAGCACGACTTCGGCCAAGGCTGGCGTTTCACCAGCAGCGCCCGCTACATGTACGTGTCGTCCGACCTTCAGCGCGGCGTGGTCTACGGCTACCAGCTGGTGAACGGGCAGCCCTGGCTCAAGGGCTATGACGAGCTGACGCCCGCGAAGTCGAGCAGCTTCACGATGGACAATCACGTGACGGGCGAGCTGGGGCTGGGCCCGACCCGGCATGCGTTGCTGGCCGGCAGCGACTACACCACGGGCGTGCTGGACAGCGCGGTCTACAGCGTCGGGCCGGTGCGGTTCGATCCGTACGGCGCGAACTATCAGCCCGTGATCGTGCCGGACTTCAGCGCGAGCCGCGCCGCGCCGTGGAAGTCCCACCAGACCTTCACGCGCGTCGGCGTCTATGCGCAGGACCAGATCGCGTACCGGCGCTGGCTGCTGACGCTGAGCGCGCGGCACGACTGGTCGAGGAGCGACGACGCCACCCAGAGCTATTCGCCGGTGGCGCGCGAGACGCGCCAGCGCGACGGGAAATGGAGCGGGCGCGCGGGGCTCAGCTATCAGTTCGACGCGGGGTTGATGGCCTACGCGAGCTACGCGACCTCGTTCGATCCGCTCGTCGGCAGCGACTACAAGGGCGACGCATTCGTGCCCGTCGAGGCGCGGCAGGCCGAACTCGGCGTCAAGTTCCATCCTGCCGGCTCGCGCGTGCTGCTGAGCGCCGCGCTTTTCGATCTCCAGCAGACCAACGTCAAGACCGCGGATTCCAACCATCTCGGCTTCAACAACCAGACCGGCAAGATCCGTACGCGCGGCTTCGATCTGTCGGCGACGATGGAACTGCTGCCGCGCCTGAACCTGATCGCGAGCTACACCTACCTGAGCAGCCGGGTCGTCGCGGATCCCCTCTACGCCGACAAGTGGCCGGCGCAAACCCCGCGTCACAGCGCGAGCGCGTGGCTCGACTACCGGCTGCGCGGCGTGCTGGCGGGACTGCGGCTCGGCGGCGGCGTGCGCTACCTCGGCGCGACCTGGGGGGATCCGGGCAATACCTTCCGCGTGCCGTCGGTCACCCTGTTCGATCTCGCCGCGAGCTACGACGTCGGGCGGTTCCTGGGGCCGACGCAGGACGCGACCCTGGCGCTCAACATCAGCAACCTGACCAACCGGACCTATGTCGCGAGCTGCACGTCGGCGATGTACTGCTTCATCGGCCAGGACCGGGTGGCGACGGTGACCTTTACCTATCGGTGGTGACATGAAGCGAAACACGGAAGCGCAGGCGTGGCGGCCGTATGCCGGCGACGCGGGGCCGGCCGCGGGCGCGTCGGCGGTGACGGAGGCGGCGCGCGCGCTGTATGGCGCATCGGTGCGGCGGCGGGGCGCCTGGCTGGTCGCGCTCGCGCTGCTCGCGTTGCTCTGCGGGCTCACGGACCTGTCGGTCGGATACGCGCCATACGGGCCGGCCGAGGTGCTCGCGGCGCTGTGGAATCCGCATGCGCCCGTCGCGCTGCGCGTGATCGTGCGCGACCTGCGTCTGCCCGTGGCGCTGACCGCCTGGCTGGTGGGCGCCTGCCTGTCGGTGGCCGGCGTGCAGATGCAGACCGTGCTGAACAACCCGCTCGCGAGTCCGTTCACGCTGGGCGTGTCGGCGGCGGCCGGCTTCGGCGCGGCGCTGGGGCTCGTGCTCGGCGTGAGCGTGCTGCCGGCCGCGCTGGTCGCGTATGCGGTGCCCGTCAACGCGTTCCTGGTCGCGATGGGATCGGTGCTGCTGATCGACCGCCTGAGCCGGCGGCGCGGCATGAGCAGCGAACTGATCGTGCTGTTGGGCACGACCCTCGTGTTCACCTTCACCGCGCTGTTGCAGGCGTTGCAGTACGTCGCGCCCGATCAGGCGCTGGCGGCCGTGGTGTTCTGGACCATGGGGAGTCTGGCCCGCGCCGACGGCCCCAAGCTCGCGATCATGGCCGGCGCGCTGCTGCTGGCCTGCCTCGTGTTCGTGCGCCAGGCGTGGGCCTTGACCGCGCTGCGGCTCGGCGAGGCGCGCGCGAGCGCCTTGGGGATTCCGGTCGCGCGCCTGCGCTTGCAGACCATCGTGCTGAGCGGGCTGCTGGCGTCGGTGTGCGTCGCCTTTGTCGGCACGATCGGCTTCATCGGGCTGGTCGGGCCGCACATCGCGCGCATGCTGGTGGGCGAGGACCAGCGCTTCCTGCTGCCCGCCGCCGCACTGTGCGGCGCGGTGCTGCTGTCGGCCGCCTCGGTGGCGAGCAAGGTCGCGGTGCCCGGGCAGGCCGTGCCGATCGGCATCGTCACCGCGCTGGTCGGGGTGCCGCTGTTCTTCGTGTTGATTCTGCGGAAGGGGCGGGCGTGACCGGACTCCTGCATCTCGACGAAGTGGGCGCCACGCTGGGCGGGCGCGACGTGCTGAGCGGCGTGTGCCTGGGGCCGTTGCGGCCCGGCAGCGTCACCGCGCTCCTCGGCGCCAACGCGGCAGGGAAATCGACGCTGCTGCGCCGGATCGCGGGCGAGCTGGACGGGCCGGGACAGGTGCTCGCGGCCGGCCGGCCGGCGCTGAGCTGGCCCGCGCAGCATCCGAACCGGCCGGCCTTCGTGCCGCAGGACATCTTCGGCGGCGCGAGCCTGACGGTGCTCGAGGCCGTGCTGCTCGGCGCGAAGCAGCAGGGCGCGTGGCGCGTCGCGCGACAGGAACTCGACGCGGTCTCGGCCTGGTTGCGCCTGTTGCAGATCGATGCGCTGGCCGGAAGTGAGCTGCGCGCGCTGAGCGGCGGGCAGCGGCAGCTGGTGTCGATCGCGCAGGCGCTCGCGCGCGAGCCGCGCATCGTGCTGCTCGACGAGCCGACCAGCGCGCTCGACCTGCATCGGCAATTCGAGCTGCTGGCCCTGCTGCGCCGGCTCGCGCACGAGCATGGCCTATGCCTGCTGATGGCGATCCACGACCTCAACCATGCGCTGCGCTTCGCCGACCATGCGGCGATCCTGCACGAAGGCCGCATCGTCGCGTTCGGCGCGCCGGCGGAGGTCGTGACGCCCGAGATCCTCGCGCGCGTCTATCGCGTGCACGCCCGGGTCGAGCGGTGCAGCCGCGGCCTGACGCACGTGATCGTCGACGCGGGCATGGCGTCGACGCCCGCGCAGGCCACGGTCCGGCCGGCCGCGTGACGCGTGCGCTGCACGCGGCGATGCGTTCAGCGCGACCGGCGGCGCGGCTTGGCGGCCGGCGTTTCCTCGCTGACGCCGACCATGCGCAGGCACACGGCGGTGACATCGCGCGCGAACGC
>NZ_JAAGNW010000097.1:0-9174 GCF_010645215.1 Burkholderia multivorans | reverse complement strand
ATGTAGGCCTCGATGCTGGTGCGGATCCAGGTGCATAGCCGACCTAACCAGTCGTCCGGGGCGCAGGCGTCGACGGTGTGCTCCAGGCGGCTCAGGTATTGCGCGGTATAGCGCCGGCCCATCGCTTCCAGCAGTTCGTTCTTCGAGGCGAAGTAGTGATAGAAGGTGCCCTTGGCCACTTCGGCCAGCTCGACGATCTCGTTGATCGTCGTGGCTTCGACACCTTTCTCCAGGAACAGCTTTTCGGCGGCCGCCATCAATTCGTCCAGACGTACTTCAGCTGGCTTGGTGCGGGGGGGCTTGGGCGTGTCCTGCCCGCGCTGGCTGGTTTTGTGTCTCATCGTGCAGTTAAGAAAGCAGGTGTGCAAAAGTCAGGAGTCTAGGCCATGACGATAGTGCCACCAATGGTTTCATATTTGACCGACCATCGGTCGAATGTGGGGTGCAGCGCAAAAAGCGAATTGTTACTGTGCGTTACGATGCGGCCGGGCGGCGCCGGACGGGGCGTTCAGGCCGGCTGCCGAGCGCGGCCCGCCATCGTGCGCAGCAGGTGGCTCGCGACGACGGCCGCTCCCACGTTGAACAGCATGCTGTAGGCAAACGCGCTTTGCAGTTGCGAAAACATGGGCAGATCCGCCAATTTTTCCAGTGTCAGTTGCATGATCGTGCTGACCGCGGTCACGCCGAAGGCGGCGCCCACCTGCTGCAGGGTGGAGAGCACGCCGGCCGCCATGCCCGCGAAACTGTCCCGCACGTTGGCGAGGACGATGTTGAGCATCGGGGTCATGACCATGCCCTGCGTGAGGCCCAGCGTGAACAGCACGGGCAGCAGGCGCCAGGGCGACTGCTGGATGGGAAGATACCGCACCGCCAGGATCAGGGCCACGAAACTCGCGGCATAGGCGGCCGCGCCGACGAACACGCAGCGCGGGCCGTGGCGATGGATCAGCTTCGGCATCAGCAGCGACGAGACCGAGAAGCCGACGCTCGTCGACACGTAGACCATGCCCGCCTGGAACGGGCTCAGCTTCAGCCCCGACTGGAGCAGGATCGAGAATGCCAGCGTGAACGAGCCGGCGGTCGCGTAGATGCACATGACCAGCAGGGATCCCTTGACGAACGACGCATCCCGCAGCAGCGCCATGTCGATCAGCGGCGTGCGGCCGAGGCGGGCGTAGCGGGATTCGTGGAGCGTGAATCCATACAGCGTGCCGAGGCCGGCCAGCAGCAGCGCGTAGCTCCTGAAGTCCCAGCCCCATGCGGAGATCATCAGCAGGGGCAGCAGCGAAACCGAGATGCCCACGCTCGACAGGATCACGCCGCCCCAGTCGATGGACTGGCCGCGCGCGGGCGAGGTGCCGCGCAGGGCGCGGGAGAAGTACAGCGCCACGATGCCGATCGGGAGGTTGATGAAGAAGATGCTGCGCCACTGCAGGTCGAGGAGGTTGATGGAGATCAGCAGGCCGCCCAGGACTTGCCCCGCCACGGCGGCGAGCCCGAGCGTCATGCCCAGATAGGCGAAGGCCCGGCTCGCGCTGGCGGCGTCGAAATCCGAGCGGATGCTGGCGTAGATCTGCGGGAACAGCAGGGCTGCGGACAGGCCCTGCAGGAAGCGCGCGGCGATCAGGCATTCCGCGTTCGGGGAGAGCCCGCAGAGGATCGACGAGATCGTGAAGCACAGCATGCCGATCCGGTAGGTGCGGCGGCGCCCCCACAGATCGCCCAGCCTGCCGCCCGTGATGAGCAGGAGACCGAATGACAGCTCGTAGGCGACGATGATCGTCGTCAGCTGGATATAGCTGGCCTGCAGGGAATGCTCGATGTTGACGATCGCGATATTGACGACGAAAAGATCAAATATCGTTACAAAGCCCGCAAGCAGGAGGGCGAACAGAGCGTACCGCTGCTGGTGGATCATGAATTCCTCGATTCGGTATGCGTGTGCCGGAAGCCGGCCCGGCAAGGCCGATCCGGAGCGGGCGGATAGCGTTCGTTTAATTGACCGACGGTCAGTCGAATGCTAGGATGATAGCGACTCGCGGCGATGCTGTCATCGTCGACGTCCGGATCGCGCAGGATCGAATCGGGATCCGCGGCGGAACCGGACGGAACCAGGTGCGGCAGATCGAGTTCGGTGAACAATCGCCATTATTAATATGGAGTGCAAACAAATAAGGTGGTGTTGATTCGCGCGTGTCGCCCTCGCGGGCAGGTCGAATGGATCTGGATTCCTGCGTCGCGGCGAGCAAGCCGCCGCGCGCCGTTTTCCCGGGTGCGACGAAGCATCTTTCGCGGTGTTCGGGCTTCAACGCGGTTGCTTTTCTGACGCCGCAACTGGCGTGTTCGACGCTCGTATGAGCGTCCTGCGCCCGGCGCGTTGGCGTCGGGGCAGGGCGTCGCGCGCGCCGGAAGGTGCTGTTGCCGACCCGTTGCTTCCCGGTGCGCCGAGCCCCCAGTTGCGAAACCAGTTGCCAGTTCCAAAACTTCCGGAGGTGGTGGAATGATGAGCCCAAGAATCGGAATCGTAGGCGCGGGACATTTGGGGGTCGCGATGGCGTCGCGTTTGATCGAGGTCGGATTCGACCGCGGACGCATCTGGCTCGGCCATCGCGGATCGCGATGCTCGCATGCGATCAGCGTCGCGGCCGGCATGGCGGATCGGCTGGCGCACGTGAACGAAGTCATCCGCTATTGCGACGTGTTGCTCTATACCGTCCGTCCCGCCGACTACGGAATGATCTCCGCCTATGCGCTGCGCGACGGGCAGTCGCTCATTTCATTCCTGGCCGGCGTGCCGCTCGCGAAACTGTGCGAGGCCGCGTGCGGTGCGGGCTCGGTCACGCGCGCGATCATCAGCGCGCCCGATACGATCGCCTCGGGGCGGTCGCTCGGCGTGGCCTACGGCGACGCGGATGCGCCGGCGCGGGCGCTGCTGGGCGAAATGGGCGCGCAACTTCTGGACGTGTCGTCCGAGGACAAGTTCGAGCCGGTGACGGTCCTCGGCACCTGCCTGCCGTTCATCCTGATGTACTGCGATCACCTGAAGATAACGGTCCGCGAGGACGACATCGTGCATTGCGCGGCGGCGTTCGGGCTCGGCGAATGGCGCGGGATCATCGATTGGGCGCAGTGCGTGAAACCCGGGACGGCGAGCGCGCAGGACCTGGCGTGCTACATCGACCGCGCCGCGCCGCCGGGCGGCGTGGCGGAAAGGATCATGCGCTCGCTCCGGCATCACGGTGATTTCGCGAGGACCGTCACGGAAAGCGTCGAGCATGCGAAGTCGCTGGCATTGCCGTGAACGATTCATGATCCTGAAGATTCAGGCGTCCGTGTATCGCGACGCGGCGGGAAAGAGGGCGTGGCCGGCGGACGAGGGATGCGGGCCGATCGAAACGAGGTGTCCGGTCATGCTGTCGCGCGTTCACGGCGTGGCCCGGACGTCGCGCCCGGCCCGGCCCGGCTCGATCCGGCCGGAACATTGAACGGCATTCTTTTATTTTGTGATTGACCGACGGTCGGTCGAAATATAGCATGGAGACTGGTCCACGCTCCTTTCGATCAGCCGCCATGCACAGATATCGACTTCCGGCCTTGATTGCCGCCGCCTATCTCGGGACGTTCCTCGCGACGCTCGACATCAGCATCGTGAACGTCGCGCTGCCGACGCTGCAGGCCGCGCTGCACGCGGACCTCGCCGGGTTGCAGTGGGTGGTCAACGCCTATGCGATCGCACTGTCGGCGCTGATGCTGTCGGCGGGGCCGCTCGGCGATCGCTATGGTCACAAGCGGGTGTGGCTCGGCAGCGTGCTGCTGTTCGTCTTCGGCTCGGTGCTTTGCGCGGCGGCCGGCCGCCTCGACACCTTGCTCTGGGGGCGCGCGATCCAGGGCGTGGCCGGCGCGCTGCTGCTGCCCGGCGCGATGCCGATCCTGACTCATGCGTTCCCCGAGCCCAGGCAGCGCGCCAAGGCGATCGGCGGCTGGTCGGCGTTCAGCGCGCTCGCGTTGATCTCCGGCCCGTTGCTCGGCGGCCTGCTGGTCGAGCATGTCGGCTGGGAAAGCGTCTTCCTCGTGAACGTGCCGTTCGGGATCGTGGCCGTGCTGCTCGGCGCATGGGGCATCCCCGAGCGCAAGCATCCCGATCATGCGGCGTTCGATCCGCTGGGGCAGGTGCTGAGCATGGTGTGGCTCGGCATGCTCAGCTACGGCCTGATCGAGATCGGCGAGCACGGGGCCGCGCCCGACAAGGTGCTGATGCCGCTGGGCATCGCGGGCGTCGGCTTCATCGCGTTCGTGTGGGTGGAGCTGCGCGTCAAGCGTCCGCTGCTGCCGGTCGAGCTGTTCCGCAACCGCACGCTGGTGCTCGCCAATCTCGCTTCGTTCGCGCTGGGCTTCTCGGGCTACAGCAGCCTGTTCTTCATGTCGCTGTTCCTGCAACAGGCGCAGGGGAATGCGCCCGCGCTCGCCGGCTGGCATCTGATGCCGCAGTTCGTCGTGACGGCGGTGATCTCGCTGCTGTTCGGCCGGTTCGCCGCGCGCTTTTCCCTGAAGGCGCTGATGGTCGTGGGGTATGGCCTGGTCGGGGCCGCGCTGTGCGCGATGGCGTGCTTCGGCCCGTCGACGTCCTATCCGACCATCGGCGCAGTGCTGGCGGTCCTGGGCCTGGGCATGGGCCTCGCGGTGCCGGGCACCGGCATGCTGGTGATGGGGCATGCGCCCGCGCCGCGCGCGGGGATTGCGTCGGCCACGATGAACGCCTTGCGCCAGACCGGCATGAGCCTCGGCATCGCGATACTCGGGAGCGCGATGAGCCTGCATGCGGTCAGCGCGATGACCCTGTCGGCGGGCGCGGCCGGTGCGTCCGACGCCGCGGGGCTGGCGCGGCGCGCGGTCGTCAATCATGCGCTGCCGGCCGGGCAGCCCTGGGTCGCGGACCTTTACCGCACCGCGATGGCCAACGGGTTCGCGCTCGCGATGCTGTGCGCCGGGCTGGTGTGCCTGTCGACCGCGTGCGCGTTGTTCATCTTCCATGCCGAGCAGACGGCGCCGCGCGGGGTGGCGGCGACCTGAGCGCGGTGGTGGCAAGGCCGTCCTGCGGGCGGCCTTGCCATGACGTTGCCGCGGGTTGGCGTAGCGCGGGCCCGGCGGACTGCTGGCTGGAGCAGCGGACGCGGCCCGAGGGCGCAACTCCGCGAGCGAGACCCTGGGGGCGAGACCCTGAGGGCGAGACCCCGCGTCAGTCCCCGAGCGCGCGATAGCGGAACCGCTCGCCGTCCCGTTCGACCCGCCCGCCCGATTTGAAATGCGCGGGGAACAGCACGATGTCGGTATCGGCGAGTTCATGCAGGAGCGCGGTGCGGACCTGCGCCGCGAGCGCGGCATCCCAGTCGAAATAGTAGTGGACGTCGGGGCGCACGAACTGGATCGGATGATGAAGCACGTCGCCCGAGAACAGCGCGGTCGGGCCGCCGCTGCACGCATGCAGCATGCAGTTGCCGGGCGAGTGGCCGAACGCCGGGCGCAGCCACAGGCCGTTGCCGAGTTTGCCGAGCAGCACTTCGTCGCCCTCCACGAGATCGGCCTGGCCCGCCTCGATGACCGGCAGCACGGAATCGAACCACGGTTCGCGGTCGAAGGCGGGGGCATCGGGACGGGCGATGTGCTCGACGTCGCGGCGGCCCATCACGTAGCGCGCGTTCGGGAAGGTCGGCGCCCAGCGGCCATTGTCGAGCCGCGTGTTCCAGCCGACGTGATCGACGTGCAGATGCGTGCACATCACCATGTCGACGTCTTCCGGCGCGACGCCGGCGGCATTCAGCCGGCCGAGCCAGGGGGTGTTCAGCCGGTGCGCGAAATCGAGCGAGCGATCCTTGTCGTTGCCGTTGCAACTGTCGATCAGGATCGTCTTGCCGCCGATCCGGACGAGGTAGCTGTGCACGCTCATCCCGCAATGCGCGTGCGCGGGGTCGGGCGACAGCGCGTCGTCCCAGTACCAGCGTTTCAGGTGCGCGAGATCGGCGGCCGTCACGCCCGGGAAGTGGCTTTCGACGGGCAGACTGATTTCCATTTCGATGATTTTCCGAACCGCGAGATCGCCCAGCATGATTGGCTGCATGTTGCCGGTCTCCTGTTATGCGCTGCGATTGGTCGACTTCGCCCGGCGGGCGTGGGGAACGTGCTGCTGCTGCGGAGGCGGACTGCGAGGCGCTTGCTCGCGCGGGAGGCCGGGCGCGGGACGACGCCGGCGGGAACGGCGTGGGCGCGGAGTGGAGCCGCGCCGGTTTCGGGAATCATCATACATGTGGCGCGGCGTGGTCCGCTGCGGTACGGGGCATGGCGGAAGGCGATGAGGCCCGAGCCGTATTTCCTGAACGTCGATCGCTCAAGATATGAGAAAACTTGATCAATTCAGGCAAGAAATATAAATATACGTCACGCCTGATGGCTGGCACCATGTGCGCGCTTCCGGGATAGTTCGTCATGCCAATGGGGTGACATGACTCGGTGGAAGCCGCGCGTAGCGGGGCCAGATGCCGCGATACGACCGTCCGCTTCGATCCGGCGGTCCGGCGATCCGGCGATCCGGCCGGCACACCCGGCCCCGCGGCGCGGATCACGCAAACGGCGTGCGCGGGCCCAACGGCGCGCGCCGTCACGATGAAAGGCTGAACAATGGACGACATGAACAAGCAAGCACATCACCCGGACGCACGCACGCCGTCGCGCTCGCGCCGGCAATTCATCGGCGGGGCGGCGACGCTGGCCGGCGCGGGCTTCGCCGGCATCCTGACGGGCTGCCTCGGCGGCGGCCAGGATGCGCAGGCCGCGACCGGCTCGGGGGCGTCGTCCAGGAGCACGGCCACCGCCGCACGCTCGGCCTACCTGATGCCGGCCGAGGATGCGCCGCATGCGGCCACCTACATGGCGTTCGCGTCGGCCGAGGCGGGCATCTGGACGCCCGTGACGTCGAGCAGCACCAACGCCGGCATCGACCGCGTGCAATCCGACCTGATGGACGTGGCGAAGGCGGTCGGCGCCTACGAGCCGGTGTCCATGCTGGTGCTGCCGTCCGATCTCGCGATCGCGCGCAGGCTGCTCGCCGCGCCGAGCGACGCGAATCCCGACCTGCACGCGAAGTACCAGGCGCGACCGGCCGGAACGGGCGGCGTCACGCTGGTGCCGCTCGCCGACGGCTTCGACGATTTCTGGACCCGCGACACCGGCTGCGTGTTCGTCAAGGCGCGCGAGCAGGGCGGCGCGGCGCACGCGGTGGATTTCAATTTCAACGGCTGGGGCAATGCGAACACGGACGGCCTGATCTCGACGGGCGGGCGGCTGCGCCGCACGTCCGACGTGCCGGGGGCGGCGCTCGCCGGCAGCAATCGTTCGAAGGCGGGGGTGTTCTACCAGCCGTTCGCGAACGATCGCAGGCTGGCTGCCTGGATGGCGGCCCGGCACGGCGCGCCGCTGATCCGCAGCACGCTGACGCTCGAGGGCGGCGCGATCGAGGCCGACGGCGAAGGGACCGCGATCCTCACGGAATCGTCGGTGCTGCACGTGAACCGCAATCCGCAGCTGTTCCGCATTCCGGGCGGCGACGTGAGCCGCGCGACCCTGCTGCCGACCGCGCGCGACACGGTGCGGCTCGAACTGCAGCGCACCCTCGGCATCGACAAGATCATCTGGCTGCCGGGGACGGCGATCTACCCGCGCGGCTGCGGCGCGGGCGCGGCGCCCGGCGCGGCGAGCCCGGACGCGGAAACGGACATCACGAACGGTCACGCCGATTTCTACGCGAAGTTCATCGCGCCCGGCGTCGTGGCCTATGCGTCCGATCCCGCGAACGCCACGGGCGAGCGCGCGCTGATGCGCGAGAACCTCAAGCATCTGACCGGCCAGACCGACGCCGCCGGGCGCACGCTGCGGCTCGTCGAGCTGGCGGCGCCGGCCGATTACGGCATGTCGGGCGACGTCGAGCTGAACCGCAGCCAGATGTCGAACTTCGCGGCGGGCTACATCAACTTCTACCAGTGCAACGGCGCGTTCGTCGTGCCGAAGTTCAACGACCGGGCCGCCGACGCCGCCGCGGTGCGCGCGTTGCAGCCCTACACGGGCGGGCGTGCGATCGTCCAGGTCGACATCCTCGGCATCGCCTCGGGCGGCGGCGGGCTGCACTGCGCGACCCGCGAGGTGCCGGCCTGAGGCCGCCGCGCGCCGCGCGCCGGGAAGCCGGCGCGGCGCGCGTCATGCGTCGTCCGGCGGCGTGTCTCCAGCGGACGGCGCGCGGCCGTCCGGCGGCGGCACGCCGTTTCCCTGTGCGCACAGCCAGTCGAACGCGTCGGCGACCGCCCGCGAGCGCGGCGTCTTCGCGACCCGCGAGATCCACCATGCCGCGCCGGGCACGCGCGGATAGCCGGGCAGCACCGTGAGCCGCCCCTGGTCGACTGCATCCTGAACCAGCAGGCGCGGCAGGCAGGCGAGGCCGTGGCCGCGCAGCACCGCGTCGAGCGCGAGGCGCTGGTCGTCGTAGATGGTCTTGTTGCCGAACGTGGCGAGCTGTTCGCGCAGGATGGCCGCCGTGTCCTCGCGGACGATGTCCTCTTCCAGGCAGACGAGATCCGCGTGCGCATGGTGGTCCCCGACGGGGGCGTCGACGAGCCGCGCGGCCAGCGCGGGCGCGCACACGGTGATCCGTTCGTCGTCCAGGAAGGGAATTTCGAGCAGCCCGGGCTGCATGAGCGGACGCTGGCCGATCGTGATGTCGACATCGATCTCGTCGACCGACAGCAGCGGGCACAGCTCGGGGATCGCCTTGCGCATCGCCGCGAGGCGCGGCTGCAGCCAGCCGTGCGCCAGCGGCGCGGGACAGACCAGCACGACGAGCCCCGGCGTGAGATAGGTGCCGATGCGGCCGAGCCCGCTGCGCAGCGTTTCCAGCGAGCGCTGCACGCTCCGCTGCAGTACCTCGCCGCCGACCGTCAGCTCCACGCCGCGACCGACCCGGCGAAACAGCGGCTGGCCCAGTTGTTCTTCGAGTTGATGGATCTGATGGCTGATCGCGGATTGCGACAGATGCAGCTCGTCGGCCGCGCGCGAGAAGTTGCCGTGGCGGGCGGCGGCCTCGAAACCGATCAGCAGTTTCAGCGACGGGATACGTGTCATCGAGATATGAAT
>NZ_JAAGNW010000096.1:21831-23768 GCF_010645215.1 Burkholderia multivorans | reverse complement strand
ATCGCGCCCTTGCAGCGACGTGGCCGGAATCTTGTAGTAGCGCGTCAGGTTGTGCCGTTCGAGCGTGGCGCGTTCCGCCGCGCTGCGCACATTGCCCGGCGGGATCAGCGGCTGCATGTCCGCCGCGAGACGCTTCAGTTCCGCCATGTCGCGCTGGCGCTGCGGTTCGGCGGCGGCGCGTGCGGCAGGTTCCTGCGCTTCGGCCTTGATCCGGACGAAGATCGGGCGCGGATCGTCGGCTGCGAATGCGGCCGACGAAAAGGCTGCGCCGGCGACCAGCGCGAATAACGACAATCCGAGTTTCTTGTTCACACCTGCTCCAGAACGGTTTCGATCGTGGCCTTCAACATCGGGGGGAAGGCCGAGAGGTGCCGATTCTGGTGTTGACGGGCCGATGCCCAAAACAAGCTCAAAGGTTTCTGAATGGAACGTGGGCGGCCGCCGGATGCGGTGAAGACGGGACGTTCGAAGGAGGGCGCGGTTCAGTAGAGGCGGAGGCGTATCCGATCGACGGAGAAGTGCAGCGCGTAACGTTGCCGTTCTGCACGGCGCTCGCGGCGTCTTTCTGCAACGCATTCCACGAGCCATAGCGCTACGGTGGATCAGTGGAGGTAGCCGCGGTCTTCGTAGTGGCCGATACGAGGCGTCGGCAAGGTCCCGCAGCGATGTCCGCGGCTTCTAGAACCGATGTCTCAGCCCCGTCGCCATCGCCAGCTGACGGGTCGTGCCGGAGCCGCCGGGTCCGAGCGCATTGAGCGCCACCGCGTTCGCATCGCCCGCGGCGCGTTGATAAATGCCCGACAGATGGATATCCGTGCGCTTCGACACCAGACAGGTGGCGCCCAGATCGATCTGATGCCATTTGGGCCGGCGTCCTGAGCCGATCGAATGGGCACCGCTCCCGGTGTAGCCCTTGCCGTCGGTGTAGATGTACGCAGCGCCTAGCATCAGCATCGGCGTGACGGCGTAGCGACCGTTGACCTCATAGTTCACCACGCGGATGTCCTGGCCGCCGTGGTAGGCGAGGCGGGTATGCGTGATCGCGAGATGGACATGTGCGCGATGCATCTGGTAGCCCAGTGCCGCCCCATAGATGTTCTGCCTTTGCACGTATCCCAGGTTGTAGAAAAGACTCGTGGCGCCGGCATAGCCGTCGCCCACCGCGCCGTTGGGATTACCGGTCGCCGACGAAGAAGCTGAAGGGTTGCTCAGGCGCAGCCATGTCAAGGCAGTTCGCCAGTTCTCATGCTTGAACGTCGCGCCCAGTCCGTAGGATCGATTGTTTGCGAAGCCCGCGCCTTCCGGTCCCGATGCCTGATTGCTGAACGCATAGAAGGCGCCCAGCTTGAGTCCGGCGCGCGGCGCGATCTGATACTTCGCCATGTTGTTGTGGCGGAAGCCGGAAAACGTGTTGTCCACGTTGCCGACGTGTGCGCCATAGATGCTGCCGAACTGCAGCCAGGCCAGGAATGGCGCGAGATACTCGAAGTTGAAGTCGTACTGGCGGCCCAAGGTCAAGGTGCCGAACCTGTCGCTGTCGAGACCGATGAATGCCTGCCTTCCGAACATCCGGCCACCTTGTGATGCAGTACCGTTGTATCCGTTGAATCCATGCTCGATCGTGAAAATGACACGCAGCGTCGCGCCCAGCGGCTCCTTTCCGGTCAAACCGAATCGATTCCCCGAGCCGGACCCGGCCACTGCCGATACTCGGCGGGCGCTCGACGCAGAGGGTTTCGCGGCGACGCGATCGACGTAGGCCATGCCGTGGTCGAGAACGCCGTACAGGGTGACCATGCCCTGAGCGGCGGCCGTGTCGTGCATCGATAGGGCGAGCAGGGTACTCGCCGTGGAAGCGATCCTGTGATTCATGAAGGGTCTCCGTTTTGCGGGGTACGACGGGCCATGTCGCAATGGCCTTGCGTTGGCCGGAGAGG
>NZ_JAAGNW010000096.1:19832-21821 GCF_010645215.1 Burkholderia multivorans | reverse complement strand
GGAGAGGCGGTCGATGCGTTGTGTCGCTGAGGAATCGGTCGCGTGGCGTCGACCCGATCCGCGGCACGGCCGGCGATGCCGTTGAGACGTCGCGAGCGCGCCCCGCGGCTACCGTTCGCGACCAGCTTGGATTTCCATCATGTCGCGGCCCACGACAATCGGCCCCTTGTAGTGCTTGCGAACGTCGCGGGTCCACATGTCGTCCGTGATCGTTTCGTCGTCGCCCGGCACGAAATGGCTCATGACCAGCATTTTTACGCCCGCTTGAGCCGCGACGCGGCCGAGGTCTTCCGTCGACGTGTGGCTGTCGATCAGATGCCGCCTCGCCCTGGCGGCATTGCCGATCCGGGCGGCAAGCGCGTCGACGCCGGGAACATAGAGCACTTCGTGAACCAGGACGTCCGCATCCTCGGCAAACTCGGCGAGCCTGGGGTTGTAGGCCGTGTCGCCCGAGAAGACCACGACACGGTCGCGCGTCTCGAACCGGTAGGCGAAGTTGTCGACGATCGGCGGATGAGGCGTGCGCATCGCCGTTACGCGGACATCGGCGTTCTCCAGGACGACGCCGTCTCCGGTCATGTCATGGGCTGTGATCAGCTTGCGGAGATCGGGCTTCTGCTCGTCTTCGATACGCGTCTCGATGTCGAAGCGGTTGAGATCCCAGTAGAGCCGGGTCATGCGTTCGAGCCCGCGAGGGCCGTACGTATCGATTGAATGGTCGAGACCGGACGCCCACGCGTTGTAGAGCAGGTTGCCGTATTCGAGGTTGTGGTCCGAATGATGGTGGGTGACGAACACGTAACGCAGGCGGGCCAGCGGGATACCCGTTTTCACGAACTGACGGGTGACGCCCATGCCGCAGTCGATGACGTATGGAATGCCGTTGATCACCAGCAGGTTCGCCGGATTCGAGCGCGCACCGCTTACCCGGGGGCCGCCTTTCGTGCCCAGCAGGATCAGGCGGGTGCCCGTTGATGGAGCGGGCGCTGTCGTGGTGTCGGGTGTCTGTGTTTGTGCTGAAGCGAAGGCGGGTAGCAATGCGCCTCCGAGGCCTGCCAAGGCCATCTTCAATGCGTTTCTGCGCGGATGCGATACGGTCGGGTGTTCCGCGTCGAGGCGTTCCGGGGTCTCTGTCCAGGGTGCCGGTTCGCCGCCGAGCAGGTGTTTCCTCGCGTCCAGTGACGCCTTCAGCGTCTGCGATCGGGAGATGTTCTTGTCGTTGTCGAGTGCATGAAGGTCGTGGTTCATCGGGCCGTTCCGCGCAGAGCATTCAGTGGCAGTTGCCGCACATTCTGATGCGCGGCTTCTCATGTACAGCGCCGATTGTGGTGGCGTGGCCGTGCTCGATGAATGGGTGTAAACCGCACGTATTTGAGATATATGCGCCGCCCAAATTCGAGATCGTCTAGTCTCAAATTGAAGGTGGTTGAGTCGGCGTGAAGGTTGGGCGGGTTATGTAGTTATCCAGATTGTTTTATGCGGAATCTGGTTCGGTAAACGACGACCCGGTTGCGGCATTTGCCGCGCTGCTGTTACCTGTCCGGAGCTTGCCGATATCGTCCCGTAGTGAGGCGTCGCTGCCGTCGCGCGAGTTCTGGTCCGAAAAGAGGGGCGTATAGGTGGTGCTTGTCCGGGGTTAACTTCGATGAGTAACCGGCGGGGCAAGGAATAGCGGAGGTGGAAGAAGCCCGTTTTGCTGTCGCGAACGAGGCTGGATCTTGCTAGGTACTGGATGGGCGCAAAGTGCCTGTATTTTGAGCAGGGTGCGGAGGCGATGCGCGGAGTGAATTTCCCAGTACCACCTGGAAAGCCTTGTCATATAAGGCTGAAGCGGTTCTGGAGCGGGCGATGGGAATCGAACCCACGTCATCAGCTTGGGAAGCTGAGGTAATGGCCATTATACGACGCCCGCAGAACGTGGAATTCTACAGTGGTTTGGGGGAGGAGAGCAAGCGGGGCGATTGGGCCGCTGTCATCGAAGCTGGCATC
>NZ_JAAGNW010000096.1:0-19822 GCF_010645215.1 Burkholderia multivorans | reverse complement strand
CGACAACTGCTCGATGCTCGTATGCCGCTCACGCGTTTGATCGGCTACCGAGCCTGGCGCTTACAGTCGCACGAAGGATGACGCAGGCATCTCGATTTTCTCCATCGTTTTCTATCCGCGGCAGCGATTCCGCAATGTAGTGGATGTCGGTAAAATTCCTCGGCAAGTTCGAGTGGGGAGCCGTCCCCGAGAGAGATACGGCCGCTACAGGCCTGACAAGAAGATGGGAAAAGAATGAATGGAACCGAATTGATTCAGGCCATTCAGGGTGGCTTGAATCAGCAGGACCGGCTGATCAGGGTGGACATTCCCTCGCTGCCGGCCAACACGATGGTGCCGAGTCGAGGCTCGACCGAATCCGAACTCGGGCGCGACTTCAGCGTGACGCTCGACCTGATTTCGACAGCCGGCGACGTCGAGCTCAAGTCGATGATCGCTCAGCCGATGACGCTCTGGATTCAGCAGGCGGACAAATCCTATTTGCCGATCAACGGCTACATTCATACGGCCCGCCGCCTGGGTGCCGACGGTAGTTTTACCGCCTATCAGTTGAGCTTCGCATCCTGGATGCACTTCCTGCGCTTTCGCAGCGACATGCGGTACTGGCAGGACAAGTCGGTCGATCTCGTCATTGCCGACGTATTCAATCAGCATCCCCAGGCCCAGGGTTATTTCCAGTTCGCATTGTCGAAGCCGCTGCCGTCGCGTTCGTACTGCCGACAAAGCGAGTCCGACTGGAATTTCGTTCATCGGTTGATGGAGGAGGAGGGGCTGTTCGGCTTCTGGCGGCAGGGCAAGGATGGCAAATCCCATACGCTGGTCGTGACCGACGACCTCCACGCGCTCGCTGAAGCGTCACCCAATTCGATTGGTTTCCACCGGGCGGGTACCGGCAGCGAAGCCGATGCGTTTACGCAATGGGCCGGTTCTCGGACTCTGCAGAGCACGACTCGTACGACCCGCACGTTCGACTACAAGGCGCCTTCAGCCGGCGACAACTCGAAGGGAACGACGTTGCCGACCATGGCGGGCCAGGGGAATTTGCCGGGGCAGGCCGAGGTGTACGAGTACACGGGCGCCTATACCTACGAGCGTCAGGATCGTGGCGAGCAGCTTTCGAAGATTCATCTGGAGGAGTGGGAATCGCGCGCCAAGCGATTCTGCGCAATGGGTGGTGTTCGAGGTATCGACGCCGGCTTGCGCTTCGAATTGACGGGCCATCCGGAACACGATCGCGATCCTGCCCGGCAGCGGGAGTTTGCCGCGATCAGGGTGCGGCGCTACATCGAAAACAACCTGCCGCGGTCGAATCACGAGGCCAGCTTTCCGCATAGCCTGCAAGTTGACCTGACGCGGGCGAAGGCGGGGTACTCGGGAGTATCCGTCGACCACGTTGACGGTTCGACAGGTTTCTATCTGGTCGAAGTCGAGGCGCAACGCACCACGGTTCCGTATCGCAGTCCCTTCGAGCACGTGAAGCCGAAGATGCATTTGGAGACGGCGATCGTCGTCGGACCGCGGGGTGAAGAGGTCCATACCGACGAACTGAACCGCGTAAAAGTGATGTTCATCTGGGATCGGCGGAATCCGGGAGATGCCGGTGCCTCGTGCTGGGTCCGGGTCGCGCAATCGGATACGGGCGACAGCTACGGCGCAGTGCATATTCCGCGCATCGGGGAAGAGGTCATCGTCGGCTATGTCGGTGGCGACTGCGACCGGCCGATCGTGCTGCACCGCGTGTACAACGGCGCGGTCAGCCCGCAATGGCACAGCAACGGGATCCTTTCCGGCCAGCGTTCGAAGGAGTACGGCGGCAGCGGCTACAACCAGATGGTGATGGACGACGCGACCGGCCAGAATCGCGTGCAACTGATGAGCAGCAGCGCCAGTAGTTTGTTGCATCTGGGCTATCTGATCGATCAGCAGGGCAACTCACGCGGTGCGTATCTTGGATCGGGCTTCGATCTGAGAACGGATGCATACGGCGCTGTGCGTGCTGGGCAGGGGCTGTATGTCACGACGTATCCAAAGTCGGAGAACAGCCAGCCGCTCGACGTTCGTGAAGCGCAACAGCAACTCGTCAATGCCGAGAGCTTGGTCGAGGCGATGTCGCAGGCAAGCCGGACGCATCGGGCGGAAAGCCTGGAGGAGGGGTACGACGCGCTGAAGACGTTTACCGATGCGACGCAAAGCAGCGTGCAGGGTTCGCAGTCGGGAGGGCGGACGGCGGGGAGCGGTACCGGGAGTGTGAACGCGTTCAAGACACCGGTCATGTTGGCGGCGAGTCCTTCCGGTATCGCGCTGTCGACGCAGGGATCCGTGCATGTGTCGAGCGATCAGCAAACGAATCTGGTCAGCGGCCGGAGCACGTTCATCGCCAGCGGGAAGTCGTTGGTGGCGAGTGTCGCGGAGAAGATCAGCCTGTTTGCGCAAAACGCCGGGATGAAGCTGTTTGCGGCCAAGGGAAAGGTGGAGATTCAGGCGCACTCGGACAATATTGAAGTAACGGCTCAGAAGACGGTCAAGGTCCTCTCGGCCACCGGGAATATCGAGGTGGCCGCGCAGCAGGAGATCCTGCTTACCTCGGGCGGTGCTTATATCCGGCTCAAGGACGGCAACATCGAGATTCACGCGCCTGGAAAGATCGATTTGAAGGGTGGGCAGCACGCGTTCAGCGGGCCGACACGGATTGACTATCCCCTTTCTCCGGCGCCGACATCCCGCAGCGCGGCAGCGCTGCAATATCACTATCACGATGACACACCTGTGCAGGGTGCCAAGTTCACCATCCACTACGACAGCGGCGCCACCTTTTCCGGCACTGTCGACAACAAAGGTATGGCCGACCTGACAGGTGCTCCGCAAGGGCCGGGGCGCATCGAGTTGGGTGAGGACAGTCGAGCCTACGAAATCAAGGCTACCGAGAAAAACGCCGGCTACAAGGCTGATTGGGACGATTTCGACATGCAAGCCACCTTGGAGCGGATGCAAGGAGGCCAAGCATGAGTAGCCGGATCAGCCAGGCGGCATCCGAGGTCGGCGACTATCTCTGGCGCGGTGCCGCCACGGTAGGCGATACCGTGGCCGGTGCCGTAGTGGGAGAGTTCTCACAAAAGCGAAATGCGGGCGCGATTATCATCGATGCCGTCGTCAGCATGTTCCCTGTCGCTGGGGAAGTCACGGCTGCGCGCGACGCGATTGCCATCACGATTCGCATGTGTGACGACCCGAAGGATCGGGAGGACACGTGGGAGTGGGTGGCGCTCGTGCTTTGTCTTCTCGCGGTCGTTCCAGTGGCCGGAGGTTTGCTCAAGGGCATAGGCAAGTTGCTGATGCGCGCCGCCAATAAATCCGAGGATCTTGCCAAGCTATGCCAGGAAATCGTGGCCTTGATCCGCAAGGCTGGCTTCGGCGATGCCGTGCAGTGGTTCAGGAAACTGGACTTCGCCCAGTATCAGGATGTGGTGATCAAAGGATTCAGCACGATGCTGGATCGCATCGGTAAGGCGCTGATTTTCATTCTGAACAGGCTCGGCTCGATCATCCCGGCGCAGGTGGAAAGGTATATCCGGAAGCTGTTGCCGATGCTTGGGGAACTGCGCAAGCTGGGGGATACGAAAATCGCACAGGGCATCAAGGATCTGATGCGCTTGCTGGAACAGGTGCGAGGCCATCTTGTGGAAGGCACCTGGGTGGACGTGAAGGTGGGGGGAGGGACCACTCGGACGATGACCGAGGAGGCGCGTCTGGCTCATCTGGCCGAGGAGACGAAGAGCCTGGGCCATAAGCCGATGACGGTGAAGCAATACGTGCATAAAGAAGGGTGGCCCGACCTTCGAAACTGGGAAGAGGGGGAGGCCATAGGTACGTTCAGTGCGAAGGTAGCGCTTGAAGCGATAACGGAGGCACCGGGTCAGTTGATGATTCGTGTAGTCGACACGCGTTATCTGGACAAGCCATGGACGATTCCGGGTAAGTTTTGGACCGATCGCCTCGCTCCTAGTGGACTCATATGGCGTATCCGAAGCGCGATCAAGCACGCCTGGAGTATGAATGGCAGCTATGTAAAGATACATGTGCCTACGCGTGCGGCAATGGAAAAGCTGGGCATCGAGGTCCCAGTTGGATGGGACGGGATGCGGTTGTGGAAGGGGCGGATTGCTGAGCAGTGGGACAACGAAAAAGAGGTTGCCACCATGCGCTTGCTGGTCGGGGGCGATGTTCAGTTCTTCGTGGACTTTACTCACTCGTTCAATGCACCAGTGAAGCAATGGATAGAAAAGCAGATTGCGAACGGGCAGCTCAAGGCGCTTCGGACGGATTGGACTGATGTCAAACTACCCAATCAGGCAACTGCGCGAGCGCTTATGCTGGCAGAGCGTGAGCGATCGGCCAAGATCAGGCAAGAAGGCTACGCGCGGCGAGCAGCAGCCGATGTTGGAAAACAATCAACGGACGAACAGGATCCATGATGTTGAATACTCTGACCATGACCTCTGAACAGGAGCAGGACGCGCGGGCTAAGGCGTTTTATCTGCTTAAAAAGTGGACGAGTTTCACGTTCCTGGAGCGCGCCGTCGAGCTATATCGGGATTTTCTCGGCGCGTACGCAAAGCAATTGGACACTCCGAGCCCAAATCAGAGGGAGCTTGAAGAGGCGTACACCCACGATTTCTTGGGAGCGCTGGTGCAAATGGATATCGGCATTGATGCCTTGCGCCGAGGTCTCGATAAACGAGCTGCATACGACGCACTGGTTATAGGAAGCCAGCAAGGTGGCGACCTTTTGTTTGGCCGAAGTGCGCTTGAAATCGGCCGAAAATACGATCCATTCTTTCATTCGCTGGGGCTGAAGGACACCAATTTCTCGGACCCCGTATACGCCACCGGGTTTGCAGAGGGCGTGTGGATCGAACGATTGATTTGCTATGCGCTCAAGTGCACGGTTGGATTCGGTTTTACTGGGATGCTTGCATATGGAACACGTGTGGATGGAGGAGGGCGTGTTTTTGAGCATTGGACCTATGAGTCCATGTTTGAAGATGCACCACTTCCGGCGTGGCGCTATTGGCCCCCCGGTCGCAACTATCCTGCAACGCTGCCTCCCTGTCCGCCTAAGAACGAGTCTGAGGGCGGAGAGGTCTCGAGCGATCAAGAGATTCCTGTCGAAGGGATCTGGGAACCCTGGTTTCCAGTCGGCAAGGTTGGATGCCCGAGCTATTTCCTCAAAGGCAGTATCGCCCACCGGTACCTATTGGAAGGTACCAACGACGAACATGTGGTGCGTTGGCGGTTGTTGTGGGAGGACAAGCGTTACCAGGATGGCAGCGTTCCGGCTGAGGAGGAAACTTACTTCCCCAAGCCGGTAGCACAACCCAAGTTACGGGTCCTGCCCGGAGAGATTTGTCCACGTGCCGGTTATTGGCAAAGCCCTGCTATGAAGGATTCGGTTTATGTCGAGGCCGGAGCGCCAATGCCGGGACCTCAACACACATCATGGGGAATGGTCATTTGGCATTATGCTGACACTCAGCCAGGCAATTGAACAGCCGTTGAGATACAAGATAATGGTGATTTGTGGCTTGGTCGTGAGGTGGCTGAGGATCTATGTCTCGCTCTATTCATCTCTGCGAGTGCGTCCGTCAGTTGTCCGTGGAGGGACGGCGCGGTGACACGAAGCGGCGGTCAAGTCTTGGCCAGCCAATGATCCTGCCGACTATGATCATGGGTTTTACAAGCTCGCATTTCCAACATTTCCCAAAGTTTTACCCGCCGTACCGGATCCATCAGGTCCGGTGATCCAATCGGGCGAGACGGTGCCTGGTGATGGCATCTGGGAGCCTGTAGACATAGCTGATCCGCGTACCTCGGTTGATGCGCGTTCTACAGAAAATAGCGGTTGCTTCAACTACCTCGTGGCTGGCACGGAGGCGCCTAATCTATCTTCGGTGGATGCGATCAAACTTCAGATCGTCGCGAAGCCAACGCATTGGCGTTTGCTTTGGGAGGACGATCGCTATCGAGACGGCATCATTCCTGACGAATCTCAATACTTTTTGGCTTCGGTCGAGGTGACTGGGTAACGTGGCGATTGATAGGCCATTGAGGGCGTTTGCGCAGAAGATCCAGGCATGCCGTGATGCACTTGAGGTTTCGGGGCGGATCTCGTGATTCCGCTTTTCACGTTTCCGCTAGTGGTTCGGAAGGGGATATCCGTGACGGAGGCGACTGAAAATATCAACTCGCAGCTGTGCAAGATCATGAAGGCGTGCAGCCACTTCCCGAGCGATGAGGCTGCCATGAAGCTCATGCCGCCAGTTGGTACTACCAATAAAGACGTGAGTAAAACGGTAGATTGCGAACATGCACATCAAGGTGCTTCGGCACGTTAGCCTACCCAATCAAGCAACTGAGCGAGCGCTTATGCCGGCTGGGTGTGAGCGATCGGTCAAGATCATTCAGGAAGGCTACGCGAGGCGAACAGCAGCCGATGTTGAGAAGCAATCGACGCGCGAACAGTACCCGTGAGTAAAGGATTCAGTTCGCGTCGAGGCTGGCGAACCCATAGCGGGACCGCAGCGCACATTGTGGATGGTCATTTGGAATGACCACGGTCCGAAGCCGGGCGATCGAATATGCGTCAGCCGTCGGCCGACGCGTCGCAGCCAGCGAGGAGATCGCGCAAGCCTGCCTGTTTGGTCGGGGGCATCCCGCCTTCCGGCCGCATGCCCCCACCCTCACTCACCCCCGGACACTCAACGCCTTCTCAAGCGCCGCGATCAGCTTGAATGCATCCTCGCGGCCGATCAGGAACCCGCGGCTGGTGTACTCGCACCCGAAGGCATAGAAGCTCGGCAGCAGAGTCACCATGTCCTTCTGCTGATCGAAATCGACTTCGCATTTCGTCAGCGGGAAGAACGGATGCGCATCGGTCTGCCAGTTGGACACGATGTCCTCCTAGTACATCTTGCGAGGCGGCAGCATGCGCTTCGCCCGCAAGCGTTGCCGGGCAACGGCGCTGGCTTTCTTGCGCTTGCGTTCCGCGGTGGGCTTCTCATAGCCGGTGCGGGCGCGCAATTCCCGGATCAGCCCGGTTCTCTCGATGTCTCGTCGAAAGCGCCGGAGTGCGACGTCGATCGGTTCGTTGACCTTGAGCGTGATGGTTGTCATGTAGATCCTGTTTCGGAGCGTTGGAACGGAAAATCAGCCGAGTCGTGTCATGACGGCGCTTGCTATCTCGTCAGATTCGAACTCCGAATATCCGGCTCCGATCGAAAGTGCGCGTACTGCCGCGAACATCTGCAACTCTTGTTGATGGCGCAAGCCGGAATCGGTAATTCCAGCAGGAAGGGCGGTGCCGGCCCGAGTAACCTCACCTCGTCCGACCAGGCGAAGAAGTTCGTCGATGATCATGCCGTCCTCCCCATTGCCGGAAAGCCGCGTCGCCACGGCCGAACCGCGTCAGCGTGCGTCGGAAAAGAAGTCCTGGTTGGCGCCGGCGTTGTCGATGAGGCCTTCGGCATAGCGCAGCGAAGCACGGCGTGCGTTGCCGACGGTCTCGAACGGCGCATTGTCGACCAGCCTGAACGTCTGGCTGCGCGTCAGCGTATCGTCGGTGCCGCGAAGGCAGATCTTGACCGCCGCGTCGAAGCCGGCGTCATAGTTGCGCGGGCAGCCGTTGAAGGGCTGCACGTGAGGGTAAATCAGTGGATAAATCTCGAATCCACGGTAGAGATGCATGCTCATGATGAAATCCTGGCGCTCGGTTGCGACGCATCGCATGGACGAACGCATTCAGCCGGTATCGCCGCTGCGCGGCGCGACAGGTAGGGTGTAAAGGGGCAAACAGTGCGTGCGGGGAAGACGGCGCGACGCAACAAGGGAGTAGCAGAAGAGGCGAGCAGCGGGGGGCCAAGGAGTGCTCGGATGAACTGATCATACGCGCATCGTTCTCCCGATGTCCATCGCAATTTCGGACAACGCAGGGATGCGCGGACGACCCGCGCGGGCGCCCCCGCGCGCGCTGTCCAGCGCCGATCGCTAGCGCCGGACGAATCGTCTTCCCGTCGAGGCAGTCGACGCGCGCTCGTCCTTGTGCCGGAAGTTGATGCGGCCTTTGGTCAAGTCATAAAGCGACATCTCCAGCCTGACCCGATCACCCGCGAGGATCCTGATATGGTGGCGGCGCATGCGCCCCGATGCGTACGCGGCGACGACCACGCCATTTTCCAGCGTCACGCGAAACCGGCTGTCCGGCAGCACTTCGTCGACGACGCCGTCCAGTTCCAAAAGCTCTTCTTTGGCCAAATCAATTTCTCCAATCCAGGCGATTGCCTGCAGGTGCGGACAAGGCCATCGTTACTGCGCGGACAGCCCCCGGCATCGGTGCGGCATGCCGAGGTCAGGTTGTCCGACAGGGGGCAGCCGCCGCTTGGTGGTGCGGCGGCCGACGCGAAGGGTTATTGCGGAGCGAGCGGGCGCTTCTTGGTGCGCGATTTCGTGAGAGCGGGAGGCTTGGGCGGCACCCAGTTCAAGGCCGTGCCGAGCTTGGGCAGGGCCATGGCGTGCTTGGCTCGCGGCGGCGCCTTGCTGGTGCGGGAATGACTTCGGGTCATGCAGGTTCTCCTGCTGCGCCGCTTGCGCGATGCGATGAGCGGGCCTCGTTCGAGTACGCGCACGGCACGGTACGCGCCGCATGGGCGCGCCGGCATGTGCGCATGCAGACGCCTGGGTCTGAAGGTGCGGTCGCATCAAGCCCGCACCGGGATACCAGGTATCCGAGGCGGCGGGGCGTGATGCTGGAGGCGCGCGATTGAGGCGCGCGCCACGCGATCAGAGGGTGTTGAAGCGGGTTACAGCGGGGTGATGTTCGACGCCTGCAGGCCCTTGGGGCCCTGCTTCGTCTCGTAGCTGACTTTTTGGCCTTCCGCGAGCGTCTTGAAACCGTCGCCGCGAATCTCCGAAAAGTGCGCGAACAAGTCTTCCTTGCCGTTGTCGGGCGTGATGAAGCCAAAACCCTTGCTGTCGTTGAACCACTTGACGGTACCGGTATCCATGTAGATCTCCTGAAAATTGATGAGTGTATACGCCCCCAAAGGACGCGGGAAAAGACTCAAGGAGGGAGAGGACAACGAATACCGCAGACCGCGGCCGATGGTGAGCAGCAATCACGCTTCTTGAATACTTCGCGACCCACAGTACGCTTCGTCGAAGGGGACGTCAAGCGCTTTCGTCCGAAGCGTGGAAGCCGTTGCGTGCGTTCGGTCGTCGTCGGACCGCGCCCGGACGAGCGTTTCCCGACGAACGAGACCCGGCATTCAGACGATTTCGAGCCGAAGATCATCGATCAGATGCGCGATAGGCGCCGATCCTGGGTCTGGCCCCTCTCAAGCGGTTGTTGCTTCGTGCCGCGGTCATCGATATTTAGGTATCGAGATGAAATTGCGGCGCGGCTCGTCGCGATCAGGTGAGATGGATCTCGCGGATCCGCTCCGCGGTGAGCGGGCGAGGCCTCCATGGTCATCGACCTTGCGCCTTGTCTTTCGCGAACCGTCATGCTGCATAGGTTCACGGCAGCGATCGCGTTGTCGAGGCGGGGGAGGCGCCGACGGTCCCATGCAGCGCCCCGCACCCCGCAACTTGCGCCATTTGTTCAAGCCCGCCACGTCGCCGCACGGAAAACTTCGCTTGTCCAACCTGCGGAGTCCACCCATGCCGTTCCACGTCGGAACCTTCTACGCCCCGGCTTTTTTCATCGGCACGATCAGCGCCGCCGTATGGCTGATCCATGTCCGCCAGGCGCCGCCCTGGATGCTGATCGCGTTGTTCGCCGTCGCGCTTGCGCTGTCGTTCTGCTGCGAATCCCGGTTCGCCTACGATCGCGAATGGAACCTGCCGCGCGCCGACATGGCCCGCGACATCGCGCACGGTCTCGTGAATGAAACGCTCAACGCGCTCGGCGTGTGCGCGGTGCCGCTCATCACACGGTTCGCGCCGTTGCCCGGTCTTTGGCCGCTGCACTGGCCCTGGCTCGCGCAACTCGCGCTCGCGATCGTCGTTGCCGACCTCGGCATTACGCTCGCGCATTACCTGAGCCATCGCGTGCCGTTCCTCTGGCGGCTGCACGCGGTGCATCACAGCGTCACGCGGATGTACGGTTTCAACGGTCTGATGAAGCCAGGCGCTGGAAGCCGTCGCCGGCACCGCGCCGCTGCCGCTGATCGGCATGCCGGTGTCGATCGCGGCGGTGCTGGCCTTCGCCATCTCGATTCAGTTGCTGCTCCAGCATTCGAACGTCGACATGAGGCCCGGCCCGCTGCGTCATGTGTTTGCATGGGCGCCTGCGCACCGCTTCCATCACATGAAGTACGGCGACGCGGGCGACGTCAATTTCGGCTTGTTCCTGACGGTGTGGGACCGGCTGCTCGGCACCTACGTCGACGGCGACTATCGGATCGGCAGCCGCGATCTCGGCATCGGCACGCGGCCCGACTATCCCGACGCCTACCTGAGACAGTTGCTCGAACCGTTCCGTCGTGAACACGCATCGCCGGTTCCGGCGCCGCCGCCGGGTTTGCCGCGGCGCGTCTAGCGCAGGCTGCGGATCCGCAGCGCGCGCAGCGATGCATCGGCCCGTACCCCGAACAGCGCGCGCATCGTGCGCGAGAAATGGGCGGAATCGGCGAACCCCGCTTCATGCGCCGCGTCCGTCAGCGTCCTGCCGCCGAGCGCCCGCTCGATCGCGACGCACAGGCGTCGCCAACGCACCAGCTGCCGGATCGGCAGGCCCACGCGCGACCCGAACAGCCGTTCGAGCTGGCTGACCGACACATGCGCGGCGGCTGCGAGCGTATGCGCGGACAAGGAATCCGGCGACGGCGCATCGAGCAGCGCGAGCGCCCGCGCGACGCGCGGATCGTCGGGCAGGGGCCGGCGCCGTTGCGCGAGCGCTTCGGCGAGCGCGTCGAGCGACGGCGCGCCGTGACGGGCGGCGTCGAGCAGTGCGTCGGCCGACATCGCGGGCGGCTCCGCGTAAAGCGTGAAGAGCCGGGCGGGCGCATCGACGATCCGGTGCCGTTGCCTCGACGGGATCAGCACGTGGGCGGCGCGCACGGTATGGCCATCGCACTCCACCGTGACGTCGCCGCGGGGCGACAGCAGCACCTGGTGCGCGTAGTGCGCATGCATCGAGGTCGCGCCGGCCGCGCCGTCGATCAGCGCGAAATCCTTTGCAAGCCACAGTTCCCCGGACCAACTCGATGACGTCACTGCCAGCCCCCTCTGGTGCGCGCTTGCGCGGCTGCATCACGCCGCCATGTCAGTCACGTGCTTTGTTGATTAAAAAGATTTAATCAATCGTATTGCTTATAGATGCTCAATTAATAGGCGATCGCCTTACGCAATTATTTCTCTTTTGTGCAATTTCATCCAATACGTCGTTTTCGATGTGCATAAAACTGGGTACGTCGCGGGAAATTGATCTGATTTTCCGCAGTAATGGCGCACGGTGTTTCAGTGTGCGCTGTCAAGGTGTTTCCCGGCCGATTGGGCTTCACGAAAGCGCCTGGCCGTCGTTTTGCCAAGCAGGGCAATAAAACCAACCGCGCGACAGGCGACTGCGTGGCCGTCCGAGCGTGGTCCGAGGGCCGTCCCAACCAGAAGTTCGTTCCCACAGCACAGGAGCTGATGATGTCAGTCAACGTCGATAGCCTGGTCAGCAAAATCAAGAGCCACCGTTGCTACACCCACCCGGTCTTCCTCAACTGGGCGAAAGCGGATCCCGCGCCCGAGGTGGTCGGCGCGCTGTTCCATCAGATCCAGAACTTCTGCTCGGCGACCCGTCCGGGCTGGAACTTCCCCGACGCACTGCACGAACACGGCTTGCTCCAGCAGAGCGCGCTGATGCAGGAGATCGTCGAGAGCGAGGGCGGCCATGGTCCCGAGCTGGCCACGATGGCGGGCTACATCGTGAACCAGGCGGCGGGCGACGCGATCTTCGCGGACCTGTACGACCAGCACACGGTGGAGCAGGGGCTCAAGGCCTATTCCGATCGCCTGCTCGGCAGCCTGCCGGGCTACGACCACGCCAGCGGCCTGACGAGCCAGGTACGCCGCGCGATGGCCGTGTTCGACGGCCGCAAGCAGACGGATCTCGCCTCCACCTATCGCAATCTCGGTGTCGCGCTCGCGCTCGAGATGATCTCGAATCGCCAGCTGATCCCCGGCGAAAAGCACTGTCTGGTCGACAGCGGCCTGTATCGCACCGATCTCGACGTGCCCGAGATGCATTACCTGCTCGAACACTGGGGCGAGGTCGGCGCGGAGGAGCAGCACGAGCGCAATGCGCGCGAGGCGGTCGCGGTGGCGCTCGACGGTCCGCACGCGGCGCTCGTTGTCGAGGGCGCGCAGGATTTCCTCGATACGCTCGCGAGCATGTGGGACCTGCTGGATGCGTCGCTGCTTCAGTCCGGGCATCCGGGCTATCGGGAGGACGCGCGGATCGCGGCCTGAGCGCACGACGACGGAGGCCGTTCATGGACCGGTTGCGCAAGAGGCGGAGGGCTGCGCCATGGCCGCGGGAGGCGGTGCCTGCCGCGGTGCTGGCGAGCCCGAGGGAAAGCATGCGGTGTCTGCCCGGGGTGTTGCAGCCGTTCCTGACCTGGCTGACGGGCATGCCGCTGTTCGACGAGACGCCGTTGTTCCGCTGGAACCCGTTCACCCGCACGGTCGCGGCCGTTGCGATCCTGCTCGCGGGGCTGGGCTTGAGCGGCGCGTGCTGGCGCGTCGGCGGCGTCGCGTATCTGGGGCTCGTGCCGGGGTGGCTGTTGACCGTCAACGGGATGCGCGACCTGTACACCGTGACCGAGCACTATTGCGCTCACGATACCTACTCGCGCATGCACCGGCTCGACGTGCTGGTGGGCGAGTGCGTGTCGACGCTGCTGCTGGCGGCGCCGCTCGGCCTGTTCCGGCGCGAGCACCTGAAGCATCACGCGGTGCCGCGTCTCGACAGCGACCCCGACGTGGTGTTTCTGGTCTCGACGGGGTTTCGCCGCGGGATGTCGCGGGCGGCGTTCCGGCGCTACATCGCGCGGACCTGCGCGTCGCCGCGCTTCCATCTGCGCTACCTGGGCATGCGCCTCGTCGCGAACCTGTCCGGCCCGCCGCACCGCACCGTCGCGACGCTCGCATATCTTGCCGCGCTTGCCGTCGCGCTCACGCATTACCACGGCTGGCTCGCGTGGCTGGTCGCGTGGGTCGTGCCGGTCGTGCTGCTGTTTCAGATCGCATCGCTGATCAACTACCACTCGGAGCACCTGTGGGACGACGTGGCTTCGCTGGCCGGGCGTGAGGCGATCGCACGGGTCTGCGTCGGCCGTTTCTGCGGCGACTCGGCGCCCGGGCCGCGCGCGGGCGTCGGGCGCTGGCTCGCATGGTGGGCAAGGGTGTTGTTCGTGCATCTGCCGCACCGGCTGCTGGTGTTGCCGGGCGACCAGTCGCAGCACGACCTGCATCACCGGCGGCCGCGCTCGGACTGGGCGAACGCGGCGTTCACGCGGCGCGACGACGTGATCGCCGGCGCGCCCGGCTGGCCGGTCGGCTACATCGACGGCTGGGGCAGCCTCGTCGACCATCTCGACGCCTGCGTCGATCCCTGGGGCTCGCCGCATCTCGTGCGGCATCCGCCGCACCACGCCGCGCGGGCCGCTCCGGCCGTCCGCGAGCGGCTTTCGACATCTTCTGGCTGAGGAGACTATGGAACTGATCTTTCGTGGCAAGACGCTGGATACCGGCTCGGCGCGGGTCGGCGAGCTGCACGCGTCGAACGACATCCTCGACGATGTGTCCGCGCAGCATCAACGGATGCGCGACGAGGGCTACCTGCTGTTTCGCGGGCTGGTGGATCCGCAGGTGGTGCTCGACGCGCGGCGCGAGATCCTGCTCAAGTACGCGATCGTGGGCGAGATCGACTCGAACGGCCACGACGTGATGGAGTCGATCCAGCAGACGCCGTCGTTCATCGATCAGGTGAACCTGCTCGCGTTCACCGAGAGCATCCGCTCGGGGAAGGCCTACAACGACGTCGTGTCCCATCCGGCGCTGCTCGGTTTCTTCGAGCGCTTTCTCGGCGGCGCGGTGGCGACCTTCGATTTCAAATGGCCGCGCTTCGTTCGCCCGGGCGAGGGCACCGGCATCCATTCGGACATCGTATACATCGGGCGCGGCACCAAGAACCTGTGGTCGGCATGGATTCCGCTCGGCGCGGTGTCGCTCGACGAGGGGCCGCTGATCGTGCTGGAGCGCAGCCACCGCGCGACCACGCTCGACGCGTACTGGTCTGCCGACGCCGATCGCGACAAGATCGGCTGGCTCGGCGAGGATCCGTTCGCACTGCAGGATGCACTGGGCGGCCGCTGGCTCACGAGCCCGTTCGAGGCGGGCGACGTGATCGCGTTCGATACGCGGCTCGTGCACGGCTCGCTCGACAACGTGTCGCCGCGGCGGCGCTGCCGGCTGACCTCGGACACGCGCTACCAGCTCGCGCACGAGCCGCTCGACGACCGCTGGAACGGCGATATCTCGAATCCGCATGGCGGTTCGCAGAAGGCATTCCTGCCGGGCATAATGAAGACGAACGGCAATCGGGAGTTCGAAGAGGAGTGGAAGCCCGTCGATGCGCACGGGCGGCTCGTCTCCGCGGTGTCGAGCGAGGCGCCGGCCTAGCGGCCCGGCCGCAGCGAGACGCGCGCCCACCGGCCGGAGCGGGCTTACCGGAGATCCCATGAACGCCACCGAGTTGCGTGAGGCGCGGCCGTCGTCGTTGCCGGGCGCGGTCCTGCTGATGGTTGCCGCCACCGCGCTGTGGGGCGTCTCGTTCGTCGCGCCGCTCGTGCTGAACGCGTACACGCCGCTCGCGATCACCTTCGGCCGGTTCTTCTTCTATGGGCTCGTCTCCCTCGCGCTGCTGCTCGTGCGCTACCGCGCGCAGCCGCTCGGGCTCGCGGCTTGGGCGCGCGCCGCCGTGTACGGGCTGGCCGGCAACATCCTGTTCTCGCTCTTCGTCAGCTTCGGCGTGCAGGACACGGGGGCGGAGGTCGTGATCCCGATCATCGGGCTGCTGCCGATCTGCGTGTCGGTCGCGGGCAGCCGCGCGCTGCCCGCGGCGGCATGGCGGCGGCTCGCCGGGCCGCTCGTGCTGGTCGCGCTCGGCCTCGCCCTGGTGCTCGTGGTCCAGCGCGGCGGGCTCGCGCGCGGCGCGCGGCTGTCGTGGCCGGGCGTGGGCGCGGCGGTGGCGACGGTCGTCGTCTGGACGGCGTATGCGCTGTCGAATGCGCGCTTCCTGCGCGCGCATCCGTCGGTGTCCAGTGCGCACTGGTCCTGCGCGATCGGCGTCGCGACCTTCGCGCTCGCGCTCGTGCTGGCTGCCTGGCAGGCGCTCGCGACCGGCGCGGCCGGCGCGAGCGTCTGGCGCGCGGCTCAGGCGCCGGCCCAGAGTCCCGCGCTGTTCGCGGCCGTGACGCTGGTGCTGGGCGTGGGCGGGTCGTGGCTCGCCACGATCTGCTTCAACCGTGCGTCGAGCCTGCTGCCGATGAGCCTCGTGGGTCAGCTGATCGTCCTCGAAACCCTGTTCGGCATCGCCTACGCATGCCTCTATCGGAACACGCTGCCGCCCGCGCCGCAGGCGCTCGGGATGGCGCTCGTGCTCGCCGGCCTGTGGCGCGCGGCGCGCACGCGGTTCACATGACGCCGCTTCATCACGACAGACCAGGCGCGCGCAGCGCGAGGGACCGAGGCCATGGCACGACGCGATCCACGCAATCTATCGGCGTTCTGGACGCTGCCGACGCTGCCGGGCGTCGAATTCCTGCACGCGTGCTATGCGACGCTGACGTTCGCGCCGCACGTGCACGAGGAACTGGTGATCGGCATGACGGAGGGCGGCGCGGGTTACTTCACGACCAACGGTCGCGATCACGTCGCGACGGGCGACACGCTGATCCTGTTCAATCCGGACGAGCCGCATCACGGCGGCGTGGCCGAGGGCGGGCAGTGGCAGTATCGCGCGCTGTACCTGAAGCCCGAGGCGCTCGAACGGCTGCGGCTCCAGATCACGGAATCGAACCGGCCCGCGTATTTCTCCGCGAGCAATGTCGCCGATGCCGCGCTGGTCGGCCGTGCGCTCGACTTCCATCGCGCGGCGCAGCCGGGCGCGGCGGCGCTGGCGCTGGAAACGGGCCTGCTCGATCTGATGGCGGGCGCGATCCTGCGCCACGGCGACCTCAAGGCGCGTCTGCCCCGTTGCGGCCGCGCGGAGCCGGTCGTCGGCAAGATCAAGGACTACATCCACGCGCATTACGCGGCCGATGTGCAACTGGGCGACCTTGCGTCGCTCGCCGGCATGTCGGCGTTCCAGGTGCTGCGCGCGTTCCGCAAGCAGACCGGGCTGACGCCGCACGCCTACCTCAACCAGGTGCGTCTCGCCAAATCGAAGGCGCTGATTTCCAGCGGCTGCCCGCTGACCGATGTCGCGATCACCGTCGGCTTCTTCGACCAGAGTCACCTGGTGCGGCACTTCAAGCGCAGCTTCGGCTTCACGCCGGGACAGTTCGTGTGCGAGCCCCGGCAAGCGGCCGCCGTGCCCGCGTTCTGAGCGGCGGCGCGGCGCGTCACGGCGTCAGCCGCTCCGGATCGCGCGGCACGAACGCGGCTTCCTTGACGCTCGCGAGCCCGAGCAGCTTCGCGATCACGCGCTCGACGCCGAGCCCGAACCCGCCGTGCGGCGGGCAACCGTAGCGGAAGGTGTCGAGGTAGGACGCGAGCGCGTCCGGATCGATGCCCTTGTCGATCGCCTGCGCGCGCACGATGTCGTAGCGGTGTTCGCGCAGCGCGCCGGTGGTGATTTCCAGCCCCCGGAACAGCAGGTCGAAGCTGTGAGTCGTGCCGTGCGTGCGATCGCGCAGGTGATAGAACGGCCGTTTCGCGAGCGGGTAGTCGTGGACGAAGATCAGGTCGTGTCCGAGCAGCGCGTGGAGCAGGCGCTCGCCCTCGTCCGGCAGGTCGTCGTCCGCGCCGAGCGGCATGCCGTGCTGCGCGAGCAGCGTCTTGGCCTCGGCGAGCGACAGGTGCGTGACGCTCGGCGTCAGCGGCAGCGCGAGGTCGAAATGCTCGCGCACCTCGGCCGCGAACGGCGCGAGGCACGCGAATGCATGCCGCAGCATCGCCTCCCCGAAGGCCATCACCTCGCGCACGTCGAACACCCATGCCAGCTCGACGTCGAGCCCGGTGAACTCGGTCAGGTGCCGGCTGCTGCGGCTGTCCTCCGCACGGAACACCGGGCCGATCTCGAACACGCCCGCGAGCCCGGCCGCGATCGCCATCTGCTTGTAGAACTGCGGCGATTGCGCGAGATAGGCGGTGCGTTCGAAATACGCGACCCGGAACACCTGCGCGCCGCTTTCGCTCGCCTGGCCCATCAGTTTCGGCGTGTGGATCTCGGTGCAGCCGCGCGTGAGCGCGAAGTCGCGGCAGGCCGTCTCGAACGCGCTGCGCAGCCGCAGCATGCACAGCCACTTCGGCGCCTTGAGGTCGACGACCCGGTGCGTGAGGCGCAGGTCGAGGCTGCTGTCCGCGCCGATCGGCCGCGCCTGGGCGAGCGAGAACGCCTCCACGTCGTGGACGCGCAGTTCGAGGCCGGCGGTCTTGCTCTGCGGCGCGGCGACCAGCTCGCCCGTCGCGCGGAACGTGGTGCCCGCGAGCCAGTGGCTGATGTCGGCATGGCAGGCGCGCGCGGCCTTGTCGACCACGAGTTGCAGCGGGCCGCCGGCATCGTGGGCGAGCAGGAACTGCAGGTGCTTCTGGTCGCGCAAGGTATCGAGCGTCAGATACAGGCTGACGATTTGCCCGAGATGGGCGGGGGCTTCCTGGACGGCGATCGGCATGGGGGCCTCGTGAGATGAAAGTGACGCGGAAATAAAAAAAGGCACTCGGGATCGAGTGCCTTTGGTGTGGAGCAGGGGGGCTTGTCAGCGGCCGAACGCGTTCCTGTCACCCAAAGGCGACATCGGATTATTGCGACGGACAACGCTGAAATGCGGCATGGGGCGCGGAGTGGGCGAGGGGTTCGGCCGCGCGCCGCGAACAGGGCGGCGCGTCAGGGCATCCCGTGACGATAGAGCAGATACGGGGCGGCTGTAAAGCGGCGCGGCGATGACGCCGCGCATGGCGCGAGTTTTTTGGGGCCGGTATGCTGTGCGACTCGTTTGCCGCGGAGCACCCGGACCATCGTGTTTCCCCAACTGCACACCGAACGCCTGCTCCTGCGGGAGCTGCGTCCCGACGACGCGCCTGCGCTGCTCGCGATCCACGCGGATGCGGCGCACATGCGCTGGTACGGCGCCGATCCGGTCGCCACGCCCGACGATGCGGCGCGGCTCGTCGAACTCTATGCGGGCTGGCGCAGGATGCCGAACCCGGGCACGCGCTGGGGGATCGTCCGGCGCGAGGATCAGGCGCTCGTCGGCACCTGCGGCCTGTTCAAGTGGAATCGCGGCTGGCGGCGCTGCACGACCGGCTACGAACTGGCCGCGTCCGCGCAGGGGCGCGGTTATATGCGCGAAGCGCTGACGGCCGTATTCGCGTACGGCTTCGACGAGATGACGCTCAATCGCATCGACGCATCCGTGCATCCGGGCAACGCGGCGTCGATCCGCGTGCTGTCCGCGTTCGGCTTCACCCGCGAGGGCTATACGCGCGAGGCGGGCTTCTGGGGCGACAGGTATCACGACCTGGTCGAGTTCGGCCTGTTGCGGCGCGATTTCCGGGCGTTCCCGGGCCGGGTGGGCGCCGAGCCCATGGCGTGCGCCGAAACGGCCGGGGAGCCCGACGCGCAGCCGTGAGCGCGCTGCGCCCGGCCGCGCGCTTGCGAACCGGGCGCGGCTGCGCATAAAGTAGATCCCGATCCGCCGCGCGGCCGCGCTGGGCCGTCGTCCTCATTCGGAAGGGTGCGTCTTGATCTACTCCATTCTCGCGATCTTCATCGGCGCCGGGCTCGGCGCGCTGCTCCGCTGGTTCCTGAGCATCGGCCTGAACGCGGTGCTGCCCGAGGTGCCGCTCGGCACGCTCGCATCGAACCTGATCGGCGGTTATCTGATCGGCATCGCGGCGGTCGTGTTTACCGCCAGGGCGGGGCTCGCGCCCGAATGGCGCCTGTTCGTGATCACCGGCTTCATGGGCGGGCTGACCACCTTCTCGACCTATTCGGCCGAGGTCGTCACGCACGTGATGGAGGGGCAATACGGCTGGGCGATGACGGTGGCCGTCCTACACTTAATAGGATCGTTCGTCTTGACGGGGCTCGGGATGTGGACCGCCCGCGCGTGGCTGGTCGCCGGCTGAGCGGGTCCCGGCGGGGGAGGTACGCATGGACAGGATCTTGTTGCGCTTCTACGTGCACGAGCATCATCGCCTGCACTGGAAGCCGCTGTGGGAATGGCTGCTCGAGACCGCGAGCGGGATGGGCGTGGCGGGCGGCTCGGCGTTTCGCGCGATGGCGGGCTTCGGCCAGCATCACGTGCTGCACGCGGACCGCTTCTTCGAGCTGCAGGGGTCGCTGACCGTGGAGGTGGAATTCGTCGTCAGCGAGGAGGAGGCGGCGCGCCTGATCGATGCGGTGTCGCGCGAGAAACTGCGGCTGTGCTACACGCTGATCCCGGCGCGCTTCGGCGTGATCGACACGCTGGGCGAGGCGCCGCCGCCCGCGACGGGCTAGCGGCGCGGCCCCGGGCGGGGCGTCAGATCCCGAACAGCGTCATCGACACGGCGG
>NZ_JAAGNW010000095.1:23216-23922 GCF_010645215.1 Burkholderia multivorans | reverse complement strand
CTCTGGCGATCCGCTCCGTGACATGCCGCACGATTTGAAGACAGCATGGCTTGCCCTCAGCGGCGCGAAGCTCCCGGCCTTTTCAGCCTGAGTCCATCTCTCATACTTGGTCATGCCGGCCCCCACTGACATCACGCGACACAAATGCCTGGAACCGCCACCTTCTGAAACAGATGCGGCATGGCGACGACGGACGACGGATAGTGGGACAGCTTTGCCTGGAATTCCGGATGTCCGAATGCCGCCCGAAAGTGCGCGGTCGATTCCCAGACCGCGTAGTTCATAAAAGTCGCGCCGCTGCCGATCGCACGGTGCAACTGGGTCGATATGAACCCGGGCTGCCGCTTCATGAACTCAGCGTCGTCCCGCCATGCCTCCAATAAAGCCGGCTCGTCGGCCGGATCCAACGTAAAGACGTTGACCAATACAACGGGCTCCGCCTCGACAGCCAGTTGCCGGTCGATAGGGAAGGACGGGTTCAAGGGGCGAAGCAAGGGCATGGCAGCCTCCGGACAATATGGATGTATGATGTCAAATCGACAACAGAACACTACACCATTGACACCATGATGTCAAAATCGAACGCTGCAACGAAGAAGCTCAAACACACGCCCGCCACCGATGCCGTAACGGCTCTCATCCTGTCCGTATTCAGGCTCAACAACGCGCTCCTGAGGGCAGGTGACGAGCTGGTTGCATCGCTCGG
>NZ_JAAGNW010000095.1:20630-23206 GCF_010645215.1 Burkholderia multivorans | reverse complement strand
ATCGCATACGCGGAACGCCCGCAACCCGTCGCGTGGCTTGCACGGGACCTGGGCGGGAACAGGCAGAACGTGCAACGGATCGTGAACGACCTGCAGGCCGCCGGACTGGTGGTCTTCGAACCCAATCCGCATCACCGTCGCGCCCAACTCGTTGTCTTGACGGAGAAAGGGCAAGATGTTTTTGCCGCTGCCATGCAGCTTCAGCTTCCGTGGGCCGAGCACCTTTGCGCGGACATTCCGATTCACGACCTTCAAACCGCACACCAGGCCGTCGCGGCGCTACAGCGCAAGCTTGATCAAGACGAGCATGAAGACGAGCCTCCTTCGCCCGGGCGACCGGATGCGTCGAACAGATAGGCGACTGACGACCCGGGACGGCACAACGGCCGCTCGCGCTTCCCGCGAGCGGATGCGCCTCTCACGGCCTGACGCGTCGGCACCCCGCGGGCCACGCTACCGGCTTGCCGGCCTTGGCCATCTCGGCCGCACCATGCTGACGAGCCGATCGCGTGACGGGCAGAAGATCGCGCGCGCCGAACGGATCTCGTTCTCCGGCTTCCCAAACGGTCCGGCAGATCGTTAGCCACACGGACGACCCCACCCCACCCTCTCCACCCATGTAAACTAGCGCCTGTTACCTACGCCTTCCGCTCACCAGCGGATCCCTCCGCGCGCCGCCACGGCATGCGCCCCGGGATCCCACGCACCGAATTCACAGTTGATGGAAAACACGCCCGTTAGTGCAGACCCGCAAATGGACCCGACCGCGCCCGCGCCGGGCTCCGACGACGCCCCCAGCGCGGCGTCGCGCGCGCTGCGCGACCTGGAGAACCATACGCCGATGATGCAGCAGTACCTGCGCATCAAGGCCGACCATCCCGACACGCTCGTCTTCTACCGGATGGGCGACTTCTACGAACTGTTCTTCGAAGACGCGGAAAAAGCCTCCCGCCTGCTCGACCTGACGCTCACGCAGCGCGGCGCGTCGGCCGGCACGCCGATCAAGATGGCGGGCGTGCCGCACCACGCGGTCGAGCAATACCTCGCGAAGCTCGTGAAGTTCGGCGAGTCCGCCGCGATCTGCGAACAGATCGGCGATCCCGCCACCTCGAAGGGGCCGGTCGAACGCAAGGTCGTGCGCGTCGTCACGCCCGGCACGCTGACCGACGCCGCCCTGCTGTCCGACAAGACCGACGTCTTCCTGCTCGCGCTCAGCGTCGGCCACAACAAGCGCGGCGTGCCGTCCACCCTCGGCCTCGCCTGGCTCAATCTCGCGAGCGGCGCGCTGCGCCTCGCCGAGCTGCCGCCCGAACAGCTGGGCGCGGCGCTCGAACGCATCCGCCCCGCGGAAGTGCTCGCCGCCGAGGCCGATGCGCAGGCGCTGCCGCCCGGCATCGGCGCGGTCCGGCGCGTGCCGGCCTGGCACTTCGACATCGCCTCGGGCACCCAGCGCCTGTGCGACCAGCTCGACGTCGCGAGCCTCGAAGGCTTCGGCGCGCATTCGCTGACGAGCGCCTGCGGCGCGGCCGGCGCGCTGCTGCTCTACGCGGCGGCCACGCAAGGCCAGCAATTGCGCCACGTGCGCAGCCTGAAGGTCGAGAACGAATCCGAGTACATCGGGCTCGATCCGGCCACCCGGCGCAATCTCGAACTCACGGAAACCCTGCGCGGCACCGAGTCGCCCACGCTGTTCTCCCTGCTCGATGCCTGCTGCACGACGATGGGCAGCCGCCTGCTGCGCCACTGGCTCCATCATCCGCCGCGCGCCTCGGTCGCCGCACAGCACCGCCAGCAGGCGATCGGGGCGCTGCTCGACGCCCCCGCGCACGACGGCCTCGACGGCCTGCGCAGCGCGCTGCGGCAGATCGCCGACGTCGAACGCATCACCGGCCGGCTCGCGCTGCTGTCCGCGCGGCCGCGCGACCTGTCGAGCCTGCGCGACACCTTCGCCGCGCTGCCCACGCTGCGCGCGCGCGTCGCGGCGATCGCGCCGAACGCGGCCGCACTCGCCCGTCTCGAAGCGGCGCTCGAACCGCCGGCGGAGTGCCTGCACCTGCTGCAAAGCGCGATCGCCGAGGAGCCGGCCGCGATGGTGCGCGACGGCGGCGTGATCGCGCGCGGCTACGACGCCGATCTCGATGAACTGCGCGACATCTCGGAAAACTGCGGCCAGTTCCTGATCGACCTCGAGACGCGCGAGCGCACCCGCACCGGCATCGGCAATCTGCGCGTCGAGTACAACAAGGTGCATGGCTTCTACATCGAGGTCACGCGCGGCCAGACCGACAAGGTGCCGGACGATTACCGGCGCCGCCAGACGCTGAAGAACGCCGAGCGCTACATCACGCCCGAGCTGAAGACCTTCGAGGACAAGGCGCTGTCCGCGCAGGAACGCGCGCTGTCGCGCGAGCGCGCGCTGTACGACGCGGTACTGCAGGCGCTGCTGCCGTTCATCGAATCGTGCCAGCGGGTCGCGGCCGCGCTGGCGGAGCTCGACGTGCTCGGCGCGTTCGCCGAACGCGCGCGCGCGCTCGACTGGGTCGCGCCGGCCTTCTCCGACGAGATCGGCATCGAGA
>NZ_JAAGNW010000095.1:15297-20620 GCF_010645215.1 Burkholderia multivorans | reverse complement strand
ATCGCGAACGACTGCCGCCTGAACCCGGAGCGCAAGCTGCTGCTGATCACCGGCCCGAACATGGGCGGTAAGTCCACCTTCATGCGCCAGACCGCGCTGATCGCGCTGATGGCCTATGTCGGCAGCTACGTGCCGGCCCGCGCCGCGCGCTTCGGTCCGATCGACCGCATCTTCACGCGGATCGGCGCAGCCGACGATCTCGCGGGCGGCCGTTCGACCTTCATGGTCGAGATGACCGAGGCCGCCGCGATCCTCAACGACGCGACCCCGCACAGCCTCGTGCTGATGGACGAGATCGGCCGCGGCACGTCGACCTTCGACGGCCTCGCGCTGGCCTGGGCGATCGCACGCCACCTGTTGTCGCACAACGCGTGCTACACGCTGTTCGCCACTCACTACTTCGAGCTGACCCAGCTGCCCGCGGAATTCCCGCATGCCGCGAACGTGCACCTGTCGGCCGTCGAGCACGGCCACGGCATCGTATTCCTGCACGCGGTCGACGATGGTCCGGCGAACCAGAGCTACGGCCTGCAGGTCGCGCAACTGGCGGGCGTGCCCACGCCCGTGATCCGCGCGGCGCGCAAGCATCTGGCCTATCTCGAACAGCAGTCCGCAGGCCAGGCCACGCCGCAGCTCGACCTGTTCACCGCGCCCCTCGTATTCGAGGACGCGGACGATACGCCCACGCCATCCCGCGACGCGCCTCCGCATCCGGCGCTCGCGCGCCTGCTCGCGCTCGATCCCGACGATCTGAAGCCGCGCGACGCACTCGATCTGCTGTACGAGCTGCACGCGCTGGCCCGCGCGGATGGAGCGGATGGAGCGGATGGAGCGGATGCGCAGCGCTGAGCAGCCTGCGCGGCGGCGCGGCGCCTGGCGCCCGCCGCTGCTCGCGCTCGCGCTGTCGGCGATGCTGGCCGGCCCGGCGGCGGCCGCGCCGGAGGCGCGCGGCAACGCCTATGCGTTCGCGGTGCTGACGAGCGTGTTCGACACGCCCGCCGACGAAGCGCCCGCGCAACGCCTGCTCGACGCGATCGGGCGCGACCGCTCGGTGTCGTTCATCGTCTACGACGGCAACCTGAAGGGCGCGCGCGAAGCCTGTCGCGATGCGCTCTACGAGCAACGTCTCGCGCTCTTCAACGCGTCGCGCGTCCCGCTCGTGTTCGTGCCCGGACAAGCCGACTGGGCGGCGTGCAACGCAGCGGCGCTGGGCGGCTACGATCCGGTCGAGCGGCTCGACTTCCTGCGCCAGGATCTGTTCTCCGATCCCACCACGCTCGGCCAGGCCCCGCTGCCGCTCACGCGCGAAAGCGAAGTGCCCCGCTTCCGGCCGTACCGCGAGAATGTCCGCTGGGTGCAGGGCGACACGGTGTACGTCGGCCTCAACGCGCCCGCGCCGAACAACCGCTACCTGATCGCGGGCGGGCGCAACGGCGAATTCGAGGACCGGGTGATTGCCAACGGGTTCTGGATCGACCACGCGGCGGAATACGCGAAGCGTCGCGACGCGCGCGCGCTCGTGATCTTCATGGAAGGGGATCCGCAGTTCGAGCGCTACGAGCGCGCGGACCGCTTTGCCTGGCTGCGCTTCAACCGGCCGCGCAACCGCGACGGTTTTCGTGAGTTGAAGCGAGCGCTGGTGAAGGCCGCGGCGACGTTCCGCGGGCCGGTGCTGATCGTGCATGCAAGCGGCGAACCGCTCGCCGACGGCTTCCGGATCGATCGTCCGTTACGTGACGACAAGGGGGAGCTGGTGACGAACCTGACGCGTATCGCGGTGGCGTCGCACCAGCGTCTCACGCAGTGGTTGCGGATCGGCGTCAATCCGGGGCGCCAACCGATGTTCAGCGTCGGCGTGCGAACCGTGCCGAAGTCGCTGCCCCAGCCGCCCGCGCTGCCCGTCGGGCCGCGCGACGAAACGCCGCTGCCGCCGATGCCGGAAATCCCGGCGTTGCCGGATCTGCCCGATCCGGGCGCGAGCGACGCCTTGCCGCCCGCGCGCGAACATCCTGACTACCGCGCGCCCGAACCGCAGTCGGGCGCGACGGCGCCAGGCTCAATGCAGGGTACGCCCTGAGTCGCGATCGTTCGACTCGTCGTCCTCATCCTCGTCGACGATCTCGAGGCCTTCCGCGCCATGCGCGTGCTCGTGTTCGATCTCGTCTTCGGTCGCCTCGCGCACATCCTTGACCGTCAGCGCGAAACGCAGCGCCATGCCGGCGAGCGGATGGTTGCCGTCGAGCACGACCTTGTCTTCCGCGACGTCCGTCACCGTGTAGATCAGCGAATCCACTTCCTCGTCGCCGTCTTCCGGCGTGCCTTCGAACTGCATGCCGACTTCGAGCGGCTCCGGAAAACGCTCGCGCGGTTCGATCTTCACCAGTTCGGGATCGTAATCGCCGAATGCATCCTGCGGTTCGAGCTGGACCTGCGTCTCGAAGCCCGGCTCATGCCCGTCGAGCTGTTCCTCGATCTTGGGGAACGTGCCATCATAGCCGCCGTGCAGATACACCATCGGCTCGTCACTTTCCTCGATAAGGTTGCCCTGTGCGTCCGACAGCTTGTACGTGACCGAGACCACAGTGTTTTTTGCGATTTTCATCCAATTCTCCCAATTACAAATCTCATTATACGATGCCCAAACGGTCCCAAGTCGAACCGTCCGACCGTGCGCGCGCAAGTGTCGGCGCACCGCGGCCCGATGCGCCGACGCCGCTGCTCGGCGGCCTGACGCCCGCGCAATTCATGCGCCGATACTGGCAGAAAAAGCCTTTGCTGATCCGTCAGGCGATACCCGACGTCACGGCGCCGCTGTCGCGCGATGCGTTGTTCGAACTGGCCGGCGACTACGATGCGGAAGCGCGCCTCATCACGCACTTTCGCAACCGATGGCAACTCGAGCACGGCCCGTTCGAGGCCGAGCAGTTGCCGAGCGTCACGCGTCGCGCGTGGACGCTGCTCATCCAGGGGCTCGACCTGCATGACGACAACGCGCGTGCGCTGCTCGAGCGCTTCCGCTTCGTCCCCGACGCGCGCCTCGACGATCTGATGATCTCGTACGCCACGGACGGCGGCGGCGTCGGGCCGCACTTCGACTCGTACGACGTGTTCCTGCTGCAGGTTCACGGCAAGCGCCGCTGGCGCATCGGCGCGCAAACCGACCTGTCGCTGCAGGCAGGCGTGCCGCTCAAGATCCTCGAACACTTCGAACCGACCGACGAATGGGTGCTGGAGCCCGGCGACATGCTATACCTGCCGCCCCACATCGCGCACGACGGCATCGCCGAGGGCGAATGCATGACCTGTTCGATCGGCTTTCGCGCGCCGTCCGCGGGCGAGCTGGGCGCGCAGTTCCTCTATCATCTGGCGGAGCGCGGCGGCGTGCGTACGGGCGCGCGCGCCGACGCACCGTACCGCGACCCGGGCCAGCCGGCCGTGGACACGCCCGCGCAACTGCCGCCCGCGATGGTCGAGCGCGTCACGGCCATGCTCTCCAGCATCAAATGGAGCGATCGCGACATTGGTGAATTCCTCGGTTGCTATCTGAGCGAACCCAAACCGAACGTCGTTTTCGAGCCCCCTGCCCGCGTTCTGGGCGAGGCTGCGTTCACGGCCCGGGCGGCCCGCGAAGGCTTACGACTCGACAGAAGGACCGCGTTGTTGTATAACGCGCGCTCGTACTTCATCAATGGCGAGGAAAACCCGCTCCAAACGGCCACAAAATGGCTGCCGGAGTTGGCCAATACCCGTCAGATGGGGGCGAAACGCTTTGTAACACTATCTGGCGACCCTGCAATGACAGCCTTGCTGCACGAATGGTATCGTGCGGGCTGGATACGGGTCGGCAAGCTGGAGTAAAGTTGCTGATTCGTCAGCCCGTGCAAAGCTGAATTTGTATGGGAAAGACAACGTATTGACCCCGCATTTGTCGACGGTCGATAGGAAAGTGCATATAATTTCCGCCCAAGCCGTAGGGAAGATTCACGCTCTTGAAAGTGTATCTCCACCAGCGGCCCAGGTCGGTGTTGGAGCACATTACCGGTATTGTTTCGCGCTGTTGCTTACCTTTAACCATAAAAGGACGTGATCATGAAGAAATCCCTCCTCGTAGCTTCCCTGTTGGCTGCTGTTGCACTGGCTGCGTGCAACAAGAGCGCTGATCAAGCTGCTTCGGCTGCTAGCGACGCTTCGGCTGCTGCTGCTTCGGCTGCTTCGACGGCTGCTGCTGCAGCGACGGACGCTGCTTCGAGCGTGTCGGCTGCTGCAAGCGATGCAGCTGCTGCAGTGGCGTCGGCTGCTTCGGCAGCGACGGCCGCTCCGGCTTCGGGCGCAAGCCAGTAAGTCGCAGGGTCAGCATCAGCTGAAAAAAACCGGCCTTCGGGCCGGTTTTTTTATGGGCGCGAAAAACGCGCCACGCATCACCACTGAAAGCCTAACGCAAGCAGAGCCAACCAAATCCGTCGCTCTGCGACGCCACCCGCACGTCGTCGGGCTGCCCGCCCAGCGCCTGCGCGAGCCCCGCCTGCGCCAGTTCGGGCAGGTTGTTCTGCTGGCTCAGGTGAGCGGCAACCACATGCTGGAGCCGCGTGCGATCGAGCGACGCGAGAATGTCCGCCGCCGCGTCGTTGCTCAGGTGGCCGTGATCGCCCCCGATCCGGGCCTTCAGCGAGGCCGGATAGCGGCTGCCCGCCAGCATGGCGACATCATGGTTGGATTCGAGCACGAGGCCGTCGCAGCCGCTCAGCGTCGCGCAGATATGCGGCGTCGCCGTGCCGACGTCGGTCAGCACGCCGAGCCGATGCGCGCCGTCCGAAAACACGAACTGGAGCGGCTCACGGGCATCGTGGGGGACGGTGTAGGGATGCAGGCACAGATCGCCGAGCGGCGCCGCCTCGTCGCCCCACAGCACGTGGAGATCGATGTCGGCCGCATCGGCGCCCACCGCGCGCGCGGTGCCCCAGCTCATGTAGAGCGGCAGCGCGGCGCGGCGCGCGAGCGTCAGCGCGCTGCCGATGTGGTCGCTGTGTTCATGCGTGATCAGGATCGCGTCGAGCTGGTCGACGCGCAGATCGAGGCGCGCAAGCCGGCGCTCGATCTCTTTCCCCGAAAAACCGCAGTCGAGCAGGACGCGCGTGGTCGTGACGCCGTCGGAGGCTTCGACGACCAGCGCGTTCCCTTCGCTGCCGCTTCCCAGGCTCGCGAAGCGCACCTCAGTTCAGCTGCGCGTGCAGCAGCGAGATGATGCGCTGCGCATCGGAGGAGTTGTCGACCTGGCCGTTCGCGTCGACCACCGCGATCTGCGTCTTCGCATCGCCCTGCGGAC
>NZ_JAAGNW010000095.1:9810-15287 GCF_010645215.1 Burkholderia multivorans | reverse complement strand
GAGTTGGCATAGCGCACGTAGTAGATGCCCTTTTCGCGATCGCGATTGTCGACCGTGAAGTTGGTGCGGTCGAGCGCGAGGCCGACGCGCAGCCACGCGCGATCGAACGACTCCGACAGGTCGAGGGTCGCGCCGGAATCCACCACCGTCGCAGGCGCCGTCGCCGGCCGCGCTTCCGTCAGCAGTTGCTTCGCCTGCGCGTCGGTCAACCCGAACTTCTCCATCAGCTTCGCGAGGAACACGGCTTCCAGCACCGGATTGCGCGGACGCTCCTCCCAGCGCGACGAGGTGCCGCCCTGCGGCCCCGTCATCATCTCCTCCATCGCGCTGTGCGTGATCGAGATGTCGGTGTTGCCGTCCGCGGTGCGCGTGACGAGCGTGCGGAAGCGGTCGCGCGTGCCCGACGAGTAGACGAAGTCGATCACCCGGCCGATCGAGCGGCGGAACCAGTCATCCGGAATGTTCGCGCGGTTTTCCGCCCAGTCGGTCGCCATGATGCCGGTGGTGGGCGCATCGGTCTTCAGCGAGAAGCCGTTGTCCTGCCAGAATTCCTTGAGCTGCGGCCACAGCTGCTCCGGCGTGCGGCCGTCGACCACGAGCCAGCGGTGGTCGCCGTCGCGCTCGACGTGCATGCCGTACGGGTCGCGCGCGCTCGGCTGCCCTTCCGTGGCGTTGCCGGCCGGCGTCACCTGGCGCGTCGGCGCCGAGCCGAGGCCCGAATTGGTCGGCGGCGCGACATACGCCGGCGTGAGCGGCACCGCGCTCAGATCCTGCGGCACCGCGAGCGGCGGCGCCGCGCCGGTCGACTTGTAGTTGACCCGGTCGGGCGCGAGATAGTCGTTCAGCGTGTCGCAGCCGGCGAGTGCGCCCAGCGCGAGCGCGACGATCGCAACCTGGAGGGCGCGCGGGGAAAAGGCGAAATGTTTCATGAAGTCCTTCGTCTTGCTAGAACGCATGTCATGGGCGACGCCGGGCTGGTATGCCGGGTCAGTGTCGAAAAAAAGCGGTGCAATACCAATGCGGCCGCCCGATGGGGCGGCCGCGTCCGGCTCAGCTCAGGATGCCGGCTTCGCGTAACGCGCCGCGCACGGCGTCGTGGCAGCGTTCGTCGAGCGGCGTCAGCGGCAGGCGGATGCCGCCCTCGATCCGGCCCATCTGCTGCAGGGCCCATTTCACCGGAATCGGATTCGCCTCGATGAACAGGTTCTTGTGCAGCGACAGCAGCTTCATGTGGATCTCGCGCGCCGTCGCGACATCGCCCGCCAGCGCGGCGCGGCACAGCGCGCTCATCGCGCGCGGCGCGACGTTCGCCGTCACCGAGATATTGCCGTGGCCGCCCAGCAGCATCAGCGCGATCGCGGTCGGATCGTCGCCGCTGTAGATCGCGAAATGCGCGGGCGCGCCCTTGATCAGCTGCGCCGCGCGATCGATGTTGCCGGTCGCCTCCTTCACGCCGACGATGCCCGGCACCTCGGCGAGACGCAGGATCGTCTCGTTCGACATGTCCGCGACCGTGCGGCCGGGCACGTTGTACAGGATCACCGGCAGGTCGACTGCCTCGGCGATCGTGCGGAAATGGCGGTACATGCCCTCCTGGGTGGGCTTGTTGTAGTACGGCACCACCTGCAGCGTCGCGTCGGCGCCGACCGACTTCGCCTGCTTCGACAGCTCGATCGCTTCCGCCGTCGAATTGCCGCCCGCGCCCGCGATGATCGGGATCCGTTTCGCCGCGTGCTCGACCGCGGTCTGGATCGTCTGGATATGTTCGTCAACCGAGACCGTCGCCGACTCCCCGCTCGTACCGACCACGACGAGGGCATCCGTCCCCTCTTCGATATGCCAGTCGATCAGTTTGCGGAACGCCGGCAGATCGAGGCTGCCGTCTTCGTGCATCGGGGTGACGATCGCGGGGATGCTGCCGCGGATTTGAATGCCGTCTTGAGTGCCGTTAGCCATGAAGCGCGATGAATTTGAACCAGTAAACGTCGATTGTAGCGGATTAGACAGCCAGTCCGTAACGCGGAAATCCCGCCCCTGCCTGCAAAGCCTGTTCGCGCACCGCGCAGATGCGCTGCACGAAGGCTGCACGCGGCGTCGCCACGAAGCCGTCCTCGAATGCGACCACGCGCAGCGTGCCGCGCACCGCGTCCAGCAATTCGCCGGGTGCGAGCAGGAATGCGGGGTTGGACGGCTTGCCGAGCGTTTGGTTGCCGTGTGCGAAGGTTTCGTACAACAAGACCCCGCCCGGCGCGAGCGCGTCGATCAGACGCGGCAGCAGCGGACGGTGCAGATAGTTCGTGACCACCACGGCGGCGAAGCGCGCATCGGCCGCGAGCGGCCATGGCGCGTCTTCCAGGTCGGCTGCGCGCGCGTCGACACCCGGCAGCGCCGCGAGCGACGCCAGCGCCGCCGGATCGCGCTCGAGCGCGCAGACCGGATGGCCGCGCCCGGCGAACCAGCCCGCGTGCCGGCCGTGTCCGGCAGCGACGTCGAGCACCGCGCCGCCCGCCGGCAAGAGCGTCGCCCAGCGCCGCACCCATTCGGAGGGTGCGGGCGGCGACCCATCGGGCGCCGTATTCGAAGATGCCGCCTGCATGCTCAGTTGTACGAGAGGCCCATGGCCTCGCGCACGTCGCGCATCGTCTCGGTCGCGTGCTTGCGCGCCTTGTCGCAGCCGTCCGCGACGATCGCGCGCAGCAGCGACGGATCGTCCATGTATTTCTGCGCGCGCTCGAGCATCGGCTGCTGCTCGCGCAGGATGCCTTCGATCACCGGCTGCTTGCAGTCGAGGCAGCCGATCCCCGCCGTGCGGCAGCCGTTCTGCACCCACTCGTGGGTGGTGGCATCGGTGTAGACCTGATGCAGCTGCCACACCGGGCACTTGTCCGGGTCGCCCGGGTCGGTGCGGCGCACGCGCGCGGGATCGGTCGGCATCGTGCGGACCTTCTTGCTGATCGTCTCCGCGTCCTCGCGCAGCCCGATCGTGTTGCCGTACGACTTCGACATCTTCTGGCCGTCGAGGCCGGGCATGCGCGACGCCGCGGTCAGGAGCGCCTGCGGCTCGACGAGGATGATCTTGCGCGCGCCTTCGAGATAGCCGAACAGGCGCTCGCGATCGCTCATCGACAGGCTCTGCGACTCCTGCAGCATCGCACGCGCCTGCTCGAGCGCCTCGTCGTCGCCTTCCTGCTGGTAGGCGTTGCGCAGCTCGTGATACAGCTTCGCGCGCTTGCCGCCGAGCTTCTTCGCGGCCTCGAGCGCCTTCTCCTCGAAGCCCGGCTCGCGGCCGTACAGGTAGTTGAAGCGGCGCGCGATCTCGCGCGTCATCTCGACGTGCGGCACCTGGTCCTCGCCGACCGGCACGAGCGAACCGCGGTACAGCAGGATGTCGGCCGCCATCAGCACCGGATAGCCCAGGAACCCGTAGGTGGACAGGTCCTTGTCCTTGAGCTTCTCCATCTGCTCCTTGTAGGTCGGCACCCGTTCGAGCCAGCCGAGCGGCGTGCTCATGCCGAGCAGCAGCGCCAGCTCGGCATGCTCCGGCACCTTGCTCTGGATGAACAGCGTCGCCTGCGACGGATCGATCCCGGACGCGAGCCAGTCGATCAACACGTCCCACACGTTCTTCTCGATCACCTCGGGCGTTTCGTAGTGCGTGGTCAGCGCGTGCCAGTCGACCACGCAGAAGAAGCACGGATACTCGGACTGCAGCTTCACCCAGTTCTTCAGCACGCCGTGGTAATGGCCGAGGTGGAGCGACCCGGTGGGTCGCATGCCGGAAAAGATACGGTCTGGGAACATGATTGTCGTTAGAAAAGCGATGCGAATGGGGTCAGGACGGCGGTCACGACGTCGTAGCCGATGCCGACGAGCGGGCGCAGCCAGAATTTCGTCAAGAGGCCGGTCGCGACGAGCGCGAGCACGATGAAGAAGCCGTAGGGTTCGATCCGCGACAGCATGATCGACTGCTTCGGCGGCAGCAGCGCGGTCAGGATCCGGCCGCCGTCGAGCGGCGGCAGCGGGAACAGGTTCAGCACGCCCAGCACGAGATTCACGCCGACGCCCGCCGCGGCCATGCGCGTGAAGAACGGTTCGTCGACGCCCGCTCCGGCGAGCCCGATGCTGACGAAGCCCCACAGCAGCGCCTGCACGAAATTGCAGCCGGGGCCCGCGAGCGAGACCCACAGGCTGCCCCAGCGCGGATTGCGCAGGTTGCCGAACGACACCGGCACGGGCTTCGCATAGCCGAACAGGAACGCGCCGCTCGTCAGGAAGTACAGCACGAGCGGGATCGCGATCGTGCCGATCGGATCGATGTGGCGCATCGGGTTGAAGGACACGCGCCCCATCATGTAGGCGGTGTTGTCGCCGAGCAGGCGGGCGGCGTAGCCGTGGGCGGCCTCATGCAGCGTGATCGCGAAGATCACGGGCAGCGCGTAGACGGCGATTGTTTGTATCAGGGAAGCATCCATAGCACGCTATTGTAACAAGCCGGATCGGACCAGAACCGAACGGTTCGGTCAGGTATCACGCGTCGGCCGTCAGGCCGAACGGTTCGAGCGGGCCGCGCCCCGCGCGCACGAGCTGCGGTTCGTCGCCCGTCAGGTCGATCACGGTCGACGGTTCGCGCGGACACGCGCCGCCGTCGATCACGAGATCCAGCTGTTTCTCGAGCTGTACGCGGATCTCGTCGGGATCGTTGAGCGGTTCGTCGTCGGGCGGCAGGATCAGGGTCGTGCCGAGCAGCGGTTCGCCGAGCGCATCGAGCAGCGCGAGCGTGATCGCGTGATCCGGCACGCGCAGCCCGATGGTCTTGCGCGACGGATGCGAGAGCCGGCGCGGCACTTCCTTGGTCGCCTGCAGCAGGAACACGTACGGGCCGGGGGTGACCGAGCGGATCAGGCGGTACTGGCGGTTGTCGACCATCGCGAAATTGGCCAGTTCGGACAGGTCGCGCACGAGCAGCGACAGATGCTGCTTGTCGTCGAGCTGGCGGATCCGCCGGATGCGCTCGACCGCATCCTTGTCGTCGAGGCGGCAGCCGAGCGCATAGCTCGAATCGGTCGGCAGCGCGACCACGCCGCCCTGCTTGATGATCTCCACCGCCTGCTTGATCAGGCGCGGCTGCGGATTTTCCGGATGAATCCTGAAGAACTGGGACATGGGGGCGACGTTAAGAATGAGTACGCGAGCGCGCCGCCCCGCATCGGGCGGGGCCGCCGCACCGCTTGCGCGGCGCTACAGCCAGCGTTCCCAGACGGGTTTGAGATCGGACGGCAGCGGCGGCAGCCTGCCAAGATCGACACGGCCCTCGCCCGGCCCGTGGAAATCCGAGCCGCGCGACGCCTCGAAACCGAAGCGCCGGGCCACATCCGCGTATTCGCGGTACTGGTCGGGCGTGTGGCTGCCCGTCACCACTTCGATCGCGCCGCCGCCGAGGTCGATGAATTCCGCAAAGAACGCATCGAACTCGATCG
>NZ_JAAGNW010000095.1:4684-9800 GCF_010645215.1 Burkholderia multivorans | reverse complement strand
GGGTGCGCGATGATCGCCTCGCCGCCCGCCTGCCGGATCCAGCTTACCGCGTCGGCAAGCTTCGCCCAGCGGTGCGGCACGTAGCCGGGCTTGCCGTCGCCGAGAAAGCGGTCGAACACGTCGGCCGTCGAGGCCGCCACGCCGTGCTCGACCAGGAAGCGCGCGAAATGCGTGCGCGAGATCAGGTCGGGATTCGACACATACTTGAGCGCGCCCTCGTACGCGCCGGGAATGCCGAGCGCCTCGAGCTGCTCGCCGATCGCGACCGCGCGCGCCGCGCGCCCGTGCCGGGTGCGGTACAGGCCGTCGACGAGCGCCGGATGGGCCGGATCGAGATTGAGGCCGACGATGTGCACGGTGCGCGACGCCCAGGTCACCGAGATCTCGACGCCGCTCAGGTAACGCATGCCGAGCGCCTCCGCGGTCGCGCGCGCCTCCTGCTGCCCGCTGATCTCGTCGTGGTCGGTCAGCGACCACAGCGTGACGCCGCCCGCGTGGGCGCGACGCGCGACGTCGGCAGGCGGCAGCTGGCCGTCGGAAACATTGGAATGGCAGTGGAGATCGGCGTTCATCATCGGCATGGGAGGTTCCCGGCATTCTACTGCAATGCGGCAATCCGCCCCGCCCCTCGCACGCCGGCTTACGCGCAGAACGCCTCGATCAGCGCGGCGATCTGCTCGGGCTGGTCGTGATGCACCATGTGCCCCGCGTCGTCGACATACTTCTCGCGCCAGTCCGGAAACGCGGCAAAGCGCGCCTTGAACTCCGCCAGCGGGATCTCGCCCGCGAGCTGCGCCAGCGTCGGCGAGTTCACCGCCTCGACGTGCAGCACCTTCGCGCGCACCTGCGCCCAGCTCGCCATCACCTCGTCGAGGCGATACAGCATCGGCCCCATCATCTTGTGCGCGGGGTCCGCGAGCAGGTGGTAGCGGCCGTCGTCGCGCAGCGTCGCCCAATGCCGGGCCAGGAATGCCGCTCGGCGCGGATCCAGGCGCGGATTGGTCTTGGTGAGGCGCGCGGCGACCTCGTCGAGCGAGGCGTACGCGCGCAGCTCGGGCGGCGCGTGCAGATCGTCGAGCCAGCGCCGCAGCCGCTTCGGCGCCTGCTCGGCGCGCGCCGGCGCCAGCCCGAAGCCCTCCAGGTCGACCACCCGCCGCACCCGCTCGGGCCGCACGCCCGCGTACAGGCACACCACGTTCGCGCCCATGCTGTGGCCGACCAGGTTCACCTCGCCCGTCGGCGTGTAGTGGTCGATCAGCGCATCGAGATCCGCCAGGTATTCCTGGAACCAGTAATGCCCCCCGCCGCTCGCCGCGACCGGCCAGTCGGACAGCCCGAAGCCGCGCGCATCGGGCGCGAGCACCTGCCAGTCGCCCGCGAGCGCGTCGACGACGAACTGGAACGACGCCGCGACATCCATCCAGCCATGCAGCATGTACAGCGTCGGCGCATCGGGCCGCCCCCAGCGCCGGACGTGCAGTTTGACGCCACGCACGGTGACGAAGTCGGATGCGGATTGGATGGGGTTCATCGCCGGGGCCAAAAAAGAATGGTCGTTCGATTATATCGGGCGCCGCGCGGATGCGCCCGCCTATCGAGGCTGCGCTCTAGGCGCGCTCGGGCGCGGACGGCTCGGCGTCCTGCGCAGCGAGCGCCGCCAGTTCCACGTCGTCGAAGCCGGCGTCGCGCCGCGCGTCGAAGTTGAACGGGCCGCGCAAGCGCGGCGCGTGATAGGTCTCGGCAAGCCGCAGGTAGGTCGCATGGGGATCGAGCCCCGCCTGTGCGCACAGATGGCGAAACCAGTGGTTGCCGATCCTGACGTGGCCGATCTCGTCGCGCAGGATCACGTCGAGAATCGCCGCCGACGCCTGGTCGCCCGCCTGCGCGAGCCGCGCGCGAATCGGCGGCGACGCGTCGAGCCCACGCGCCTCCAGCGTGCGCGGCACGAGCGCCATGCGCGCGAGCACGTCGGCCGCGGTGCGTTCGCACATCTCCCACAGCCCGTTGTGCGCGGAGAAATCGCCGTACGCGTGGCCGAACTCGGCGAGGCGCGCCACCAGCAGCGTGTAGTGATGCGCCTCTTCCGCCGCGACCTTCAGCCAGTCCGCATAGAACGCCTCGGGCATGCCGCCGAAGCGCCAGACCGCATCGAGCGCCAGATTGATCGCGTTGAACTCGATGTGCGCGAGCGCGTGCAGCAGCGCGGCGCGCCCGGCTTCCGAGCGCATGTTGCGTCGCTGCAACTGGCGCGGCTCGACCAGCTCGGGCTGCGCGGGCCGGCCGGGCAGCCCCCTCGGCTCGGCCGGCGTGCGCGCCGGATCGGGCGTCGCGCGGCCCGCCCGGCAAGCCGCCCACAGCGCACCCACCTGCGCGCACTTCGCCGTGGGATCGGTCTCGCGCAGCGCGGCGAGCGCCACGTCGCGCAGGTCGCGCGCCGGGATGGAGGCTGAATTCGGGACAGACATGAGGGATCCGCGTCGAGGCGCGCCGGGAAGCCGCGCGCGCAAGCGTTTACAATAGACGGTCAGGCCGGCGCGCCCAGCGCACGCCGCACCTGGCGCCATTGTACCGGCGCCCAACCAGATCAATCGGAGACTTCGTGACCATCTACAAGCTCGGCGATACCGCCCCGACCATCCATGAAAGCGTCTTCGTCGCGGATACCGCGGCGATCATCGGCAAGGTCGTTCTCGAGGAGAACGCGAGCGTGTGGTTTGGCGCGACGATCCGCGGCGACAACGAGCCGATCACGGTCGGCGCCGGCAGCAACGTGCAGGAAGGCGCGGTGCTGCACACCGACCCGGGCTGCCCGCTGACGATCGCACCGAACGTCACGATCGGTCACCAGGCGATGCTGCATGGCTGCACGATCGGCGAGGGTTCGCTGATCGGGATCCAGGCGGTGGTCTTGAATCGCGCGGTGATCGGCCGCAACTGTCTGGTTGGCGCGGGCGCCGTGATCACGGAAGGCAAGACCTTCCCGGACAATTCGCTGATCCTGGGCGCGCCCGCCCGGGTCGCGCGCACCCTGTCCGACGAGGAGATCGCGCGCCTGCATGCGAACACGCGCAACTACGCCGAACGGCGTGCGTATTTCAAGGAGCAGCTCGTGCGGATCGGCTAGGCCGACCACGCGCGAGCCGTCCGACTAGCGAGGAAAAAGAGTGAGCGACCAGTTACAGAAATTCATGTTCAGCGCAGCCCCGGTGCGCGGCGAGATCGTCTCGCTGAGCAATACGTGGCAGGAAGTCCTGACGCGCCGGGACTACCCGGCCCCGGTGCGCACCATGCTCGGCGAGATGATGGCCGCCTGCGCGCTGCTGTCCGCGAACCTGAAGTTCGACGGCATGCTCATCATGCAGATCTTCGGCGACGGCCCGGTCAAGATGCTCGTGGTGCAATGCGGATCGGATCTGTCGATGCGCGCGACCGCGAAGTTCTCGGACGAGGTCGCGGCCACGATCGGCGACGACGTGAGCTTCGCCGAGCTGATCAACGCGAGCGGCCACGGCCGCTGCGTGATCACGCTCGATCCGGCCGACAAGCGGCCCGGCCAGCAGCCCTACCAGGGCATCGTGCCGCTCAACGGCGAACAGGGCCCGCTCGAATCGATCGCGCAGGTGCTCGAACATTACATGCACCATTCCGAGCAGCTCGACACGCGCCTCTGGCTCGCGGCCAACCGCGAGCGCGCCGTCGGCATGCTGCTGCAGAAGCTGCCCGGCGACGGCGGCATCGTGCCGCGCGCGAACGAAACCGATGAGGACACCTGGGATCGCGTCTGCACGCTCGGCGGCACGCTGTCCTCGAAGGAATTGCTCGAAGTGGAACCCGAGACGGTGTTCCGGCGTCTGTTCTGGCAGGAGAACGTGCAGCACTTCGAGCCGGCCGCAACGCGCTTCCAGTGCACCTGCTCGCGCGGCAAGGTCGGTTCGATGCTGCGCATGCTCGGCCGCGAGGAAGTCGAGGGCGTGATCGAGGAGCGCGGCCACGTCGAGATCCACTGCGAATTCTGCAACCAGCGCTACGAGTTCGACCCGGTCGACGTCGCGCAATTGTTCGCGACGCCCGCGCTCGACACGGGCGTCGCCCCCGCCGCCGACCAGCGGCACTGACGTCCGCCGCGCCCCGTTCCGGGGCGCCGGCCGGCGCCGGATCGTCGTCGTTGTTGTTGGAGATGCCAAGATGAAACCGTCTTACCGCCGCACCGCGCCGCTCGTCGCGACCCTTGCGGTCACCTTCGCGCTCGCGGGCTGCGCGGTCGAGCCGCCGTCGACGCTGCTGAGCCGCCTGCCGGACGGGCAACCCGGCGCGGCCGGCCCGGCCCACCCGCTCACGCCCGACGAACGCAAGCGTTTCGACGCGATCGATCAGCAGGTGCTCGACGAGCAGAACCAGGCGATCGCGGCCGACGCCGCCGCGCGCGCCTGGAGCTACTACGCGCCGCCGCCCGTCACCTACTACGGCGGCTATTACGGCCGAGGCGGCTGGGGCAGCGGCATCGGCTACAGCTATCCCGGCTGGTGGTGGTAACAACGCACGGCCGATCGACGATTGACAACCCGCAGGAAATAAAAAAGCGCGACTCGCAAGTCGCGCTTTTTTATCATGGGATCCGAAGCATCAGCCGTCGTGGTGCGCGGGTTTCGCCGCCTTGTTCGCATGCCGCTTGTCGGACTTCGCACGCGACTCCGGATTCGGCACCACGCGCACCGGCGCGGCCGACACCTCGCCGCGCGTCGACGTCGCCGCCACCTGCGCGCCGCTCGCCGCGAGCGCCGGCGCGTTCGGCGAGACGAACTGCACGAACACCTCGCCGTCCTTGACCATGCCCATTTCGTAGCGGGCGCGCTCTTCGATCGCCGCGGTGCCGTTTTGCAGATCCTGCACCTCGCCGCCGATCCGCTCGTTGCGCAACTTCTCGTCGGCGTTGCGCTGCAACTGGTCGCTCAGCTGCTGGCGCAGCTCGTGTACCCGTAGCCAACCGCCGTGCCCCCACCAAAGAGGGTACTGAATCAACGCCAACAGGGCGATCAGGACGACGGTAACAAGCCGCATGAATGAACCGCAGATATAAGAATCGCCGCTCTGCGAGGATCACAGAGCGGCGTCATCG
>NZ_JAAGNW010000095.1:0-4674 GCF_010645215.1 Burkholderia multivorans | reverse complement strand
TCCTCTTCGATGCGCAGCAGTTGGTTGTACTTCGAAATGCGGTCGCTGCGCGACAGCGAACCCGTCTTGATCTGCCCCGCGTTCAGGCCGACCGCGATATCGGCGATCGTCGAATCCTCGGTTTCACCCGAACGGTGCGAAATCACCGCCGTGTAGCCGGCGCGCTTGGCCATCTCGATCGCCGCGAACGTTTCGGTCAACGTACCGATCTGGTTGATCTTGATGAGGATCGAGTTCGCGACGCCCTGCTCGATGCCTTCCTTCAGGATGCGCGTGTTCGTGACGAACAGGTCGTCGCCGACCAGCTGCACCTTCTTGCCCAGACGCTCGGTCAGCAGCTTCCAGCCGGCCCAGTCGCCTTCGTGCATGCCGTCCTCGATCGAGACGATCGGGAACTTGTCGGCGAGCGTGGCGAGGTAGTCGGTGAATTCCGCCGACGACAGCTGCAGGCCTTCGCCCGCGAGCTGGTACTTGCCGTCGTGATAGAACTCGGACGCCGCGCAATCGAGCGCGAGCAGCACGTCCTCGCCCGCACGGTAGCCGGCCTTCTCGATCGCCTGCAGGATCATCGACAGGCATTCGTCGTTGCTGCCGAAGTTCGGCGCGAAACCGCCCTCGTCGCCCACCGCCGTGCTCATGCCGCGATCCGACAGGATCTTCTTCAGCGCGTGGAACACTTCCGCGCCGCAACGCAGCGCTTCGCGGAAGGTCGGCTGGCTGACCGGCACGATCATGAATTCCTGGATGTCCAGGCTGTTGTTCGCGTGCGCGCCGCCGTTGACGATGTTCATCATCGGCACCGGCAGCTGCATCGCGCCCGAGCCGCCGAAGTAGCGGTACAGCGGCAGGCCCGCTTCCTCGGCCGCCGCCTTCGCGACCGCCATCGACACCGCGAGCATCGCGTTCGCGCCGAGGCGCGACTTGTTGTCGGTGCCGTCCAGCTCGAGCAGCGTCTTGTCGAGGAACGCCTGTTCCGACGCGTCGAGGCCCATGATCGCCTCGGAGATTTCGGTGTTGATATGCTCGACCGCCTTCAGCACCCCCTTGCCGCCGTAACGGCCGGTTTCGCCGTCACGCAGTTCGATCGCCTCGCGCGAACCGGTGGACGCGCCCGACGGCACCGCCGCGCGGCCCATCGTGCCCGATTCGAGCAGCACGTCGCACTCGACGGTAGGGTTGCCGCGCGAATCCAGAATCTCGCGGCCGATGATATCTACGATTGCACTCATGGTTTCCTCTGAGGATGACGATGGATTCTGTCTGTCTCTACGTCTGCGGCGGGCGACCCGCGCCCTCGGTGGACGCGCGGGCGGCCGCCGAGTTCATCAATTGAAATCGTTTTCCAGGAACGGCGTGCGCTTCACCGCCTGATCGAGCGTGACGAGCGTCTCGAGCAGCGCTTCCATGCGATGCAGCGGCACGGCGTTCGGGCCGTCCGACTTGGCTTCGGCCGGGTTCGGATGGGTCTCCATGAAGAGCCCCGCGACACCCGTCGCAACCGCGGCACGCGCCAGCACCGGCACGAATTCGCGCTGGCCGCCCGAACTGGTGCCCTGCCCGCCCGGCAGCTGCACCGAGTGGGTGGCGTCGAACACGACCGGCGCACCCGTCTCGCGCATGATCGCGAGCGAACGCATATCGGACACGAGATTGTTGTAACCGAACGATGCTCCGCGTTCGCACGCGAAGAAGCGGTCTTCGGACAGGCCGGCTTCGCGTGCGGCCGCCCGCGCCTTGTCGATCACGTTCTTCATGTCGTGCGGCGCGAGGAACTGGCCCTTCTTGATGTTGACGGGCTTGCCCGAGCGCGCGCAGGCGTGGATGAAATCGGTCTGGCGGCACAGGAACGCGGGCGTCTGCAGCACGTCGACCACCGACGCGACCGCATCGATCTCCTCGATCGCGTGCACGTCGGTCAGGATCGGCAGGCCGAGCTGGCGCTTGACCTCGGACAGGATCCGCAGCCCCTCGTCCATCCCGAGCCCGCGGAACGACGTGCCGGAGCTGCGGTTCGCCTTGTCGTACGACGACTTGTAGATCAGCGGTACGTTCAGCTTCGCGCAGATTTCCTTCAGCCGGCCCGCGGTATCGAGCGCCATCTGCTCGGATTCGACGACGCAGGTGCCGGCGATCAGGAAGAACGGCCGGTCGAGACCGACTTCGAAATCGCCCAGTTTCATGCTTTCACTCCGGCCCGCGCCTGCTGGTTCGCGAGCGCGGCTTCGACAAACGACTTGAAGAGCGGATGACCGTCACGCGGCGTGGACGTGAATTCCGGATGGAACTGCACGCCGACGAACCACGGGTGCATCGAGCGCGGCAGCTCCATCATTTCCGGCAGGTCCTCGCTCGGGGTACGTGCGCTGATGATGAGGCCGCCCGCCTCGAGTTGGGGCACCAGGCGGTTATTCACTTCATAACGGTGGCGATGGCGCTCGTTCACGTCATTGCCGTAAATCTCCGCTGCGAGCGTGCCGGGCTTGATCGGGCAGCGCTGCGAGCCGAGCCGCATCGTGCCGCCGAGATCCGACTCTTCGGTGCGCTTCTCGACCTTGCCGTCGCGGTCGTACCACTCGGTGATCAGCGCGACCACGCGCGACGGCGTGTTCGGATCGAATTCGGTGCTGTTCGCGCCCGCCAGGCCGACCACGTCGCGCGCGAACTCGATCACCGCGAGCTGCATGCCGAGGCAGATGCCGAGATACGGCACCTTCGCTTCGCGCGCATAGCGGATCGCCGCGATCTTGCCTTCCGTGCCGCGCCGGCCGAAGCCGCCCGGCACCAGCACCGCGTCGAGATGCGTCAGGCTCGCCGCGCCGTTGGTCTCGAGCTCCTCGGAATCGATGTACTCGATGTTGACCTTGGTCGAAGTGTGGATCGACGCATGGCGCAGCGCCTCGATCAGCGACTTGTACGACTCCGTCAGGTCGACGTACTTGCCGACCATGCCGATCGTGACTTCGTGCTTCGGATTCTGCAGCTTGTCGACGAGCCCCGCCCACATCTCGAGCTGGGCCGGCTGCGGCGACAGCTTCAGTTCCTCGCAGATGATCTTGTCGAGACCCTGGTCGTGCAGCATCTGCGGAATCTTGTAGATGCTGTCGACGTCCCACACCGAGATCACGGCGTCTTCCGGCACGTTCGAGAACAGCGAGATCTTCTTCGATTCGTCGTCGGGGATCCGGCGATCCGCGCGGCACAGCAGCACGTGCGGCGAAATACCGATCTCGCGCAGCTTCTGCACGCTGTGCTGGGTCGGCTTCGTCTTCAGCTCGCCCGCCGTCGCGATGAACGGCACGAGCGTCAGGTGGACGAAGCAGGCGCTGTTGCGGCCGAGGCGCAGGCTCATCTGGCGCGCGGCTTCGAGGAACGGCAGCGATTCGATATCGCCCACCGTGCCGCCGATCTCGACGATCGCCACATCGGGCTCGCCGCAGGTCGCGGACGCCGCGCCGCGCTCGATGAACGCCTGGATCTCGTTGGTGATGTGCGGGATCACCTGCACCGTCTTGCCGAGATAGTCGCCGCGGCGTTCCTTGCGGATCACCGATTCGTAGATCTGGCCCGTGGTGAAGTTGTTGGCCTTGCGCATCTTCGTACTGATGAAGCGCTCATAGTGGCCGAGATCGAGGTCGGTTTCCGCACCGTCTTCCGTCACGAACACTTCGCCGTGCTGGAACGGGCTCATCGTGCCGGGGTCGACGTTGATGTACGGATCGAGTTTGAGGAGGGTGACTTTCAGGCCGCGCGATTCGAGAATCGCGGCGAGGGAGGCGGCAGCAATCCCCTTGCCGAGGGAAGAAACTACGCCGCCGGTGACGAAAACATATTTGGTCATCGCTGAGTGCTCGCGGGAAAAACGGATTATACCGTAAAGCCTGCCCATCTCTCAGCATTCGCTCCCCGATCCTGCCCTATCGAAGTGAGCCGCCGCTCCGCTTCACGCGCACCGCGACGACTGCGCGCCGCCCTCCGCGATACGCAGCGCATTGAGCATCCGCTGCAGCGCACGGGCGGTCTCGAGCGGCCGTTCCATCGGGAACAGATGGCTGCCCTCCAGCCATTCGACGCGGCCGCGCGCCGCGCGCCGCGTCGCATCGAGACCGATCTGGCGGATCTCGCGCGAGCGGGTGCCGGCCAGGAACCCGACCGGCACGGGCGCGCCGTGCGCGAGCCGCGGGCCGAGCGTGTGCGGCAGCGTGCGGTAGATCATGTACTCGACCTCGCGGTCGAACGCGAGCGCCCGCTCGCCGCCGGCGCTGGCCTGCGGAATGCCGTAATCGATATAGTCGGACAGCATCCGCTCGTCCCAGCGCGCAAACGCGGGCTTTTCGCGGAAATGCCGCCACGCGTCGTCGCGGCTCGCCCAGTGGGTGCGCCGGGTGCGCGTGGCGGCAGCGGGCGACAGCCGCTCGTCGAGCCCGGTCCACTGGCTCGCGCGCAGCGCGCTGCTGCGCCAGCCGGCGATCACCGGCGAATCGAGCATCACGACGCCGCGCACCCACTGCGGCCGCTTGAGCGCCGCCATCAGCGACAAATAGCCGCCGAGCGAGTGGCCGACCAGCCAGACCGGCCGCTCGTAGCGGCCGCCGATGTCGTCGAGCAGCTGGTCGACGAGATGCGGCCAGTCGCGCGTCACCGGGAAGCGCCGGTCGTGGCCGATGCGCTCGCGGT
>NZ_JAAGNW010000094.1:6588-24235 GCF_010645215.1 Burkholderia multivorans | reverse complement strand
GGCGGGCCGGTCGATGCGATCTTCGACGCGCCCGAGCATCCCTATACGCGGCGCCTGCTCGCGAGCCGCCCGCAGCGCGCGGTGATGCCGGTGCTGCCGATCGCACCGGTGATGCTCGACGCGCGCGAGGTGAGCGTGAGTTTCGCGCAGAAGCAGCCGGGCTTTGCCGGCTGGTTCCGCACCGGGCGCTTCACGGCGGTCGACGGCGCGAGCGTGGCGGTGCGCCAGGGCGAGACGCTCGGCATCGTCGGCGAGTCGGGTTCCGGCAAGTCGACGCTCGCGATGGCGCTGCTCGGGCTGCAGAAGATCGCGCACGGCGAGATCGAATTCGAGGGGCGCGCGCTCGCGGCCTACCGGGGGCGCGAACAGACCGCGCTGCGGGCGGCGCTGCAGGTGGTCTTTCAGGATCCATTCAGTTCGCTTTCGCCGCGGCAGACGATCGAGCGGATCGTCGGCGAAGGGCTCGCGCTGCACCGTCCTGAATTGGATGCGGCCACACATCGCGAGCAGGTGATCGCGGTGCTGCGGGAAGTCGGGCTCGACCGCACCGTGCTGACGCGTTATCCGCATGAGTTTTCAGGCGGCCAGCGGCAGCGCGTCGCGATCGCGCGGGCCCTGGTGCTCAAGCCCCGCGTGCTGATCCTCGACGAGCCGACGAGCGCGCTCGACGTGTCGATCCAGCAGCAGGTGCTGAAACTGCTGGCCGGGTTGCAGCAGAAATACAACCTCGGCTACGTGTTCATCAGCCATGACCTGGATGTGATCGGCGCGATGGCGCACCGGGTCGCGGTGATGCAGGGCGGGGTGATCGTGGAGGCCGGCGATGTGACACAAATATTCACAAAACCGTCGCATCCTTACACGCGAAAGCTGCTGAAAGCGGTGTCGCTCACGCAGGTGCCGCAGTGACGGGCGGGTTCCGGCCAGGTTCCGACTAAAAAAGTCCAAATTATTTTGACAAATCAATACTTCGTGGCTAGTATCGACCGAAATTTTCCGCCAATCAGCTGATTTTTAAGCGCAATCCATCGACCAATGCAGCACCGATATCTGACCCAGGCTTGCACGCGCGTCGTCGCCGGGATGTTCATCGGCGTCCTGATCGCTGCAGCTCCCGGCGCGTTCGCCGACGATGTCAGCAGTTTTAGCCAGAATGCCGCATTCACGCCCCAGTCGGGCACGGCTTCCTCTTCTTCCTCCCAGCAAAATGCCCAGGCCAGCGCGTCGTCGAGCGACGGCGGGGCGAAGTCGTTCCTGTCCGGCATGGCCGGCAAGGCCGGCGACGTGGTGGTCGGCGCGCTGAACATGATCGGCGTGCGCTACCGCTGGGGCGGCAATTCTCCGGATTCGGGGCTCGATTGCAGCGGCTTCGTGCGCTACGTGTTCCAGGACACGCTCGGCATGTCGCTGCCGCGTCGCGCGGAAGAGATGAGCCGCGTCGGTGAAAAGGTCCGGATGAGCGAGCTGAAGCCGGGCGACCTCGTGTTCTTCAACACGATGCGCCGCACCTTCTCGCACGTCGGCATCTATATCGGCGACAACAAGTTCGTGCATTCGCCGTCGACGGGCAGCACGATCCGCGTCGACGATCTCGACAGCACCTACTGGGAAAAGCGTTTCACGGGCGCGCGCCGGATCGAGACGCAGTTCTCGACCAAGCCCGAGGATCTGCGTCAGCGCGTGAGCGCGACGATCGGCGGCAACGGCGGCAACTGAACCCGCCGCGCCCCGCAGAACCCCGCCTCCGCAAGGACGCGGGGTTTTTGTTTGCGTGAAGCCGAAGCCGGCGCGCGGCCCGGCTCGCGCCTCAGGCGCTCACGCCGCGCGCGGCCGCGAGCTTGCGCTGCAGCTCCGGCATGATCCGGGCCACCGCCTCCTCGCCGGCGAGGATCGCCGCGTTGCGCTGGTTGAAGTCGCTGCCGCGGATCGCCGCGAGGTTCGGGCGGATCACGACGTCCGCATACTTGTCCAGTTCGTAGGTCTTGATCGTCTGGCCCATGATCGTGAAGGTCTGCAGCAGCATCTCGATCGGGTTCTGGGTGGGGGCGCCCTCGGGGCGCGACGAGATGTCGACCGCGATCACGAAGTCGGCGCCCATCTTGCGCGCATACGACGCGGGCACCGGGCTCACGAGGCCGCCGTCGACATACTCGCGATCGCCGATCCGCACCGGCTCGAACACCGAGGGCACGCTGCACGACGCGCGCACCGCGAGCCCCGTGTTGCCGCGCTGGAACAGGATCGCCTGGCCGTTCTTGAGGTCGGTCGCGACGACGCCGAGCGGCTTGACCATCTTCTCGATCGGCCGGTTGTTGAGCGTCTTGTTCAGGAAGTTCTGAAGCGCGACGCCTTGCAGCAGGCCGCGCGAGCGGAACGGGGTGGCCCAGTCGCTGATCGACGATTCGTCCATCGTCAGCGCGAGCTTGTTGATCTGCAGCGCATTCATGCCCGACGCGTAGAGCGCGCCGACCACCGAGCCCGCGCTGGTGCCGGCCACGATCTCGACCGGGATGTTGCGGGCTTCGAGCGCCTTCAGTACGCCGATGTGCGCGAAGCCGCGCGCGGCGCCGCCGCCGAGCGCGATGCCGATCCGCAGCGGCTTCTCGCGCGGCTGCGCGGGCGTCGCGGACGCACTGCCGTCCGCGGGGCGCTTGTCGCCGAACGAGGTGCAGGCGGCGAGGGCGGCGGACGCGCACGCAAACGAGAAGGTGCGGCGGGACAGGCGGGGGGACGACATCGGGAAATCTCCGGCTACGCGGCGGGGCGCGGCCCCGCGTCAGGTGTGCGACGGCGCGCGAGGGCGCACGGTAAGGTGCCGCGCCGGCGGTCGGCCGCGGCGCGCCCATCATAAAGCAAGCAGGCGCCCTGCGCGAAACCCGCGCCGTGCGTGCAACGGGGCCGGCAACGCGCGCGCGGCGGGTATAATTCGTCCTCTTTCCGTTCCGGTTTCGACCCGCGAGCCCGCCCGATGCAGGCGGGGCGCGCGCCGATTTCGCGTCGTTTCATTTCACGCGCCGCCAAAAGGCCATCGAGTTACCAGTCATGACCCGTCCTGTACGCACCCGTTTCGCGCCGAGCCCGACCGGCTTCATCCATCTCGGCAACATCCGTTCCGCGCTGTATCCGTGGGCCTTCGCCCGCAAGATGAAGGGCGCCTTCGTGCTGCGGATCGAGGACACCGATCTCGAGCGTTCGAACGAGGCGTCGGTCGACGCGATCCTCGAAGGCATGAAGTGGCTCGAACTCGATTTCGACGAAGGTCCGTTCTACCAGATGCAGCGGATGGACCGTTACCGCGCGGTGCTGGCCCAGATGCAGGAGCAGGGGCTCGTCTATCCGTGCTACATGTCGACCGAGGAACTCGACGCGCTGCGCGAGCGCCAGCGCGAGGCGGGCGAGAAGCCGCGCTACGACGGCACCTGGCGGCCGGAGCCCGGCAAGGTGCTGCCGGCGCCGCCCGCGGGCGTGCAGCCCGTGCTGCGCTTCCGCAATCCGCTGACGGGCGCGGTCGCATGGGACGACGCGGTGAAGGGGCATATCGAGATCTCGAACGAGGAGCTCGACGATCTCGTGATCGCGCGTCCGGACGGCACGCCGACCTATAACTTCTGCGTCGTGGTCGACGACCTGGACATGGGCATCACGCACGTGATCCGCGGCGACGACCACGTGAACAACACGCCGCGCCAGATCAACATCCTGCGTGCGCTCGGCGGCGAGGTGCCGGTCTACGCGCATCTGCCGACCGTGCTGAACGAGCAGGGCGAGAAGATGAGCAAGCGGCACGGCGCGATGAGCGTGACGGGCTATCGCGACGACGGCTACCTGCCGGAAGCGGTGCTCAACTATCTCGCGCGGCTCGGCTGGTCGCACGGCGATGCGGAGATCTTCTCGCGCGAGCAGTTCGTCGAATGGTTCGACCTCGAGCATCTCGGCAAGTCGCCCGCGCAATACGATCACAGCAAGCTGAACTGGCTCAACAACCACTACATCAAGCAGGCCGACAACACGCGGCTCGCGACGCTGGCGCAGCCGTTCCTCACGGCGCTCGGCGTCGATGCGGCGACGGGCCCGGATCTCGTGGGCGTGGTCGGGTTGATGAAGGATCGCGCGTCGACGGTCAAGGAGATCGCGGAAGGTGCGGCGATGTTCTACCGTACGCCCGCGCCCGATGCAGAGGCGCGCGCGCAGCACGTGACGGACGCGGTGCGTCCGGCGCTGGCGGCGCTGGCCGCTGCGTTGAAGGACGTCGAGTGGACCAAGGAAGCGATCGCGGCCGCATTGAAGGCGACGCTCGCCGCGCACGGGCTCAAGATGCCGCAGCTCGCGATGCCGGTGCGCCTGCTGGTGGCGGGCACCACGCATACGCCGTCGATCGACGCGGTGCTGATGCTGTTCGGCCGCGAAGCAGTGGTCGCGCGCCTCGAGAACGGGCTCGCGTGAGCCCCGGATCCGACGCCCGGAAGGGCGTCGGATCTTGCGCGAAACGCGCGCATGCAAAAAATTATGCTCGAATAACAAATAGGGTATTTACAAACCTCGAAATCGCCTCTAGAATCTCGTTTCTGTTCTGCAAGGGGGTATAGCTCAGCTGGGAGAGCGCTTGCATGGCATGCAAGAGGTCAGCGGTTCGATCCCGCTTACCTCCACCATCAGAGCAGAATGAAGTTTGTAAAGCAGAGTGTGAAAAAAATGCTTCACAAACGGTTTAAAAGAAGTTAGAATTTCGTTCTCTGCTGTTGACGGAAGTTGATAGCAAGAACCAAGCAGTAAGACAAATCTGCAAAGATTATGTCCCCTTCGTCTAGAGGCCTAGGACATCACCCTTTCACGGTGAGTACAGGGGTTCGAATCCCCTAGGGGACGCCAAGATACGGCGGCGTTTCATTCGAAACGAAGCAAGCTTGCAGGAGCTTAACCAACGCCTGCAGGTCGTAGTGAAAAGCTGGAGCGGTAGTTCAGTTGGTTAGAATACCGGCCTGTCACGCCGGGGGTCGCGGGTTCGAGTCCCGTCCGCTCCGCCAGATCGAAGCCCGTTCAGGCTGCATATATGAACGGGCTTTTGCGTTAAAGGTGTAAGCAGTACGTTGTCCCCTTCGTCTAGAGGCCTAGGACATCACCCTTTCACGGTGAGTACAGGGGTTCGAATCCCCTAGGGGACGCCAGATACAGCGGCGTTTCGTTGGAAACGAAGCAAGCTTGCAGGAGCTTAACCAACGCCTGCAGGTCGTAGTGAAGAAAAGCTGGAGCGGTAGTTCAGTTGGTTAGAATACCGGCCTGTCACGCCGGGGGTCGCGGGTTCGAGTCCCGTCCGCTCCGCCAGATCAAAGCCCGTTCAGGAATGCCTGAACGGGCTTTTTGTTTTGCGGCGTGAAAAGCCCTCCGTGCAAACCGGCATTGCATCCCGATCGAGCTGCGCTATCGTGGCGGTCATGATGTGTTTTCCGGCCTGTCATCCATGCTCGATCCGACCGATGTCCGCCTGTTGTATCAGCTGCGCCCCGCCGAAGCGGACGATTTTCCGTTTGCCGAGGCGCTCACGCACCGCAACATGGGCGCGTATTACCGGCGCCATGGCCTCGAATGGCGAACGGATCTCTTTTTCGCCAGTTGGCGCGATTCGGAGAATTTCATTCTCGAACTCGACGGCGAGCGGATCGGGGTCCTGAGGGTGACCGAGGAGGGCGCGTCGCTGCATATCCGCGACGTGCAGATCGCGCAGGGGCACCGGCAACACGGCGCGGGCACCTACCTGCTCGACTCCGCGCATCGCTGGGCGAAAGCGCGCGGGCTCAGCGAAACCCAGCTGCGGGTGTTCGTCGACAACCCGGCCGCGCGCCTCTATCTGCGCATGGGATATCGGCTGGCCGGCTCGCGGCTCGCGCAGCTCGGCTCGATCCGCCACATGGTGCGGCCGGTCTAGGCGCGTGCGTCGTGCCCGGCCGCCTCGGCCTCGCCCGCGCGGGGATCGGCGCCGCGCTGCATGAAGGCGCGCGGGCTCGCCCCGAACGCGCGCCGGAACATCGCCGAGAACGCGCTCTGGCTGCGATAGCCGAGTTCGCGCGCCACCTGCGACAGCGGGCGCCCCTGGTTGAGCAGCGGAATCGCGCGCGCGAGCAGCGCCTGCTGGCGCCACTGCGAAAAGCTCACCCCCAGCTCCTGCCGGAACAGCCGCGCGAGCGTGCGCGTGCTCGCCCCCACGCCGGCTGCCCAGTATTCGAGCGATTCGCCGTGCGCAGGCTGCGCGAGCACGGCCTCGCACAGCGCGCGCAGGCGTTTTTCGGCGGGCATCGGCACGGCGAGCGGCAGCGGTTCGGCCTGGGTCAGCTCGTCGAGCACGAGCGAATACAGCAGCGTCTCGCGCGCGGCGCTCGCGGGCCGCGCCTCCAGCGCGCCGATCAATTCGCGCAGCAGCCCCGACACCTCGACCACCCGGCACGCATCGAGCCCGTCCGGCACCGCGGATTCGTCGATATAGAGCGTGCGCAGGTAGGCGTCCTCGACGATCACGACTTCATGGGTGACGCGCGGCGGCACCCAGATCGCGCGCGAGGGCGGCACCATCCAGGTGGTGCTGGCCGTCGCGATCCGCAACACCCCGCGCGAGGCATAGGCGACCTGCGCCCAGGCGTGGGTATGCAGCGGAATACGTACGCCCGCGGCCACCGGCCGCGCGCGTACGCACATCGGATGTGCAGGCGTCGGCGTGAACTCGGGCGGAATCTCGATGATGGTGGGCGCGGCGGGCGGGCGCAGGGGAACGGATGGGCTCATGGGCGATCGAAGTCGGTGCGGCATGCGACGGGTGTCTCACGCCTATTGTAGGGGCGCTCGACCTCGCACCGCTGCGGGATTTTTTCGGTCGATAATGTCGCGACCGGAATTGACCAACAGGAGACCCGAGATGACGTTCGCCACCACCGATCTCTGCGACGCGCACGAGGACCGGCTCGCCGACGGCACGCTGCGCGTGCTCGAACCCGTGTTCCGCCCGTTCGGCCGCGCGGCATCGTTCAGCGGCCCGGCCGCGACGCTCAAGCTGTTCGAGGACAACACGCTGGTGCGCAAGACGCTGGAACAGGACGGCGGCGGGCGCGTGCTCGTCGTCGACGGCGGCGGCAGCACGCGCTGCGCGCTCGTCGGCGGCAATCTCGGCCTGCTGGCCGAGCGCAACCGCTGGGCCGGCGTGGTGGTCTACGGCTGCGTGCGCGACACGCAGGAGCTGGCCGTGTGCAACGTCGGCATCGTCGCGCTGGCCGCGCATCCGCGCCGGAGCGACCGGCGCGGCGAGGGCGCGGCCGACGTGCCGGTTTTCGTGTTGGGCACCCGCATCGCGCCCGGCAACTGGATCTACGCGGATGCCGACGGCGTGCTCGTCAGCGATGCGCCGCTGACTTGAAGCGGCGCGTCGCGCCCTGTGGTGTTTCAAGTGATGAGGAAGGACGTGCCATGCGCCATGTATTTGTCTACGGAACCCTGCGCGCCGGGGAGGTCAACGACATCAGCCGCGCCGCCGAGCGGCATGGGATCGCGGCGCCGCAGTTGCTGGGCGCCGCGGCGCTCGCTGGTCGGCTCTACGATCTCGGCCGTTATCCGGGGATGATCGCGACGGATGACGGCCCGGATCTCGTCTGGGGCGACGTCTACGCGATCGACGAACGGCTCGTGCCGGTGCTCGACGAGATCGAGCAGGTGTATCCGGGCGACGACGGCTTGTTCGCCGCGCGCGAGGCATCCGTGCAGCTGGGCGGCCGGCATTACCCCTGCCTGTTCTATCCGGTGGCCGAGCGCGCCGTCGCGGGCACGCCGCGGATTGCCTCGGGCGACTGGGTGCAGTATCGACGCGAGCGCGCCGCGGCCTGACGCGGCGTGCGCGCCGGACCATGAAAAAGGCGCCTCGCGGCGCCTTTTTCCGTGACGGGCCGGGCGGCCCGCGCGATTTGTCAGATCGCTTCGTAGAGCGGCAGCGTCAGGAACTCGGTGAAGTTCTCCGACGTCGACATCTGCTCGAAGATCGCGGCCGCGCGCTCGTACGGCTGCGTGTCGCCCGCGACGACCTGCTTCACGTTGCCGAGCTCGGCCTTCGTGTACTCGCGCACGAGATCCGCGGTGACCTTGCGGCCGTCGTCGAGCACGCCCTTCGGCGAGCGGATCCATTGCCACACCTGCGAGCGCGAGATCTCGGCCGTGGCCGCGTCTTCCATCAGGTTGTGGATCGGCACGCAGCCGTTGCCCGCGAGCCAGGAGCCGAGGTAGTGGATGCCGACGTTGATGTTGTTGCGCAGGCCCGCCTCGGTGATCGGCGCTTCCGGCTGGAAGTCGAGCAGGTTCTTGCCCTCGATCTTCACGTCGTCGCGCTGCTTGCCGATCTGGTTCGGCTTGTCGCCGAGCACCTTGACGAACTCTTCCATCGCGAGCGGCACGAGGCCCGGGTGGGCGACCCAGCCGCCGTCGTAGCCGTCGGTCGCGTCGCGCGCCTTGTCGGCGCGCACGCCGGCCCTCGCCTTGTCGTTCGCGTCCGGATCGTTCTTGATCGGGATCAGCGCGCTCATGCCGCCGATCGCGGGTGCGTTGCGCTTGTGGCAGGTCTTGAGCAGCAGCAGCGCGTAGGCGCGCATGAACGGCACCGTCATCGTGATCTTCGCGCGGTCGGCCAGGCAGAAATCGCGGTCATTCTTGAACTTCTTGATCGCCGAGAAGATGTAGTCCCAGCGGCCCGCGTTCAGGCCCGAGCTGTGCTCCCGCAGTTCATACAGGATCTCGTCCATCTCGAACGCGGCGAGGATCGTCTCGATCAGCACCGTCGCGCGGATCGTGCCGCGCGGGATCCCGACCGCTTCCTGCGCGGCGACGAAGATCTCGTTCCACAGGCGCGCCTCGAGGTGGCTTTCCATCTTCGGCAGATAGAAGTACGGGCCCGAGCCGCGCGCGATCAGTTCCTTCGCGTTGTGGAGCAGGTACAGCGCGAAGTCGAAGATGCCGCCCGATACGCGCTGGCCGTCGACCGTCACGTGCTTCTCGTCGAGGTGCCAGCCGCGCGGACGCACGATCAGCGTCGCGATCGTGTCGTTGAGCCGGTACGACTTGCCGTTCTGCTCGAGCGAGATCGTGCGGCGCACGGCGTCGCGCAGGTTGGTCTGGCCGTCGAGCTGGTTGGTCCAGCTCGGCGCGTTCGAGTCCTCGAAGTCCGTCATGTACGAGTCCGCGCCCGAGTTCAGCGCGTTGATGATCATCTTGCGCTCGACCGGACCGGTGATTTCCACGCGGCGGCACTGCAGGTCGGCGGGCAGCGGCGCGACCTTCCAGTCGCCGTCGCGCACCGCCTGGGTGGCGGCGAGGAAGTCCGGACGCTCGCCCGCGTCGAGACGCTGGGTGCGTTCGGCGCGCGCCTTCAGGAGGGCCTGGCGGCGCGGTTCGAAGGCGCGGTGCAGCTGCGCGACGAGTTCGAGCGCCTCGGGCGTCAGGATCGCGTCGTAGCCGGGCTTCAGTTCGCCCGTGATCGCCATGCCTTGCGGCAGCTTCAGCGTAATGCTCATGTGTCTCTCCTTGGTCGGTCAGTTGCGGTTTGCGGTAAGGGGTTGGGGAAGGCGGCAGTCCTGCCGGCTCACGCGCCCGGGCTGGGGCGCGGCCGGCCGGCCGGTCTGCCGGCGGGAGCCGGGGCGGCGAGGAAAGCGAGCAGGTCGGCCATGCCGGGGCCGCTGCCGTCGGGCGGCGCGTCGAGTTCCTCGAACGGCGCGCCCGCGCGATTGAGCCAGAACGTCGTGTAGCCGAACCAGCCGGCGCCCGCGGCGTCCCAGCCGTTCGACGAGACGAACACGATCTCGCGCGGCGCGGCGTCGAAGGCCGCCGTGCCGAGCGCGTAGGCGAGCGGCGACGGCTTGTACGCGCGCACCGCGTCCACCGACAGCACGCGGTCGAACAGGCCGTTCATGCCGGCGCCCTTCACCGCGATGTCGAGCATGCGCGGATCGCCGTTCGACAGGATCGCGAGGCGCGGCTGCGCCGGCAGCGCGCGCAGCGCACGCAGTGCGGGCACGGTGTCGGGATGGGTCGACAGGCACGCGTAGTCGTCGAGCAGACGCTTCTCGGCCGCGCTCGACAGCGTGAGGCCGAGCGCGCGCGCGGCGAAGCGCAGCGCGTCGCGCGTGATGTCCCAGAACGGCCGGTAGTGCGCGCCGGCCGGGTCGGCGAGCGTGCGCAGCTGGGTGTATTCGATCTGCTTGCGCCGCCACAGCTGCGACAGCCGCTCGCCGTGGCCGGGATACAGCTGCTCGGCCGCGGCGACGACCGCGTGCACGTCGAACAGCGTGCCGTACGCGTCGAACAGGATGGCCTTCGGGGAGAGTGTCGTTGTGGCCGACATAGCCTTGCGCTCCGTGATCAGAGGTCAGGGTTGATTGTATTGGTGATGGGCTGAGATAAAAAAGAGGCTAATCATCACTTGATCTTTTACTTTCATCTACCTAATCTAGCGCGTCATCGCTGACTTCTTGTCGAACGGCGTATACCGTTCATTCGCCGCATGGATCGTTTCAAGCAAATCGAAACCTTCGCCGCCGTGGCCGCGAAGGGCAGCCTGTCGGCCGCCGCGCACGCCGAGGGCGTCGCGCCGGCGATCATCGGGCGCCGGCTCGACGCCCTCGAGGAGAGGCTCGGCGTGAAGCTGCTGGTGCGCACGACCCGCAAGCTGACGCTGACCTTCGAAGGCTCGGCGTTCCTCGAGGATTGCCAGCGCATCATCCACGACATGCAGAACGCGGAGGCGAGCGTGTCGGCGGGCGGCGTCAAGGCGAGCGGACATCTGCGGGTGTCGGCGCCGGCGGGCTTCGGGCGCCGGCACGTCGCGCCGCTCGCGCCGGATTTCACCGCCGCGCACCCGGACGTGTCGATCACGCTCGATTTGTCCGATCGCATGGTCGATCTCGTCAACGAAGGCTTCGACTGCGCGGTGCGGCTCGGCGAGCTGCCCGATTCGTCGCTCGTGTCGCTCAAGCTCGGCGAGAACCGCCGGGTCTGCGTCGGCTCGCCGGCGTACCTGGCGCGGAACGGCACCCCGGTGACGCTCGCGGAGCTGCCGCGCCACAACTGCCTCGCGCTCGCCGCCAATGCGAACCAGCAGCGCGGCTGGACCTTCCAGGAGGACGGCAAGGTCGTGTCGATCCGCGTGGCCGGCACCATGGAGTGCTCGGACGGCGCGGTGCTGCACGAATGGTGTCTCGACGGTCACGGCCTCGCGTGGCGCTCGTGGTGGGAGGTCGGCGCGGACATCGCCGCGGGCCGTCTCGTCACCGTGCTCGCCGCCTACGCGGCGCCGCCGATCGGCATTCACGCGGTGTTTCCGCAGCGCCGCCATCTGCCGTTGCGGGTGCGGCTGTTCCTCGATTTCCTGAAGCATACGTACGAACAACCGGGCTATTGGGGTTGAGTCCGGCGCCGGCGCGCGTTTCCGATATGAGGGCGAACCCTCTGGCGCGGCCGACGGCCGGCTTTCGCGCACTACAATCAAGCTAGGCAGGGTGCCCGGCGGCGCGACGCGCGCGATTGCCGCGCGGGCGCTGCGTTGCCGCCGACGGAGGCCGCCATGTTCAAGCACATCCTGGTTCCGACCGATGGATCCGATCTGTCGAAGAAGGCGATCGACGGCGCGATCGATCTCGCGCGGACGGTCGGCGCGCGCGTGACCGCCTATGCGTGTCTGCCGCAATATCCGTATTCGCCGTTTTCCGAGGTGGTGATCGAGCCGCCCGCCGATTTCCGCGAACGCAGCGAGCGCGAGGCGCGCACCCATCTCGACGAGGTCGAGGCCGAGGCGCGGCAGGCGGGGGTGGTGTTCGACAGCTGCACGAGCGTGCATCCGTCGCCTTACCTCGGCATCATCGAGGCGGCGGCGGCGGGCGGCTGCGACGTGATTTTCATGGCCTCGCACGGCCGGCGCGGGCTGGGCAGCCTGCTGATCGGCAGCGAGACGCAGCGGGTGCTGACCCATACGAAAATCCCGGTGATCGTCTATCGGTAGGGCGCGCGGGGCCGGGCCCGCGCACCAAGCAACGCGCGCCGGGCGAGCCGGCGCGCTGTCCTGCGCGGCGCTTGACGCCGCCGCGCGCGGCCTGCCCCGCAGTGCGCGGCAGGCCCGTCTTCTCCCTGATCGCCTGTTTCGCGAGCGCGGCGCGTCGCCGCGCCGTGCTGCGCGTTACGCGACCTTCTTGCCGTCGAAGAACTGTTCGTCTTCGGTCGAGCCGTGCAGCGCGGTGGTCGATGCGTCGCGCTCGACCGTCTGCGTGACGGCGTCGAAGTAGCCGGTGCCGACTTCGCGCTGGTGCTTGACCGCGGTGAAGCCCTTGTCGGCGGCGGCGAACTCGGCCTGCTGCAGTTCGACGAACGCGCTCATCTGGGTGCGGGCATAGCCGTGCGCGAGGTTGAACATCGAGTAGTTCAGCGCGTGGAAGCCGGCCAGCGTGATGAACTGGAACTTGTAGCCCATCGCGCCGAGTTCCTTCTGGAACTTCGCGATCGTCGCGTCGTCGAGGTTCTTCTTCCAGTTGAACGACGGCGAGCAGTTGTAGGACAGCAGCTTGCCCGGGAACTGCTTGTGGATCGCCTCGGCGAACTGCTTCGCGTACTCGAGGTCCGGCTTGCCGGTTTCGCACCAGATCAGGTCGGCGTACGGCGCGTAGGCCAGGCCGCGCGAGATCGCCTGGCCGAGGCCCGGCTGGGTGCGGTAGAACCCTTCGACGGTGCGCTCGCCGGTCAGGAACGGCTTGTCGTTGTCGTCGATGTCCGAGGTGATCAGGTCGGCCGCTTCGGCGTCGGTGCGCGCGACCAGCACGGTCGGCGTGCCCGACACATCGGCCGCGAGACGCGCCGCGGTCAGCTTGGCGACGGCTTCGCGGGTCGGCACGAGCACCTTGCCGCCCATGTGGCCGCACTTCTTCACGGAGGCGAGCTGGTCTTCGAAGTGCACGCCCGACGCGCCGGCTTCGATCATGGCCTTCATCAGTTCGAACGCATTGAGCACGCCGCCGAAGCCTGCCTCGGCGTCCGCGACGATCGGCGCGAAGAAGTCGACGTAGCCCTCGTCGCCCGGGTTCTTGCCTTCCGACCACTGGATCTGGTCGGCGCGGGTCAGCGTGTTGTTGATGCGCTTGACGACCTGCGGCACCGAGTTCGCCGGATAGAGCGACTGATCCGGATACATTTCACCGGCGAGGTTCGCGTCGCCCGCGACTTGCCAGCCCGACAGGTAGATCGCCTTGAGGCCGGCCTTGACCTGCTGCCTCGCCTGGTTGCCGGTCAGTGCGCCGAGTGCGTTGACGAACGGCTCGCTATTGATCTGCTCCCACAGCTTTTCCGCGCCGCGCTTGGCGAGCGTGTGCTCGATCGGGGTGGAGCCGCGCAGGCGCACCACGTCCTCGGCGCTGTAGTTGCGGATGATGCCCTTCCAGCGCGGGTCGGTGTCCCATTGCTGTTGCAGTTCCTGAACCTGTTGTTGACGCGACATGGTGTGCTCCTTGTGTGGTCGTTGCCTGAAGAAGGGTGTTGCGAATCCGGTGGCCACGAAGCGGCGGGTGGGGCGGAGGTATTCCGTTTCGTGAACTCTTGTATAAGAGTCTAGGCAAATCGACGGAGCGAAGACAGGACTTGGAGGCGGAACTTGGGAAAAATATAGATTAATAAAAACAATGGTTTATATGTCGCATTTCATGATGAGGAACGACCTTTCCCATCCTGCAATCCACATGGTTGTGCCACGCAACATGCTTTTTTACGACACAAAAGATTTTTTCACATCGTGATATTTCGAGCGCGAGCAAAAAAAACCGGCGCCTGGGCGCCGGTTCGGGGAGGAGCGATGCGGACCGCGTGGCCCGCATGCGGAGGCTTACGACGCGTTGCCGCGACGCGGGCCGCTGCTGCGGTAACCGCCGCCGCTGCCGCCTTCGCGGCGTGCGCCGCCGTAGCCTTCGCGGCTGCCGCCGGCGGGTTTGCCGCCGCCATTGCTGGGCTTGCCGCTCCAGCCGCCGCCGTTGCCGCCGCCGTAGCCCTGGCCTTGACCCTGGCGTGCGCCGTAGCCTTCACGGCTGCCGCCCGGCTTGCCGCCGAAGCGTCGACCACCGTTGCCGCCGCCCGGACGGCCGCGGCTCGGGCCGTTGCGCGGGGGCGCCTTGCGCGGCTCGAAGCCTTCGACCACGTTGACCGGCAGCGGTGCGCGCACGAAGCGCTCGATGCGCTTGAGCGCGCCCTGCTCGGCGTGGTGCACGAGGCTCACCGCGGTGCCCGAGCGGCCGGCGCGGCCGGTACGGCCGATCCGGTGCACGTAGTCTTCCGCGAACTTCGGCAGGTCGTAGTTGAACACGTGCGTGATGCCGGGGATGTCGATCCCGCGCGCCGCGACGTCGGTCGCGACGAGCACGCGCACACGGCGCTCGCGCAGCGCACGGATCGTGCGATTGCGCGCGCCCTGCGGCAGGTCGCCGTGCAGCGCGGCCGATTCGAAGCCCGCATCCGCGAGGCGGCCGGCCAGCTGGTCGGCGTCGATCTTGGTCGCCGTGAAGATGATCGCCTGGTCGAGCGCGTCGTCGCGCAGCAGGTGATCGAGCAGGCGATCCTTGTGGTCACGGTCGTCGACGTAGTGGACGGTCTGCGCGATGTTCGTGCGCGATTCCAGGCGCTGGACGATCTCGATCCGCTCCGGATCCTTGAGCAGGCGGCCCGTCAGCGAACCGATCTTGCCGTCGAGCGTGGCCGAGAACAGCATGGTCTGACGGGTGGCCGGCGTAGCGGCGACGATCGTCTCGATGTCGTCGATGAAGCCCATGTCGAGCATCCGGTCGGCTTCGTCGAGCACCAGCATCTTCAGTTCGGACAGGTCGATACGGCCGCGCTCGAGGTGGTCGAGCAGGCGGCCCGGCGTCGCGACCAGGATTTCCGGGTTCTTCGCGAGCAGCATCAGCTGCTGGCCGTAGGCGACGCCGCCGAGGATGCTGACCGTGCGCAGGCGGCGCAGATGGCGGCCATAGGTCGAGGCGGCCGTCGTTACCTGCATCGCGAGTTCGCGGGTCGGCGTCAGCACGAGCAGGCCCGGGCGGGCGACCGGCTGCGGCCGGCGCGCACCACGCGCAGCGCCTTGCGGCTCGCGCGGGGCGCGCGGCTGTTGCGCCAGCTGGGCGAAGCGCTCGATTGCCGGCAGCATGAATGCAGCGGTCTTGCCCGAGCCGGTCGGGCTCGATACCAGCAGGTCGCGGCCGGCGATCCCGGCCGGAATCGCGCGCTCCTGCACGGGCGTCGGCTTGGCGTAGCCGGCGGCTTCCAGTGCCGACACGATTTCCGGCGAAAGGCCGAGCGACGCGAAGGTCGGGCCGCTCGTGTCCGGCGCGGCGTCGGCCGGCGCGGCCTCGACGGGCGCTGCCACGGCGGGCGCGGCGGAGTCGAGGGCAAGCACGTCGTCGACGATCGCGTTCAGCGGGCTGGAGAGGTTGCTCGAAGTCATTAACAATCCTTGATACACACACAGTGGGTGAAACGTCGGCGCCAATCGCGCATACCCAAGTCGTCGGATTGATCGAGCAAATCGGGAAACGAGACATCGTCCGCATGCGGACTGCCATGCGGGCTTTTCGTTAGAAGCTGTTTCGGATGCGGCGCGCCTCCTTGGGCGCTGCCGCCAGCCTGATACAAGACGGCCCGTGGGGCCTAGGCAGGAGGGGACAGGTTCTAAACTGGATTGGAGCTAAACGCTACGGGACGTCAGACAGAAAGGGGCGGTTTCGGGCCGCTTAAGGTGTGACGCAGCGCGCATTATAAGGATTTTTGCTGCGCTGCGCCAGTCCTTTGTTGTGCCGATCGCACCACTTGGCAGGGATTTGACTGCGGATAAGGGCAGGTTTCCGGTGCGATCGGCGTGGCTCAGGAGGCCGTGCCGTTCTTCAGCGACTCGACCAGCTCGACGTATTGCTGCTTCGCGGCGTCCTGCGAGGTGCCCTTGAGCGCCGCCCAGGCGTCGTACTTGTACTTGCCGACGATGTCGGTGAAGCCGGGCTTGTCGCCGTGCACGTCGCCGTCGGTGGCCTGCTTGAACAGCGCGTAGAGGCGCAGCAGCGTCAGGTTGCCGGGGCGCTCGGACAGTTGCTTGACGTCTTCCTGGGCCTGGTTGAATTGAACGGTGATGTCGCTCATCGGGTGTCTCCGTAAGGTTTCAAGGTGGGGCGATCTTAGCAAGCGGGGCGCGATGGCGGGTCGAACGTTTCTTCCAAACCGCGGCGCGCGCGGCGGCGCGTCGCGAATCGGGGCGGAACGCCCGTGCGGACGGGGCCTCGCATTACAATGTCGGCCATGACACAAACAGTGCTTCTTGCCATCGACACGTCGACCGAGTTTTGTTCGGTCGCGTTGCTGAGCGCGGCCGCGACGGCCGACGGCTCGTTTTCCTTCCGGACCTGGGTGCGCCACGACGAAACCGGCGCGGTCTCGAGCACGCGGGTGCTGCCCGCCGTGCGCGAGCTGCTCGACGAGGCCGGGCTCACGCTCGCGGCCTGCGCGGCGATCGCGTTCGGCGCGGGGCCGGGCTCGTTTACGGGTTTGCGCACCGCCACGGGCGTCGCGCAGGGGCTCGCGTTCGGGCGTTCGCTGCCGGTCGTGCCGGTCGGCACGCTGCTCGCGTGTGCCGAGCATGCGCGCCTGAACGCGCCGGCGGGCGCCGCGCCCGCCCGCGTGCTGGCCGCGCTCGACGCGCGCATGGACGAGGTTTATTGGGCCGAATACGCCTGGGACGAGGCGTGCCAGGACTGGCGCACCGAGCAGCCGGCGTCGCTCGATGCGCCCTCGGCCGTGCCCGCGCCCGACGCGCCGTTCACGCTCGCCGGCAATGCCGCCGCGGCGTTCGGCGCGCGCCTGCCGGCCGCGGCGCTCGCGCAGGCGATCGAGGCGCGCGCGCTGCCGCACGCGTTGCCGATCGCGCATCTCGCCTGGCGCGCGTACCGCGCCGGCCGGGTCGTGCCCGCCGACCAGGCGGCGCCCGAATATGTGCGCGACAAGGTCGCGCAGACCACCGCGGAACGGCTCGCGGCGCGGGCGGGCGGAGGCGGCCGATGAGCGGCGTGCTGCTCGCCGATCGCTACCTGTCGCCGATGACCGACGCCGATCTCGACGAAGTGGTCGCGATCGAACGCGTCGCGTACGAATTTCCGTGGACGCGCGGCAACTTCGAGGATTCGTTGCGCAACGGCTATTTCGGCGTGTGCATGCGGCACGTGACGGGCACGCTCGTCGGCTATTGCGTGCTGATGCCGGTTGTCGACGAGATGCATCTGCTGAATCTGTGCGTCGCGCCTTCGGTGCAGCGCTCGGGCGCGGGTCTCGCGCTGCTGCGCGAAGCGGTGCGGATCGCGTGCGCCGAGCGTCTCGACGGCGTGTTGCTGGAAGTGCGGCCGTCGAATCCGCGCGCGCTGCAGCTGTATGAGCGCTTCGGCTTCGCAACGGTCGGACGGCGCAAGAATTATTACCCGGCCCGGCATCACGGCCGGGAGGACGCGATCGTGATGCGTCTTACCTTGACGAACGAAGGAGGCGCGCATGGCGTGGGTTGAGTCGGCACTCGAGGAACTGGGGCTCGCGCCCAGGTGGGTGAGGCGCGGCGCGCGCGTGGAAGGCG
>NZ_JAAGNW010000094.1:2600-6578 GCF_010645215.1 Burkholderia multivorans | reverse complement strand
TGGAGATCGATGCGCGCGCATCGTCCGCGCTCGACGTAGCGGACGCGCCGCGGCCCGCGCGCAACGCCTCGCCTGACACGGACGCGGGCCGGGCGCGCCACGAGGTCGCGCCGCGTGCGGCCGATCCCGCGCCCCGCGCGGCGCCGGCCGACGCGCAGGCGTCGCCCGACGCGCCCGACGACGACATGTCGTGGTTCGATCTCGAGCCGGTGTTCGAGCCGGCCCTGCCGGGCGCACCGTCCGAACCGGCCGCGCCGCGCGCGTCGTCGGTGGCGGCGCTCGACTGGGACGCGCTGAGCGCGCGCGTCGCGACTTGCCAGGACTGCAAGCTGTGCGAGAAGCGCACCAATACCGTGTTCGGCGTCGGCGATCGCGACGCCGACTGGATGCTGGTCGGCGAGGCGCCGGGCGAGAACGAGGACAGGCAGGGCGAGCCGTTCGTCGGCCAGGCGGGCAAGCTGCTCGACAACATGCTGCAGGCGCTGACGCTCAAGCGGGGCGAGAACGTCTACATCGCGAACGTGATCAAGTGCCGGCCGCCCGGCAATCGTAACCCGGAGCCGGACGAGGTTGCGCGCTGCGAGCCGTACCTGCAGCGCCAGGTCGCGCTCGTGAAGCCGAAGCTGATCGTCGCGCTCGGCCGTTTCGCCGCGCAGACGCTGCTGAAGAGCGACGCGAGCGCCGCCTCGCTGCGCGGCCGCGTGCATACGTACGAGGGCGTGCCGGTGATCGTCACCTACCATCCGGCCTACCTGTTGCGCAGCCTGCAGGACAAGTCCAAGGCCTGGGCCGACCTGTGCCTCGCGCGCGACACCTACCAGCGCGCGCCGGCGCCCGCCGGCGACCAATGAGCGCGGTCGCGCCCGCCGCGGGCTGGCGCAGCTTGCGCGACCCGGCGGTGCGCGATCTCGGCTGGTTGCTGGAAAGCGCGCCGCTCCTCGCCGCGACGCCGGACGTGCCGCTCGCGCAACCGGCCGCCCCTCAGCCGGCCGCCCCGTTCGCCGCCCCGGCTGCGCTCGGCGCATGGCTCGCGGCGCTCGACCGGCAACCCGACGCATTGCATCGGGCGCTCGCGCACGCGCGCCCGACCCGGCTCGGGCGCTATGCGGAAGAACTGATCGGTTTCTTCGCCGCGCATGCGCCCGGCTGGCGCCTGGTCGCGGCGAACCTGCCGCTGCGCAGCCACGGCCGTACGCTCGGCGAATGCGATTTCCTGCTCGAAACGACGGACGGCGCGCGCCTGCACTGGGAACTCGCGGTCAAATGCTATCTGTGCGCGGCGGAGGCGGGGACGGCGGCGCTCGCGGACTTCGTCGGTCCGAATCTCGCCGATCGGTTCGACCTGAAGCGGCGCAAGCTGGTCGAGCACCAGCTGCGGCTGACACACCTCCCGGCGTTCGACGCGCTGGGCCATGCCGGACCCTGGCAGGCGCAGATGCTGGTGAAGGGCTGGCTGTTCTACCGCGCCGCGCGGGTGGGGCAGGCGTCGCCGGTAAGCGATCCGCCGGCGCTGCACGCCGCGCATCCGCGCGGCTTCTGGATCACGCACGCCGATTGGCGCGCGTCGGCTCAAGCCGAAGGGGACGAGGCGTTGCGCTGGATCGTGCTGCCGCGTCTCGCGTGGCTCGCGCCGCGCCGGCTCGATGCGGCGCAGGCGCAGGCGGAAGGAATGCGTGCGTCCGAGTTGCTCGACCGCGTGAGTGAACAGGCCGCGCCGTCGCTGGTGGCCGCGCTCGAGCCCGACGCCGAGGGCGGCTGGGTCGAATGCGCGCGCGGCTTCATCGTGCCGGACGCGTGGCCCGGGCAGGCCGCGGCATTCGCGGCGGCCGCACTTTAACGCGCGTCACCACCACGCATGGAAGTGGTGCACCGGGCCGACGCCGTGGCCGACGTCGAGCCGCCCGCTCGCGGCGATCGCCGCGGTCAGGTACTGCTTCGCGTCGCGGATCGCCGGGGCGAGCCCGTCGCGTTGCGGCAGCAGCGCGGCGATCGCCGACGACAGCGTGCAACCGGTGCCGTGCGTGTTGGCCACAGCGAGGCGCGCGCCGTCGATGCGCAGCGTGTCGGCCGCCCGCACGAGCCAGTCGGGGCTGTCCTGCGTCGCCGGCAGATGGCCGCCTTTCATCAGCACCGCCCGCGCGCCGCGCGCGACGAGCGCCTCGCCCTGGCGCACCATCTCCGCTTCGTCGTGCGCGGGGGCGACGCCGAGCAGCACGGCGGCTTCCGGCAGATTCGGGGTGACCAGATCCGAGAGCGGCAGCAGCCTGTCGCGCAGCGCATCCACGGCGTCGGGGGCGAGCAGCGCATGGTTGCTCTTCGAGATCATCACGGTGTCGAGCACCACGTGGCGCGGCCGATAGCGCTCGAGCGCGTCGGCGACCGCGCGCGTGATCGCGGCGTTCGCGAGCATGCCGATCTTCACCGCGTCGATGCGGATGTCGCTGAACACCGCGTCGAGCTGGGCCGTGACGAAGCCGGCATCGGGCGCATGGACCGCGGTCACGCCGCGGGTGTTCTGCGCGGTGAGCGCGGTGATCACGCTCGCGCCATAGGCGCCGAGCGCCGAGAAGGTCTTGAGGTCGGCCTGGATGCCGGCCCCGCCGCCGGAATCGGAGCCGGCGATGGTCAGCGCATGGGGAATGGGTCGGGTCATGGATGGAGCGCGCCGGCCCGGGCGGGCGCGGCGCGATAAAAAACGAACAGGGCGCGCCGAGTGTAGCGCACGCGCGCGGCGCTGCCTCAGTGTTTCGATTCGCCGATCAGCGAGACCGAATCGAACTGGCGCTGGTTCGCGAGATGGCGGCGCATCACGAGCCACATCGTCAGGCACACGAAGGTGCCGAACAGCACGATCACGATCCCGACCGGCACGTCGAGCCAGACCAGCACCGCATACAGGCACAGCATCACGAGCACCGACAGGTTCTCGTTGAAGTTCTGCACCGCGATCGAGTGGCCGGCGGACAGCAGCACGTGGCCGCGATGCTGGAGCAGCGCGTTCATCGGCACGACGAAGAAGCCCGACAGCGCGCCCACCACCATCAGGAACACATAGGCGACGATCAGGTGGACGGGCACCCGCAGGTGGCCGAGATGGACGACCCAGTTCGACGGGAACAGGTCGCGCGTGTAGAACGCCATCATCATCACCGCGATGCCCATCATGATGCCGACGGGCAGCACGCTCAGCGACTTGCGCAGCGGGATCCGGCTCGCGGCGACCATCGCGCCGGCCGCCACGCCGATCGCGACCACCGCCTGCAGGATCGCGCCCTCGGACAGCGACATGCCGAGCGACACCTCGGCCCACTTCAGCACGATGAACTGCAGCGTCGCGCCCGCGCCCCAGAACAGCGTCGTGACGGCGAGCGAGATCTGGCCGAGCTTGTCGCGCCAGAGCGTCATGAAACAATCGGCGAAATCGGTGATGAGCTTGATCGGCCCGTGCTCCTGCCTCGGGTAGCGCGCGCCGGTGTCGGGAATCCGCAGATTGAACAGCGCGGCGATCACGTAGATGGCCATGATCACGAGCATCGCCGCCTCGGCGGGCGTGTTGATCGACGGCGGCGTATGCGCGTGCACGTGCGCGGCGATGTGCGGGCTGATCAGCGCGCCGCCGAGCACGGTGCCGAGGATGATCGAGCCGACCGTGGTGCCCTCGATCCAGCCGTTGGCGGCGACGAGGCGGTCAGGCGGCAGCAGCTCGGTCAGGATGCCGTACTTGGCGGGCGAGTAGGCGGCCGCGCCGAAGCCGACGATGCCGTACGCGATCAGCGGATGCGCGCCGAACAGCATCACGAGGCAGCCGACCACCTTGATCGAATTGGTGATGAACATCACGCGCCCCTTCGGACGCGAATCGGCGAACGCGCCGACGAAGGCAGCCAGCACGACGTAGGACAGGACGAAGAACAGCTTGAGCAGCGGTATCATCCAGTTCGGCGCGTGGAGGTCTTTCAGCAGGGCGATTGCGGCGAT
>NZ_JAAGNW010000094.1:2111-2590 GCF_010645215.1 Burkholderia multivorans | reverse complement strand
CATCTGTAGCGATGCTTTCCTCGCTGCGGCTCGGCCGTGGTGGCCGCGCAATCGGACTTATTCCGTTCAAAATGGGTTGTGCGCACGGCTTTATATCATGAAAATACGTCAATTCGGACTAGCAAGATCCCCCGATCGTTCCGTGAATGATCGGACCCGCGTCCACGAGACGCGTTAAGCTGATGATTCGCAAGCGTCTTTACGAAAATTTCCTATGCCGCGCCCGATTTCCGCCACGATTCATACCGCCGCCCTCGCGAACAATCTCTCCGTCGTCCGCCGCTACGCCGCCCGCTCCAAGGTGTGGACCGTCGTCAAGGCCAATGCCTACGGCCATGGTCTCGCCCGGGTCTTCCCGGGCCTGCGCGGCACCGACGGCTTCGGCCTGCTCGACCTCGACGAGGCCGTCAAGCTGCGCGAGCTGGGCTGGGCGGGTCCGATCCTGTTGCTCGAAGGCTTCTTCCGTTCGACCGACATCG
>NZ_JAAGNW010000094.1:1668-2101 GCF_010645215.1 Burkholderia multivorans | reverse complement strand
ATGTGATCGACCGCTACAGCCTGACCACCTCGGTGCACAACGACGAGCAGATGCGCATGCTCGAGACCGCGCGTCTGTCGAAGCCCGTCAACATCCAGCTCAAGATGAACAGCGGGATGAACCGGCTCGGCTACACGCCGGAGAAGTATCGCGCCGCCTGGGAGCGCGCGCGCGCCTGCCCGGGGATCGGCCAGATCACGTTGATGACCCATTTCTCCGATGCCGACAGCGAACGCGGCGTGGCCGAGCAGGTCGCGACCTTCGAGCGCGGCGCGGAAGGGATCGCCGGCGCGCGCAGCCTCGCCAATTCGGCGGCCGTGCTGTGGCATCCGTCCACCCACTTCGACTGGGTGCGGCCCGGCATCATCCTGTACGGCGCGGCGCCGTCCGGGCTGTCCGCGGACCTCGCGGGCACCGGGCTGCAGCCCGCGAT
>NZ_JAAGNW010000094.1:0-1658 GCF_010645215.1 Burkholderia multivorans | reverse complement strand
CGGGTGTCGATGGACATGCTGACGGTCGACCTGACGCCGGTGCCGCAGGCGGGCGTGGGTTCGCGCGTCGAGCTGTGGGGTGCGGCGCTGCCGATCGACGACGTCGCCGCGAAGTGCGGCACGGTCGGCTACGAGCTGATGTGCGCGGTCGCGCAGCGCGTGCCGGTGCGCGCGGAATAAGGGCGCGCGCGTGGCAAAACAGAAAACCGTCTACGTCTGCACGGAGTGCGGCGGGCAGTCGCTGAAATGGCAGGGGCAGTGCCCGTCGTGCCAGGCGTGGAACACGCTCGTCGAGAGCGTGCCCGAAGCGCCGTCCTCGCATCGTTTCCAGGCGCTCGCGAAGAGTGCGCCCGTGCAGCGGCTGTCGGCGATCGAGGCGGCCGACGTGCCGCGCTTCTCGACCGGCATCGGCGAATTCGACCGCGTGCTGGGCGGCGGCCTGGTGCCGGGCGGGGTCGTGCTGATCGGCGGCGATCCCGGCATCGGCAAGTCAACGCTGCTGCTGCAGTCGCTCGCGCAGATCGCGAGCGAGCGGCGCACGCTCTATATCAGCGGCGAGGAGTCGGCCGCGCAGATTGCATTGCGCGCGCAGCGGCTCGCGCTGCTCGACGGCGGCGCGGATGCGGCGGACCTGAAATTGCTCGCCGAAATCCAGCTCGAGAAGATCCAGGCGACGATCGACGCGGAGCGTCCCGACGTCGCGGTGATCGACTCGATCCAGACCGTCTATTCCGAGGCGCTGACCTCGGCGCCGGGCTCGGTCGCGCAGGTGCGCGAATGCGCGGCGCAACTGACGCGCATCGCGAAACAGTCCGGCACCGCGATCATCATGGTGGGCCACGTGACCAAGGAAGGCGCGCTCGCGGGCCCGCGCGTGCTCGAGCACATCGTCGATACGGTGCTGTACTTCGAGGGCGACACGCACTCGTCGTTCCGGCTCGTGCGCGCGTTCAAGAACCGCTTCGGCGCGGTCAACGAGCTGGGCGTGTTCGCGCCGACCGAACGCGGCCTGCGCGGCGTCGCGAATCCGTCCGCGCTGTTCCTGTCGCAGCACGAGCAGGTGGTGCCGGGCTCGTGCGTGCTGGTCACGCAGGAAGGTTCGCGGCCGCTGCTGGTCGAGGTGCAGGCGCTCGTCGACACGGCCAATGTGCCGAATCCGCGCCGGCTCGCGGTCGGCCTCGAACAGAACCGGCTCGCGATGCTGCTCGCGGTGCTGCACCGGCATGCGGGCATCGCGTGTTTCGACCAGGACGTGTTCCTGAACGCGGTCGGCGGCGTGAAGATCACCGAGCCGGCGGCCGACCTCGCGGTGCTGCTCGCGATCCATTCGTCGCTGCGCAACAAGCCGCTGCCGAAGGGCTTGATCGTGTTCGGCGAAGTGGGGCTCGCGGGCGAGATCCGGCCGTCGCCGCGCGGCCAGGAGCGTTTGCGCGAGGCGGCCAAGCTGGGCTTCACGGCGGCGCTGATCCCGAAGGCCAATGCGCCCAAGCAGCCGATCGAGGGGCTGCGGGTGCTCGCGGTCGAGCGGATCGAACAGGCGATCGAGCAGGTGCGCACGCTCGAATGACGCGCGCCCGCTGACGGGCGTAATCCTGCGTAACCATTCTGACGGCGGCCGTAACCCGGCCGCCGTTGCTTTTCCCTATGCTGATTTCGAT
>NZ_JAAGNW010000093.1:22512-24532 GCF_010645215.1 Burkholderia multivorans | reverse complement strand
CGTTGTCGATGAAGCGCGGATCGTCCGCGAGCGCCGCCGCGCCGAGATGCGCGCACAGGCGCGCGAACTGGCGATCGTTGCCGACCGCGAGAAACAACGGCTCGGTCGCGGTGCGATAGCTGTCGTACGGCGCGATGTTCGGATGCGCATTGCCGCTGCGCGCCGGCACGGCGCCCGAGCCGAAATGATTCGGCAGATGCGGATGCAGCAGGGACACGCCGCAGTCGTACAGCGCGATGTCGATCGATTGCCCGACGCCGCTGCGCGCGCGTTCCGCGAGCGCGAGCAGGATGCCCGCGAGCGCGTTGAGCCCCGTGACCATGTCGACGATCGGCAAGCCGATGCGCGTCGCCGGGCCGTCCCGCTCGCCGTTCACGCTCATCAGGCCGTCGATCGCCTGGATCACCGCGTCGTAGCCGGGCAAGCCGCCGAGCGGACCGTCCGGGCCGAAGCCCGTGATCGCGCAATGGATCAGCCGCGGAAAGCGCGGCCGCAGGTCGCGTGCGTAGTCCATGCCCCAGCGCGCGAGCGTGCCGGGCTTGAAGTTCTCGACCAGCACGTCGGCGTCGTCCAGCAGGCGCCACAGGATCGCGCGTCCCGCCTCCTGCGACAGATCGACCGCGATCCCGCGCTTGTTGCGGTTCACGCCCATGAAGTACCACGCTGCGCCGTCGAGGAACGGCGGCCCCCAGCCGCGCGTCTCGTCGCCGCCCGGCGGTTCGAGCTTGATCACGTCGGCGCCGTGGTCGGCCAGCGCCTGGGTGCAGTACGGGCCGCCGAGTACGCGGCTCAGGTCGACCACCTTCAGCCCCGCCAGCGCGCCGGGCGGCAGGAGCGCGGGGCTCATGCGCTCACCTGCGCACCGTCGAGGACGCGCAGCGCCGCGTCCAGCGGCACCGGCCGGTCGCCCAGCAACAGCGCGCCGGCTTCCGCGTCGGCCGCGCCGTCGCGCGGCGCCAGCGGATCGAACGGCGACAGCTTGTGACGCAGCACCAGGTGCGCGAGCGCGAGCCGCCGATAGTCGGGCGCGAGCCGCGCCCCTTCGTGCGCCAGCAGGATCGCCGTCGTCGCGTGGTACAGCGCCGACCCGGCGGCGCGCACGCGTGCGTCGTCGCCCTGCGTCGCGACGCGCGCCATCAGGTCGCACGCGCGCGCCAGCGCCAGTTCCAGCGCGACTTCGCTCGCAGACGGCAAGCCCGCGTCCGCGAGCAGCCGCGCAAGGTGCGCGCGCAGCGGTTCGAGCGCCTGCTCGCGCGCGACCGCGCGCGCGATGTCGAGCGCGACGATATTGCTCGTGCCTTCCCAGATCGACCCGAGATGCGCGTCGCGCAGCACCCGCGCGTCGCTCCCTTCCTCGATGTAGCCGGTTCCGCCGCGCACCTCCCTCGCATCGCCCGCGCCGCGGCGCGCATCGCGGCACGCGCGGAACTTGATCAGCGGCGTGAGGATGCGCACGCAGTGCGCCGCCTGCTCGTCGCCCGCGTCCGCGCGCGGCAGCAGCAGCGCGATCTGGATGAACAGCGAGCGCGCCTGTTCGGCGGGCACGAGCATCTTCAGCAGCTGTCGCTGCATCAGCGGCATCTCGATCAGCTTGCGGCCGAACGCCTCGCGGTGCCGCGCGATGTGCAGCGCCTCGGTCAGTGCGCGCCGCATCAGGCCCGCCGCGCGCACGCCGTTCGACAGGCGCGACATGTTGATCATGTCCGCCATCTGGTGGAAGCCGCGCCCGACCTCGCCGATCAGGTAGGCGCATGCGCCGTCGAGCGTGATCTCGCCGCTCGCCATCGAGCGGCTGCCGAGCTTGTCCTTCAGGCGGACGATGCGGTAGTGATTGCGCGCGCCGTCCGGCAACGCCTTCGGCAGCAGGAACAGGGCGAGCCCCTTGAGGCCCGGCGGCGCGCCGTCGGGACGCGCGAGCACCATCGCGAGATCGGCATCGGCGTTCGAGCAGAACCACTTGTCGCCGTACAGACGCCATGCCATCGTGCCGTCCGCGCCGGTTTCGCGCACCGCGCGCGTG
>NZ_JAAGNW010000093.1:16623-22502 GCF_010645215.1 Burkholderia multivorans | reverse complement strand
GCCCTGGTACAGAACGTCGAAATCGCGCGACGCGAGCCGCGGCAGGAAGCGCTCGACCAGTTCCGGCGAGCCGTAGCGGCGCAGCGTGCGGGTCAGCGAATCGGTCATGCTCACCGGACAGCAGAGGCCGAACTCCGCCTGCACGAACAGGAAGGTCAGCGCGTACTTGACGAGCGGCGGCGGCGCATCGTCGCGATGGCTCATCGACGCGAGCCGCCGCTCGGCAAACGCGACGCGCTCGAGCGCGACGTAGTCGGGGTGCTTGTCGCTGTGCTGCAGCGGTTCGCCGCGCCGGGTGCGGTGCTGCAATTCGGGCGGATGGCGATCCGCGCTCGCGGCCCAGCGATCGAGTTCGTCCGACGCGCGCCGGCCCAGCGCATGCAGCGTCGGTTCGAGGCGGCGGTAGCGCGCGTCGTCGAGATACAGACGCAGCAGCGCGGCCAGATCGGGGTCGGTCGTGAAGAAATTGACGCCGCGGCTGTCGGGGATGTTGTTCGCGCCTGCGGCGAACGCTTCGGTGTGCTCGTGCATGGTGTCGCCTCCTTGTCCGGCCAGCTTAGGAACACCATCGATAAACGTCCAATACAGGATTTATCCGGTACGATAAATAATCCTGATCGATGCAAGCGGACGGAGGCGGTATGGAGCTCAAGCAGTTGCGCTACTTCGTGGCGGTGGCCGAGGAACTGCATTTCGGCCGGGCGGCGAAGCGGCTTTTCATCTCGCAGCCGGCGCTGAGCTTCGACATCCGCAAGTTCGAGGATGAGTTGGGCGTGGCGCTGCTCGTGCGGACCAGCAAGCGGGTCGCGCTGACCAACGCGGGCGAGGTGCTGCTCGGCGAGGCGCGCCGCTTGCTGCTGCAGGCGGGGGAAGCCGCGCGGCTGACCGTGCGTTCGGCGTCCGGGCTCGGCGGCCGGCTGCGGGTCGGCTTCGTCAATTCGATGCTGTATCGCGGCTTGCCGCAGGCGGTGGCGCGCTTCGGCGCGGATCATCCGGGCGTCGAGATCGTGCTGAAGGAAATGAACACCCATGAACAGGCCAACGCGATCCGGCGTGCGCAGATCGATCTCGGTTACGCGCACTGGGGGAGCTTCCCCGCCGACATCGTGGCCGAGACGATCTACTCGGAGCCGTTCGAATGCTGCCTGCCGGCCGGCCATCCCCTCGCGGATCAGGCGCGGCTCGCGCTCTCGGCGCTCGCGGCCGAGCCGTTCATTTTGTTTCCGCGCGACGTCGCGCCGCACTATCACGACCTGATCATCGCGCAGTGCGTGCAGGCGGGGTTCAGCCCGTTGATCCGGCATGAAGCGCGGCTGTGGCAAACGGTGCTGTCGATGGTCGAATTCGGGATGGGGGTCGCGCTCGCGCCGCATGCGCTGCGGCAGGCGCGCGGCGAACGCGTGCGCTTCGTGCCGCTGCGGGATACGGGATTCGCGTCGCAGACCTTGCAGCTGCGCCGCGCGGATGACGCGGAACCGGTTGCTGAGCGGTTCGCAGGGTATGTGCGGGAGGCGATCGGGGGGCTGGACAAGGGAGCGTGACGGCGTGCGCGGCTTGGTGTCGGCCTGCTCCGTCTGCTGCGTGCGTGAAAATAATGCTGGATAAAAGTGACGGATTGATTGTAGAATTCCGCTTCTGGTCGCGCCACGGTGCGGTCAGAACCCGCCGCGATGAATGAATTTCAGAAAGTGCTTTACGAAGTTGGCCAACTCTGACATAATTCAAGGCTCTTTGGGCGGTTAGCTCAGCGGTAGAGCACTGCCTTCACACGGCAGGGGTCACTGGTTCGATCCCAGTACCGCCCACCAAAGAATTCGCCGGTTGTGGTAATGCGTCAAACGCTGGATCAAGCAGTTCTCTCCGGCACCAGCGCAAAGCCATTAGGCAAAAAAAGCCCTGCACTCGCAGGGCTTTTTTTTCGCTCATCTCGAACGCGGGGCTGACAGTCCCGTTCTTTGTTCGCGTTGATAACCGGTTCACTGCTGGCCTGCCTGCCGCGTATTCGAGTGCGTGCCGGAGCGCACGAGCGGTTACCGTGTCATCGGCCCTGCCCCACGTCTCAGGTTTCGCCCGCTCGTTAGGAGGCGTCATCGCGATCCCAGCTGCGGCAGCCGCTGCGCGATACCACTGCGCCAGAAGAAAGCCAATCGCCTGCGCGATGTTCTGCCCTTCCCAGCGATCCGGCTCGCGGCCTTCTTGATTCAGTGCATCAAGAATCGCCCTGATAAGGTTTGCGACGATCTGCTGCTTCCGGTAGTCCGGCGCGGCTTGGAATTCTTCGTTGCTGGGCATCGCACCCAAGATTGCGTCACGGTCCATTCCAAACTCCCTTCGCGTTGATAGCGACAAGGTCAAACCGCAATCCGTCTTCAGTCTGGCCACTGCTGCCGAGCGTGCTTCACACGCAGAATTTCTATCAAGTCTGCCTCAATGCTGTACACGACGATGTAATTGTGATGCACCACCATCTCCCGCGTTCCGGATACGCGCCCCGCTCGGTATAGCTTCGGGCGAACCCTCAACCCCTCAGCCTTTTCACGAATCGTATGCACCAGGGCTAACGCCGCATCCGGATCGTCCTCCCCGACAAACTCCAAGATCCCAAACAGGTCTGCCTCGGCCATCGGCCGCCACTTAAGCCTTAGCACGCTTCCCCTTTCTCATCGCTTCGACGCGGGCCAGAGCCTTTTTCATAACATCCTCATGCTCGATGCTCGGGCGCGGGTCGTCGATCGACGCCTGCACCTGCTCGCGCAACCATTTGTCATAGGCCGCCGCATTCGCGTGCGTCTGCTTCATCGCCGTCGCACGATCTGGGCGGCTTGAACGCTCGATCTCGACCTCATCGGGTCGCCATCCTTCGAGCGAGAAGCGCCCCGACTGCAACCCAAGCTCGCGGATCACCTCAAGTGCTTTGACGGGGTTCCGAAACGCGCGCGGCCGGCGATTGTTCGACGTGACCAGCACTGCCGTTCCAGCCGTCCGCGTCTCCAGCTCGACGTAAAATGAACCGCCCTCGGCTTTGAGGACAGCGGACAGGACACCGCCCGCATGCGCGGCTGCAGCAGCCTGAGACACATCTAGCGTTTTCATAGCACAACCCTTAGAAGATAACGGCACGATCTATAATACAACGTGCCACAATCAATAATATTCTGCCCCCTTTATTTGATGTAAAACCCCTTGCGCTGCGCCCAAGCTGCCGCGACGTTCTCAGGTGTGTTTGCGACCTGCAGCGCTTTCAGCGCATTGTCCGAGTAGCGCAAAATTTTCTGACTCCCGAACTGGAAGCAATACACGTAGTCCACACCATCAGCGACCCCAATGAAGTCGCGCAAAGCCTTCGCTTTCGGAGGCGTAAGATTCAGTTTCGTAGCCAGATCCCGCGCGCTCAGGTGATACTTCCTCTGCAGGTCTACCTCACGTATAGCCGCCGCCGCGCCCGGGTCGTCAGCCTCCACGTACCGAACGGCAGGCAAATTGACGTTCTTGCCAAATCGCACCCTAACGGTAACCCCCTCACCCGCAACGTCGGCCGAGAGCGTCATTAATCGAGGGAAGACAGCCGCCAGCTCGTCACCCGCCCTCACCGCCCTTTCAATGCGGTCAATGTCACGCTCGGAAAGCCCTACCGAGTCCGCAACGTGCCCCTCAAGTGCCAGCAGGGTCCGAATTCGACCACGAGCCTCATCGCGCGCGCTTGCCCGGCGCAAGCAGTTCTCTAATCTGCCGATACTCTTTGTCGCTGAGTAACTGAACCTCACCAATTGGATGCGTAGAAATCGGCAACACGCGCATAGGCAAATTGTCCGCCAACGTGTCATCGAAATGACCTTGCAGAATATCGTCGATCACCGTCACCAATGCACGCGCGTGGAGATAAAGCACATCCTCTGATACAACAATCATCCAGTGCTGCGCGGCATCACGCATGCTATCGACGGCCCGAATAGCCCCCGCCTGATCGGCGGTAATGTACCTCTCGTTTAATGCGGTCCGCAACGCAACCTCTAACGACGAGCCGTTCTCAACCAGCGGCGCGACCATCTCGCGCAGGTAATCCGCTTTCCGGAAACGCGGCTTGTAGACGAACACATCCCGGTCGACCGATTGCGCCGCGCCCGCCTTTTTTCTGACGTAATCCACGCCGTTTTTCGACACGATCTCGAAGCCCAACGAATCGAAGAAATCGGACATGACCGCGCCTATATCGCGAGTACGATCGTGCAGCCGGAACGACACGAGTCGGGCATCACTCAGCAAGTCCGGCCCGAGGACATACGGCACTTGGATCGCGTCTTGATAGATCAGGTCGACAATCTGAGCCACAGGCACGAAACGAAGATCAAACGTCGTTCCGTGTGTCCGAGGAAGCGGGGACATGGGCAGAGCCTGGACCGGCAGCTGAACCGCGCCCCCTACCGTTGCAGCATCAATCGGCAGCGTAGGAAGAGGTGGAACAGATGGCACCAGCCCCACTGCCAACGCAACCGCAGAAAACACGATCGCGCCAAACGCTAGTCCGCCTTTTATCATTTAGCATTCCAGATTTATTCCATTTTTACGCCCTGCGCATCCGTCCAACCACTATTGAAACCAGCAGCAACAAGTCCCGAACAATATTGAGAAGCGTTGTTGTGCTGCACAGCTACGATAAAGGCTCCCTGAGAGGGCCAAGCAATGAAAAGAAGAATTGCAGTTGTCGGCGACACGCTTTCGAGCGGCGGAACGATCACCGCATATGCGGGCCCTCCGTTCACGTTCGAAGGTCATCAGATCGCGCTGATTGGTGGGCAAGCGTTCTGCACTACATGCAAGCGCTCCGGTTTCATCGCGAAGTCCGGCGGGACATACAGAATATCGGTTATGGGTGAGGCAGCGCTGGACGGCGATGTTGTCATGTGTGGTTGCCCGGTTCCCCCGCGCATCGTCGCCGCACTCAGCGGCGACGCATGGTGCGACGACATGATCGAACAACACGGCGCGGTTCCGCCGAATCCCACCAAAGGCACGGGCGCGGCAGGTTTCGAATCAGCAAACGACCGCGTGTCGAACGTGTTCGACGATCAGTTCGTAATCCGCGACAAACACACCAAGCAGCCATTGAGCAACGTTCGATATTCGATCAAAGACCAATCGGGCAATGTGCTTGTGTCGGGCATCAGTGACGAACAGGGGCGCACGGTGCACGTAAGAACAGCGAATGCCAACACACTAAAACTCGACGTCAAGGATTGAATAAATGAGGAATCCAACCACCATTTCGGAAACGACGACCAACACCACTCCGGGATCGCAGCGATTCGCAGACGTTGACATGCGACCGATATGCGAGAACATGACGAATCCTGAGTTTCGCAAGATGTTTTCGGAAGTGCAGGCCCGCGCCGCGGCCCTGCTGGATACGCGCGCTGCAGCACTTCAAGCGTGGTCGAAATCGGAAAGAGATCGTGTTTTCAAATGGTTCGGCCGCGACGACGAGCCGACGCGTGCGATTCTACTCAACGGCCTGACGAAGGTCGCCAGCGTCGTCCGGACATTCAACGAACACAGCGTTGTCCGCGCCGGAAGCGCCGCCGATCTTGCGACGGGATGCACACTCAATCCGGTCGACACGGCGCAGGAAGCGGCGCACGTATGCGCCCCTGACACCGCCACACACACGATCGCTATCAGCCCGAAGTTTTGTACCATGCGTCCTTGGAGTGCATACAGCGATTCACGCGTGTCCACCGTCATTCACGAAGCCACACATTTTCTAGACACTATGGCGACTACCGATGAGAAATACACGATTACGCCGATGCTCTCCGAATGGGGCCGAACGCATCCTAGCCTAGCAATCAAAAACGCCGATAGTGTCGCGGGGTACGTTGTCG
>NZ_JAAGNW010000093.1:11433-16613 GCF_010645215.1 Burkholderia multivorans | reverse complement strand
GCGAATCGATCGATGTGCACTTTGCTAGCGATTCGAGCGAGGTATCAAGCACCGAACTCGCCAGGCTTTCTACATGGTCGCGCGACATGCGCAATCGTTTCCTCGTTGTCGACGGGGTTTCGATCATCGGACTGGCGGAACCTACGGAGAAGAGCCCGAAGCAGATCGCGCACCGTCGGGCAATGAACGTTAAGAATGCGCTCGATCAGTTCTCGATCCGAGGCGCTCAGAATTCGTTGATCGCCCGAATCTACAAAACACCTACCCCGCCGAGCGAATTTGACGACTCGGGGCGACGCGTTGAAGTTTCCTTGAGTCCAGGGTGCCCCGGCAATTGTTGCGACGATCACCGATCACCAGCGAAGTAAGCGAAGCTTGCGGAACGCGCGGCCCGTACGATGTACGGCCGCTTTCCTTCATCGGCGTTCCCGTTCGTGCCGCACCCCAATCTACGCGATTACAACGGCGTGCGTACCGAGTTCGAGGTGGATAATCGATTGTCTGACTTGGTCAGTCTCAAGGACAGCGAGAGGCAGTTCGCACGCGACTGGACCTCATTGCGGAGTAGGACATGATCAAGAGCTCCGGCTCATCGCTCGATTTCACTCATCGCCGCTCCCCACCAGCCTCATACAACCGAATCCTGCGCAGACTGACGAACGCCGCCCCCCACACCACCACCGCCAGCCCCCAGGCCCACGCAAACGCCGCGCCATAACCCAGCGACGCCACCGCCACGCCGATCGCCCCCGTCGCCACCGCATTCCCCACGCTTTCGCAGCACTGCATCGCCGTGAAGTCCGCGCCGGGCCGGTCCGGCGACGCCCAGTTCATCAGCGTCGCCCAGATCGCCACATACATGGCGCCTTCGAACAGCGACTGCACGGCGAACGCGACATAGCAATGCAGCAGCGAGAACATCCCTTGCGTCTCCAGCATCCACGCGGCCCCGAGCAACACCCCAGCACCGACGATCCCCACCAGCACCGCACGCCGACACCCCAGCCGCCTCACGAGCGGAATCCCGATCGCGACGGCGCCGAGCGCGACGAAGCACAGGTTGCTCATCTGCAAGCGCCCGATCTCGTCGAGCGACAATCCGCGATCGAGCAGCCACGGCTGGACCAGCGTCGAAACAGCGGTGCTGGCGAGCTTGAAAGTGCTCGCGAGCAGCACGGCCCAGCCGAAATCCCGGCCGCGCACGACGTCGCGCAACCTGACGCGCGGCGGCGCTTCCCCGCCAACCGCGCCGCCCGCCTCCGCGCCTCGCTTCGCGAACCCCGTATCGACGAACAGCAGCGGCACGTAGATCAGCGCCATCACGACCGCGAACGTCGTCATCGCGAACGCCCCGCCCGCGTGCGCGCTCAGCACCAGCAGACCACCCCCGCCCGCCAGCATGCCGACGATGAACCCGGCCACCTGGATCGCGTTGGCCGCGCCGGCCGACCGGCCCTGCAAGCGGCGCACCGCATATGCGTTGGTGACGATGTCCTGGGTCGCGCACAGCGCGTTCATCAGCACGACGAGCGTCAACGAAACCGGCAGCGACACGGCCGGCGGAAACGGCACGAGCGCGACGCAAACGCCGACGACGGCGACTTGCGTGGTCCACACAATGCGTCGCAGCCCGAAGCGTTCGCTCGCATTGTCGATGGCGGGCGCCCAGAGAAACTTGAGCGCCCACGGCACGAACGCCAACCCGGTATAGCCGACCGCGGCCACGTCGTGCCCGCCCGCACGGATCAGCACGGCCAGCGCGTTGTAGGCAAGCCCGATCGGCAAACCCTGCGCGACATACATCAGCGCGAGCGCCAGATAATCGGCGCACCGTCCTGCGTCGTTCACGTGAACGGAAACGGAAACGGGATCGGCACAATTCGCCGCGACGGTATCGAGATTCGTCCGCATGTCAGAAGTCCATTCCGACGCGCACCCCGACGACGCGCGGATTACCCGCGACGACCACGCCGTTCGACAGCGCGCGCGTGTAGTAATGCGCGTTCGCAAGATTCTGGCCATACACACCGATGTTGTAGCGCCGCACGCGATACGTTGCGTGCGCATCGACCAGCACGTACGGCGTGTTGCCGATGCTGCTGGTCGGCGCGAGATTGGTCGCGCCCTGCCGCACCACGTTCACGCCGAGATCCCAGTGCCCGTCCGGCCGCCAGGTCGCGCCGAGGCCGACGCTCTGTCGCGGCGTGCTGGCGAACTGCCGCCCCGAGTAGTCGACGCCGCCCACCGTATAGTCGTCGTATTTCGCGTCGACCAGGCCGACGAACGCGCTCAATTCGACTTGCCGCACCGGCCGCCAGCGCCCCGACAGTTCCGCGCCGCGCGTATGCGAGCGCGGCGCATTGGAGGTGACGGTCTGGCCGTTCAGGCTCGAGGTGATCTGCTGGTCGTGCATGTAGGCGTCGAACAGCGTCGCGCCGAGTTCCCAGGCATCGTCGACGCCGCGCAGCCGGTAGCCGATCTCGCTGTAGTCGGACGTCGCCGCGCCGTACGGCTGGCTCGCGTAGGCAGCCGAGGTCGCGTAGGTATTGAAGCCCGGCGACAGATAGCCGCGCGCCAGCGTGATCCAGCCGTAGTGCTGCGCGTTCGGCTCGAACTGCAGCGTCAGGCGGGGCAGCGCGGCGACGTGATTGACGCTCGCGCCGTCGACGGCCGAGACGCTGCTGAACGACGTATCGGGCACCCCGTCGCCGTTGCTGTCGAACATGCCGCCCTGCGTGCTGCGCCAGTCGAGCGTCTGCCGGTCGTACTGCACGCGCAGGCCTGCCGCGATCCGCCACGCGGGCGCGATGCGCCAGCCGACCTCGCCGTAGGTCGCGACGCTGTTGCCGCGCAGCGCCGCCGTGGTGCTGCTCAGATAGGCCGCGCCCATGTCGAACAGATAGGGCGCGTCGCGCTTGGTGAATTGATCGGACAGTCCGATCATCCAGTCGAAGCGACCCTGCTTGCCGCTCAGCTTGGCGTCGGCGCTCAACTGCCGCGTGACCATGTCGTAGCCGTTGCGCGCGCCGAACAGCGAGACCGGCAGCCAGTAGTCCCATTGCATGCGGCTCGCGCCGAGCGTGACGGCCAGCTTGGTGCCGTTGCCGAACTCGCGGTCGTAGTTGGCGGACAGCAGCGTGTATTCGACGTCGTTGGCGCCCGTGTCGGTCGCGTTCGACTGGCGTCGGCTCGCGAGGTCGGGCGACGTGAAGTAATCGTTGCCGCCGCGCGACTTGGTCGTGTACAGGCCGAAGCGCCACACCCCGCCGGCCTCGTCGCGATGCAGCAGCTTCAGGTGCGCAAAGGTGCTGTTCCAGCCCGCGGTGTTGTCGCGGTTCAGCGTGGTGTTCTCCGTATAGCCGTTGCCGTGCTCGGCGCCGACCGCGATCCGCAGCGCGGTGCGGTCGGTCAGCGGTACGTCGCCGCTCACGGTCGTGCGCGCCCGCCCGTAGGACGAATAGTCGAGCGTGACGCTGCCGGCCAGCTTGTTGCCGGGATCGCGCGAACGCAGGTTCACGAGACCGCCGAACGCGTTCTGCGCGTACAGCGACTGCGGCCCGCGCAGCACCTGCACCTGGTCGAGATCGAACAACTGTCCGACCGCGAGGCCGAACAGCGGCACGCCGTCGACGAGCACCGGAATCGACGTGCTGTCCGATTCGTCGGCGTCGATGCCCAGCCCGCGGATCGTCATGATCGGCGTGGTCTGCGTGTAGCTCGTCATGTAGACGTTGGGCAGACGTTCGGCAACCTGCCCGAGCGTATCGAGATGGCTGGCCTCGAGCGCATCGCCGTCGATCGTCGAGACGCTCGCCGGCATCGTGAAGTTCGCCCGCTCGTCGGCAGATCCGCCCCGGCTCGCACGCACGGACACGGCCGGCAGCACCGCCGCAGCGCCGTCGGCCTGCGCGCCGACAGGCGCGGCCTGCGCGCGCGCTGACGGCGCGACCGCGGCGCACACGAGGCCCGCGCAGGCGAGGCTAAGCGGTAGACAACGCAGCGCAGCGCGCTCGGCAGCGCGGTTGCGGTGCATGCGGAAATCTCGGGGAAACAGGACGTCGGCCATGACACGGTAGCGAAAGGAAGAAGATGCAAATGGTAATTATTCTCATCATCGGCGCCACCCCGATCCGGTCGCCATTCCCCGAAATTGAACTATTTGGGGTGGTATTGCCGATCACGGACCGCCCATCTCCGCGATAGCGTCGATTGTTCATCGATCGCACCTTGTCAATAGGAATGATTCTTATTAGTATCTGTCACTGCTGTCGCATTGCCGATCGATCCGTCAGGGCGCCGAGGGCACGGCGCGGACGCGTCGGCGCGGGCCCCTCCGGGCGCCCGTCAGGGCAGACAGCCAACGCAGAGCGGAGAACATCAAGATGCAAACGCTGAAATCGGGGGATTTCTTCGACGCCGGGGCCGACAGCACTGCGACGCCGGCGGGCATTCACGTCAGGACGATCGATCTTCAGCCGGGCCTGGCCGTTTCGCTGGTGGCGTTCGATACGGAACAGGACCTCGACACGATGACCGAGGAGGACGGCGCGCGGATCCACTTCAATTGCCTGCTCGACGGCAAGACGCGCGTGACCTACGACGGCCGGCAGCTCGATGTCGGCCAGGACGACGCGCTGGCCGTCTATTCGCCCGGCAAGCATTTCCAGCTCGAATGCACGGCCGACTGCCGCAACATCGAGCTGCGCATCACCCGTCAGCTGCTCTCGCAGCTCGCCGGCGAGGATACCGAACGGCTCGACCTCGCCTCCGCGCGCGAGTTCGCGCTGCGCTGCAACCGCAACACGCTGCGCATCCGCGAGGCGGCGCTCCGGCTCGGCCGCCTCCTGTCGGAAGAGCACGCGTCGCCGCTGCTGGTGCATTCGGCCGCGCTCGAATTCCTCGCCTGGCACCTGCAGTCGATGCAGCCCGATTCGCGCGACGACATCGCGCCGCGCGAGCGCCGGCAGCTCGTCGCCGCACGCGACCGGCTGCTCAGCGATCTCAGCAATCCGCCGACCATCGAGCAGCTCGCGCGCGAGACGGGCCTGAACCAGCTCAAGATCAAGCGCGGCTTCAAGGCGATGTTCGGCAGCAGCGTCTATGCGCTGTTCCAGCGCGAGCGCATGGAGCAGGCGCGGCATCTGCTGCAGCGTCACAGCGTCACCGAAACGGCATCGATA
>NZ_JAAGNW010000093.1:7168-11423 GCF_010645215.1 Burkholderia multivorans | reverse complement strand
TCGGCTACAGCAACCTGAGCCACTTCAGCGCGGCGTTCCGCAAGCAGTTCGGCCTGCTGCCGCGCGAATCGCGGCGGTACGTGCTGGGCTGAGCCGCGGGCATCGCCGCCGCCGCGCATGCGCCGCGCGGGGCACCTCGCACTCATGCCCGCACCGGCGTAGCCGGCGCGTCGGGCCCCGCCGCCCCTGCCGCCTGTTGCTCGCGCCACAGCTGCGCATAGAGCCCGTCCTGCGCGAGCAGCGCCGCATGCGTGCCGCGTTCGCGAATCCGGCCCGCGTCGAGCACGATGATCTGATCGGCATGACGGATCGTCTGCAACCGGTGCGCGATCACGATCACGGTGCGCCCCGCGACGAGCCGCGACAGCGCCTGCTGGATCTCGTGCTGCGACTGCGGATCGACGGACGCGGTTGCCTCGTCGAGCAGCAGCACCGGCGCATCCTTCAGCAGCGCGCGCGCGATCGACAGCCGCTGGCGTTCGCCGCCCGACAGCTGCTGGCCGTTCTCGCCGATCAAGGTCGCATAGCCGTCGGGCAGGCGCACGATGAACGCCTCGCACGAGGCCGCGCGACAGGCCGCGATCACCTCGGCCTCGCTCGCGCCGGGACGGCCGATCCGCACGTTGTCGAACACGCTGGCCTGGAACAGCTGCACGTCCTGGAACACGAAGCCCAGTTCGCGATAGAGCGCGTCGCTGCGCCACGCGCGCAGGTCGACGCCGCCGAGCGTGATGCTGCCCGACTGCGGATCGCGAAAGCGCGCGAGCAGATCCAGCGTCGTGCTCTTGCCGGCCCCCGACGGACCGACGATCGCCGTCACGCTGCGCTCGGGCACCTCGAACGACAGATCGTCCAACACGCGCGACGCGCCATAGCCGAAACCGACCGCGCGATAGGCGATCGCATGATGCGGCGGCGCCTCGGTGCGCGTCCCCTCCTCCAGCGCCGGCGTGGCCTGCAATTCATGGAGCCGGCCCTCGCTCTGGACGAGCGCGCGCAGTTCGACCAGATAGGCCGCCGCATCGAGCAGCGGATCGACGACCTTCCAGGCCGTCAGCACGAACAGCAGCCAGACGGCCGGCGTCAGCAGCGCGCGGTCGATCAGCGCCGTCGCCACGGCCAGCATCGCCAGCACGCCGCATTCGAGCAGCAGCCGATAGACCTGCACCGAGCCGCCGCCCCACGCTTCCGCGCCGAGGCTCGCCACCCGCAGCCGCGCGAACTGATCATCGAGGCGGCCCATCCAGTCGGCGGTGCGGCCGAACAGGCGCAGCGTGCGCAGGCCGCCGACGAACTCGACGATGAGCCCGCTCGTGTCGAGCCCGAGCCCCTGCTTGTGCGCGCCGTGCGCGAGAAAGAAGCGGTTCGCCGCATTCAGCGCGGTCAGCGCGAACGGCAGCGTCACGAGCAACGCGAGCGTCAGCCGCCAGTCGACGAGTGCGAGCCCGATCGCGAACAGCAGCGGCACCGAGGCCGATGCGATCAGTTCGGCGGCCAGATGCGTGAAGACGTCCTCCATGCGCTTGACGTCGTCGGTGAGCACCGACGCGAGCCGGCCGATCCGCTGCCGCCCGAATACGCCGAGCGGCAGCCGCCGCAGATGATCGACGAGCCGGCCGCGGTAGGCGATCGTCAGCGCGTAGCTGCCGAGGAAGCCCGACATCTGGCCGAGCCACGAAAACAGCATCTGCCCGGCCAGCAGCGCGGCGAGCCAGCCGAGCGGCGCCGCCCAGACGCGCGCGCCCGTGCCGAGGCCGGGCCCGAACGGCGGCATCTGCGCAAGCCAGTACCAGCCGAGGAAGAACGGCGCGATCGCGAACCCGCGCTCGACGACCCGCAGGGCGAAGCTCGTCACGATCAGCGCGGGCGAATGGCCGCTCGCACGGACCATGCGGCGGCTCGCGTCGATGAAGTCAGCCATGAGCGATCTCCGACGGGGGAAGGTCGACGCCGAACCATGCCGGCTCCGGCGCCGAGCGCGTGCCGAGCGTCCAGGCGTCGTCGTGCGATTGCGCGTCCCACATGCGCCGGTAGAGCGCGCAGTCGCGCAACAGCGTGTCGTGATCGCCCGCGCCCGCGAGGCGGCCCGCGTCGAGCACGATGATGTGCGCCGCCTCGCGGATCGTGTAGAGCCGGTGCGCGATCACGATCAGCGTCTTGTCGGGGCAGGCCTCGCGCAGCGCGTCGAGGAAGCGTCGCTCGGTGCGGCTGTCGGCGAACGCCGTGCTTTCGTCGAGCACGAGCACCGGCGTGTCGGCCAGCAAGGCCCGCGCGACCGCGAGCCGCTGGCGCTCGCCGCCCGACAAGCGTGCGCCGGTCTCGCCGATGTCGGTATGCCAGCCCTCCGGCAGGCTATCGACCAGCGCGTCGAGCTGGGCGAGCCGCAGCGCGCGACGCGCGTCGGCTTCGCTGGCCTCGGGACGGCCGAGCCGCAGGTTGTCGAGCAGGCTGCCGCGAAACAGGAAGGTATCCTGCGACACCACCGCGATCGCGGCCGCGCGCTGCGGATCGCCGAGCGCGGCAAGCGGCACGCCGCCGATCCGGATCTCGCCGGCCCCGGGTTCGACGAGCCCGCCGAGCAGGCTCGCGACCGTGGTCTTGCCCGCGCCCGACGGCCCGACGAGCGCCGTCATGCGCCCGGCCGCCGCCTCGAACGAGAGGTCGTGCAGCACCGGCGCAGCGCCATAGCCGAAACGCACGCGCTCGAACGCGACCTCATGACCCGCCAGCGCGCCGGGCGCGCCCGCGACGGGCGCGCGCAACGCGAGGAGCGGCTGCATGCGCGCGACGCAGGCGAGGATCTCGCGGATCTCGTTCTGCACGCGCATCAGCTTGAACAGCGGCTTGAGCATGCCGCTGCCGAGCACGAGCGCGAGCAGCAGGCCGGCTATGCCGATCTCGCGGCGCTCGAGCAGCCAGAGCCCGAGCGGCAGCAGCAGGACGATGTTCGCGTTCAGCAGCACCATGAACACCGACCAGGCCGGCACGGTACGGCGCGTCACGCGCTGCACGAGCTCGTGATAGCGCGCGAGCCCTTCGCGCATCCGCGCGAACGACCGCGCGTCCTGCCGGTAGGTTTTCATCACGCGCATGCCGCGCACATATTCGACCGACGCGCCGTTGAGATCGGCGACCGCTCGCTGGTAATCGGCCATCAACGGTTCGAAGCCGCGCATCGCGATCGTCTGGAACAGGACCGCGAGCGGCAGCGTCGCGACCGCGGCCAGGGCGAGCCGCCAGTCGATCGCGAGCAGCACGACGAACACGAGCAGCGGCGCGACGATCGCGGCCGTCACCTCGACGAGATGGTGCGCGATGAACTGCTCGACGCGCTCGACGTCCTGCATCAGGAGCTTGCGCAGCGAACCCGATTCGTGGCGCTGCAGCCAGACGAGCGGCGCGATCGCCAACTGGCGCGCGAGCCGCTGCCGCGTGTCCATCAGGATGCGATAGGCGGCGCGATGGCTCAGGAAATAGGCGAACGAATACAGCAGGTACTTGCCGAGCAGCGCCAGCGCGAAGCCGCCCAGCAGCGGCAGCCACGCGCCGCGTTCGCCGTCGAACAGGCGGATCGCCGCTTCGCAAAGCAGCGCATACGGCACGAGGTCCAGCACCGCCGCGCAGACCGCCAGCGCCATCGCCGCCACCGCGCTCGCGCGATGTCCGCGCAGCAGGCCCAGCAGCGTCGACCACGGTCGCTCCTCGCCTTGTCGTGTCATCGGATCCCTCCACCGGATAACGCGGTCCGCCGACGCCGCCCCATCGCGACCGCCTCGCCTTCCGCCTCTCCAAGCTTCTCCGCCGCGCGCCCGGCCCGCTACCCGAATCGGTAACGGCGTCGCCCGGATGCGGACGATTTCCCCGGCCGCGAGCGCGGCGCCCGAACCGCCGACAGCAAGAATGCCGATGCGGGTATTCCGGTTCGCTTTCGGGTGGCCGACACAGCATCAATCAATAACGATTCTCATTCATCTCGCTTATTTCACTTTCGTGCACATACGTGCCGCTATACGGAGACATCGATGAATGCTTCTGCTGTCGCCCGGACGGAATCCGCCCCGCCGCATCATGACCCGCACGGAGCCTGGCAACACGTGACGCTCGGCGAGCGCCTGCGCGAATGGGCGGCGCGCCACGGCGAGCGCGTCGCGCTGGTCGACGGCGAGGCGCGCTGCAGCTATGCCGAACTCGACCGGCGCGCGGACCGGCTCGCCGCCGGCTTCGCACGACTGGGCGTGACGCGCGGCGCGGTCGT
>NZ_JAAGNW010000093.1:3153-7158 GCF_010645215.1 Burkholderia multivorans | reverse complement strand
CTGATCGACGGCGATGCGGGCCCGCACACCGCGCTCGCGCCGCTCGACGACGGCGGCCATGCGCCGTACCTGCCGCCCAGCGCAATCGATCCCGACGACGTCGCGCTGCTGCTGCAATCGGGCGGCACGACCGGCGCGCCGAAGCTGATTCCGCGCACGCACGCCGACTACGGCTACAACGCGCAGGCCTCGGCGCGGCTCTGCGGCATGGACGCGGAAACCGTCTACCTGGCCGCCCTGCCGATCGCGCACAACTTCCCGCTCGCCTGCCCCGGCCTGATCGGCGCGCTCTCCACCGGCGGGCGCGTCGTGATGGCGCGCACGCCGGGCAGCGACGAGGCCTTCTCGCTGATCGAACGCGAGCGCGTCACGATGACCGCGCTGGTGCCGCAACTGGTCCAGCAATGGCTGCAGGCGCGCGACGACGACCCCGCCGACCTGTCGAGCCTGACGCTGCTGCAGGTCGGCGGCGCGCGTCTGGAGGCCGAGGTCGCGCAGCGCGTCGCGCCGGCGTTCGGCTGCACGCTGCAGCAGGTGTTCGGGATGGCGGAGGGCCTGCTGTGCTACACGCGTCCCGGCGACGCCGACGACATCGTCCTGCACACCCAGGGGCGCCCGCTCTCGCCCGACGACGAGATCCGCATCGTCGACGCGAACGGCGCCGACGTCGCGCCCGGCGACACCGGCGAACTGCTGACGCGCGGCCCCTATACGATCCGCGGCTACTGGCGCGGCGGCGCGGCCGAGGCCGCCGCCTTCACGGCGGCCGGCTTCTACCGCTCGGGCGACCTCGTGCGGCTGACGCCCGACGGCAACCTGATCGTCGAGGGACGGCTCAAGGAACAGATCAACCGCGCCGGCGAGAAGATCGCCATCGCGGAAATAGAAAAACACCTGCGCGCGCACCCGGCCATCGACGACGCGGTGGTCGTCGCGGTGGCCGATGCGGCGCTCGGCGAACGCAGCTGCGCGTTCGTGATGGCGCCGACGGGCACGCCGAACCTGAGAGAACTGCATCACTTCCTGCGCGAGCGCGGCCTCGCGCGCCACAAGCTGCCCGACCAGCTCGAAACCGCCGACGCCTGGCCGCTGACGAAGATCGGCAAGATCGACCGGCGGCGGCTGGCCGAACAGGCGGCGGCCACCCGCGGCGAGCGGGCGGCCTATCGCGAACGCACCGTCGCGACGACGCGGCATGCGCTGCCGATGGCGGTCGCCATCGCGCGCGCGCTCGACGAAGCGAGCTACACCGTCTACGAGCGCCACGGCGAATGGTCGATCGGCATCGGCGTGCTGGCCGAGGTGCGCGTCGATGCGCGCCGCGCGACGCTCAGCTATCGCAACGAGGATCGAAGCTGGCCGCTCGATACGGTGCCGAACGCCGTGTCGCGCGCGCTGGCCGACTGGCCCGTCGACGACTACCGGCTCTACGGCACCGCCGATTTCGAACTCGCGCGCGAGCTGTACGGCCTGCCTTCGACACTGACGACGCGGCCGCTGCTGCACCTGATCGCGCCCGTCGTCGAACTGCGCGTCCACGACGGCGCGACGACGATCCGCGCCGTGGACGACGCGCTGATCGACGCGTGGGCCGCGCGGCTCGCCCGCATCGACGCGGCGGCCGGCGACGTCGACGCCGCCGCCGAGCGCGAGGACGTCGGCGCCGACATCGCCGTCGCCGACGCCGAGCCTTACCGGCAGCGCGTCGCCCAGGCGGTCGCGCAGATCGACGCGCACGACTACGACAAGGTGATCGTGTCGCGCGCGGTATCCGTCGACGGTCCGCTTGACCTTGCCGCCAGCTACCTGAAGGGCCGCCGCGCGAATCAGCCGGCGCGCTCGTTCCTGCTGCGCCGCGATGGGTTCGAAAGCGCCGGCTTCAGTCCCGAAACGGTGGTCGAAGTCGCGGCCGACGGCCGTGTGTCGACGCAGCCGCTCGCCGGCACGCGCGCGCTCGGCGACACGCCCGACGAGGAAGCGCGTCTGCGCGCCGACCTGCTGCGCGACCCGAAGGAAATCGCCGAACATGCCGTGTCGGTCAAGCTCGCCGTCGACGAACTGTTGCCGGTCTGCGCGCCCGACACGGTTCACGTCTCGGAACTGATGCAGGTGTGCCGGCGCGGGACGGTCCAGCATCTCGGCTCGCGCGTGTGCGGACTACTCGCCGCGGAGCGCAGCGCGTGGGACGCGTTCGCGGCGCTGTTCCCGGCGGTGACGGCCTCGGGCATCCCGAAGCGCGACGCGATCGACGCGATCGGTCGCCTGGAGCCGGGGCCGCGCGGCCTCTACAGCGGCTGCGTGCTGATCGCCGACAGCGACGGTGCGCTCGACGCGGCGCTGGTGCTGCGCTCCTTGTTCGTCGACGGTGCGCGCGCGTGGCTGCAGGCCGGCGCCGGCGTGGTCGCGATGTCGACGCCCGAGCGCGAACTCGAGGAGACCCGCGAGAAACTGACCAGCGTGTCGCGCTTCCTGGTCGGCGCCGAGGTGCGGGCATGAGCGCCACGCACTGCCCGCACGACAGCTTCGACCGCGACCGGATCCGCGCCCAGATCGCCGCGACGCTCAGCGAGCCCGACCGGCTGCCGGCCGACGACGATCACCTGCTCGAACTCGGGCTCGATTCGCTGCAGTTGATGCGGCTCGTCAGCCAGTGGCGCAAAGCGGGCGCCGACGTCAATTTCGCCCAGCTGATGGAATCGCCGCACCTCGCGGACTGGTGGCCGCTGCTCGTCGCGCGGCGCGCGGCGGCCGCGCCGGCCCGGGAAGCGGCCGCGGCGGCCGCGGCAGCGGCCGTCGCCGCGGCCGGAACGCTCGACAGCGCCCCGTTCGCGCTGACCGACGTGCAGCACGCGTACTGGATCGGGCGCGGCGACGAACAGGTGCTGGGCGGCGTCGGCTGCCATGCCTATCTCGAACTCGACGGCAGCGACGTCGATCCCGCGCGGCTCGCCGACGCGTGGGCCACCCTGCTCGCGCACCACGGCATGTTGCGCGCGCGCTTCGACGGCGAAGGCCGCCAACGCATCCTCGCCGACGCCGCGCCGTCGATGCGCCGCGTCGTGCTGCGCGACCTGCGCGCACGGGCCGGCGCCGCGCTCGCCGCCGAACTGGACGCCGTGCGCGACGCGCATTCGCACCGCCGGCTGCGCGTCGAGGACGGCGAGGTCGCGGGACTGTCGCTGAGCCTGCTGCCCGGCGGCAAGACGCGGCTGCATCTCGACGTCGACCTGCTCGTCGCGGACGTGCAGAGCCTGAGCGTGCTCCTGCGCGACCTCGCGGCATGCTACGCGCACGGCACGCCGCCGCGTGCGCCGTCGGACTGGCATTTCGGCCGTCATCTGGCCGCGCGCGAGACCGTCCGCGACGACGCGCCCGCCGCACGCTACTGGCGCGAGCGGCTGGCCGATCTGCCCGGCGGCCCGCAGCTGCCGCTGCGCCGCGCGCCCGAGTCGCTCGCCGCGCCGCGCTTCTCGCGCCGCCTGCAGCGGCTGTCGCCCGCGCAGTGGGCGGGATTCCAGCGCCTCGCGGCGCGCGCGCGCGTGACGCCCGCGATGGCGCTCGCCGCGGCCTACGCCGAAGCGCTGGCGGCCTGGAGCGCCGCGCCGCGCTTCCTGCTGAACCTGCCCCTGTTCGACCGTCACGGCGACACGCCGGGCCTCGACGACGTGATCGCCGATTTCACCAACCTGCTGCTCGTCGCGGTCGATTGCGGCGAGACCCGCGCGTTCGGCGAACAGGCGCGCGCGTTCCAGGCGCAATGTCACGCCGATGTCGCGCACAGTGCGTGGTCGGGCGTGCGCGTGCAGCGCGAGCTCGCGCTGCGCGCGGACGGCGCGCGCAGCTTCGCGCCCGTCGTGTTCGCCTGCAATCTCGGCACGCCGCTCGTCGATGCCGCCACGCGCGCCGCGTTCGGCACGCTCGGCTACATGATTTCGCAAACGCCGCAGGTCTGGCTCGATCATCAGGTCTACGAGGAGGACGGCGCGCTGCTGCTCGCCTGGGATG
>NZ_JAAGNW010000093.1:0-3143 GCF_010645215.1 Burkholderia multivorans | reverse complement strand
TTGGTCGATGTCGATGGCCGCTCGCTGAGCTATCGCGCGCTCGCCGATCGCGCGTTGCGCGTCGCCGCCCTGCTGCGCGAACGCGGCGTGCGGGCCGGCGATCCCGTCTCCGTTACGTTGCCGCGTGGTGCGGACCAGATCGTTGCCGTACTCGGCGTGCTCGCCGCAGGCGGCTGTTACGTACCGGTCGGCGTCGCCCAGCCCGTCGCACGCCAAGCCCGCATCCTGCAGCGCGCCGGAATCCGCCACGTGCTCAGCGACGCCGCCCATCGACCCGCGCTCACCGAACTCGACGCCGACATCATCGACATCGCCGACGCGTCGACCTGTGAACCCCTCGCCGTACCGTATCCGGTTTCACCGGACGCCCCGGCCTACGTGATCTTCACCTCCGGCTCCACGGGCGAACCCAAAGGCGTCGAGATCAGCCACCGCGCCGCCGCCAACACGATCGACGACCTGAACCAGCGCTTCGGCGTCGGTCCCGACGATCGCGTGCTCGCCGTCTCCGCACTCGATTTCGATCTGTCCGTCTATGACATCTTCGGATTGCTCAGCGTCGGCGGTGCGATCGTGCTCGTCGCCGAAGAGGATCGGCGCGAACCCGATGCCTGGCTCCGGCTCGTGCGCACTCACCGCGTCACGCTCTGGAACACCGTTCCCGTGCTGCTCGACATGCTGCTCGTCGCCGCCGGCGACCAGCCCTTGCCGCTGCGGCTCGCCTTCGCCTCCGGCGACTGGATCGCCCTCGACCTGCCCGCCCGCTTGGCCCGGGTCGCCCCCGCCGCACGATTCATCGCGATGGGCGGCGCAACCGAGGCCGCGATCTGGTCGAACCTCTGCGAGGTGCCGACACCCGTACCCGAACACTGGCGCTCGATTCCCTACGGCTCGCCGCTCGCGAACCAGCGCTACCGCGTCGTCGATCCGCACGGGCGCGACTGCCCCGACTGGGTGCCCGGCGAACTCTGGATCGGCGGGGCCGGCGTCGCACTCGGCTATCGCGGCGATCCCGAACGCACCGCCGCCTCGTTCGTCACGCACGCCGGCCGCCGCTGGTATCGCACCGGCGACCTCGGGCGCTACTGGCCCGACGGCACGCTCGAATTCCTCGGTCGCCGCGATCACCAGATCAAGCTGCGCGGCCATCGCATCGAACGCGGCGAGATCGAGGCGGCCTTGCTCGTCCAACCCGGCATCCGTCACGCGGTCGCGCTCGTCACCGGCCAGCCCGCATCGCTCGCGGCCGCCGTCGTCGCCGATGCGCCGTTCGACGAACCCGCGCTGACCAACGCGCTGCGCGCACTGCTGCCCGACTACATGATTCCGTCGCACTGGCTTGCACTCGACGCCTTGCCGCTCAGCGCGAACGGCAAGATCGACCGCCGCGCGCTGGCCGAGCGCTTCACGCAAGCCATTGCGACCGCGCCCGTCGACGCCGCGCCGCCGGAAGGCGCGGCCGAGCAGCATATCGCCGGCCTCTGGCGCACGCTGCTGGCGCATCCGTCGGTATCGCGCGGCGATCACTTCTTCCGCCTGGGCGGCGACAGCCTGCTCGCCACGCGGCTCGTCGCGCAGCTTCAGCGCGACGGCTGGCGCGCCGACGAACCGCTGCGCCGCCTGTTCGCGACACCGGTGCTCGCCGACTTCGCGACGATCTGGCGGCAAACCGGGAGCGAAGCCGGACAACCGCCGGCCGTCACGCTGCGCCCCGCGCCCGAACTCCGCCACTTGCCGTTCCCGCTCACCGAGATCCAGCGCGCCTACTGGATGGGCCAGTCGGAGGGCCTGCCGTTGCACGGCGGGACCACCTACCTGCTCGAACTCGACGGCGACGTCGATCTCGCGCGCTTCGACGCTGCCTGGCGCGCGCTGTGGGAACAGCACGACATGCTGCGCGCGGCCGTCGACGAGGACGGGCGGCAGACGGTCGCGCCGGCGCTGCCCGACTCAAGCCTGCGCATCGGGGCGCCCGCCGCCGACGCCCATGCCGCGCGCGAGCGCATCGCCGCACTCTGGCGCACGCGCGACCGCTCGCGCGCGCAGCATCCGCTGCACACTGCGCATGCAGTGCCCTACGCCGGCGGACGCTGCCGGATCGGCCTGTTCTTCGACTACCTGACGCTCGACGGCTACAGCGTCAAGTTGCTGCTCGGCGAACTGGTCGAGCGCTATCGCGATCCGGCGCGCGCCTCCGCGCCGCCTGAACTCGGCTTCCGCGATTACGTGACGCAGACGCTCGACGACGCCGCGCCGTCCGACGACGCGCTGCGCTACTGGCGCGCGCGCCTCGACACTCTGCCTCCCGCCCCGGCGCTGCCGGTCGCGCGCGATCCGGCGTCGTTCGGCGCGGCCGCCTTCGCGCGCCGCAGCGCGCGCCTGCCGGCGCCGCAGTGGCGGCGGCTGCGCGAGCGTGCGCAGCGCCACGGGCTCACGCCGTCGGTCGTGCTGCTGACGGCCTACGCGCAGATCCTGGCGGCCTGGAGCGGCGGCGCGGCGCTGACGCTGAACCTGACGCTGTTCGATCGTCGCGACATCCATCCCGACGTGCAGCGCATCGTCGGCGACTTCACGGCGCTCGCGCCGGTCGGCTTCGACGCGCCGGGCGACGCAAGCTGGACCGAGCGCGCGACGGCAGCCCAGCAGCGCGTGGCCGACGTGCTCGAACACCGGGCCGTATCGTCGGTGTGGATCCAGCGCGAGCGCGCGCGCAGCGTCGGCCTGCAGGCGGCGGCGCTGCCGGTCGTGTTCACGAGCACGCTCGGTCTCGCCGACGACTTCTTCGACCATTTGCCCGACGGTTTCCCCGATCTGGCCGACGGCGGCCTGTCGGAGACGCCGCAAGTCTGGCTCGATCATCAGGTCTTCGAACATCGCGGCGAACTCGTGTTGTCGTGGGATTACGTGCAGGGGCTGTTCCCGGATGGACTGATCGACACGATGTTCGCGGCCTATCTCGACTGGGTATCGAGGCTGGCCGACGACGAGGCCGCCTGGGCGTCGGCCGCCCCTCGCGCGCCGCCGGTCGCGCAGCAGGCCGTGCGCGACCGGGTCAATGCGACCGACGCCGCGATCGCGCCGCGTGCGCTTCATCTGCCGATGTTCGAGCAGGCTGGACTCGCGCCGGAACGCATGGCGTTGGT
>NZ_JAAGNW010000092.1:23806-24569 GCF_010645215.1 Burkholderia multivorans | reverse complement strand
GCCGGATCTCGTCGACCTGGCGCGCGAGTTCGCCCTCCAGTTCGCGGAACACCCGGGCGCGCCCGGGCAGCGCGGCGCGCAAGGTCTGCTTGGTCGCACGGATGGCCGCCGGCCCATCCTCGATGGCGAAGCGCATGTCGATCTCCTCCTGAAGGTCGTCTAGGGGACGATGCAGGGTAGGTCATGCCGGGGCTTCGCATGGCGCGTTTTACGCCGAGTTTCGATCCTTTTCCGCCAGATCGGCGATCCTCCGCCCGGGGCGGCACGGGCGGGCATCTCGATGCCGGACAGCTCCGCGCGACGGGCCGGCGCGACAGGCCGCGCGCCGATCCGCCCTGCTCATTCGCCGCCCGGCGCGTGCGCGATCCGCTCGCCGATATCGCGCACGCGCGACACGCTCTGGACGATCATCGGCAACTGGCTGACCGCGTCGTACAGCATCCACACATACGACAGCACCGCATAGATCGACCCGACCGTCGCGCCGCCGTGACCGATGCGCAGCAGCACGCCGAACGTGAACGCCATCATCACGAGATCGACCACGCCCCAGGTCTTCGCTTCGGCGTCCGAGATCCGCACGCGCCAGAAGCGCACCTTCTCGAAGTGGCGTCGCACGGCGCGCAGCGGCGCGTGAACGACGATGCCGATCTCGCGCTCCAGGCGATTGTTGAGCGCGCTGTTCAGCCGGTACGCGCGCGCGGCGAAACGCTTGTTGATCCAGATGACGGGCACGAGCATCGCGAGCGCGACCACGCCGATC
>NZ_JAAGNW010000092.1:8344-23796 GCF_010645215.1 Burkholderia multivorans | reverse complement strand
CGGGAACGTCGGCCTCGAAGAAGCTGACGACCTCGCGCGACAGCGCGACGCGCGCGGCCACGTGGCTGTCGTCGACTCCGCTGCCGCGCTGCCGCTCGACCATGTCGCCGACCAGATGCGCATAGATGCGCGTAAACAGCCGGGTGTCGTACACATGCCGGCACAGCCCGACCACCAGGTGCGCGAACCACAGCGCGATCAGCGGCACGAGCCCGTGCGTGCGGCCGGACAGCAGCCCGTCGATCGCGAGGCCGATCGCCGACGGATACAGCAGCTCCGCGACGTTCTCGAAGCCGGTCAGTCCGTAGGTCAGCGCGAGGCGCGAGCGGTAGCGCGCCGCGATGGCGCGCAGCAGACGGCCCGGAGACAGGCCCGCGTCGTCGGGGGGCGAACTCATCGTCATGGTGTGAGCACCGGCAGGAAAAGACGGGCCGTCGGCATACCGCAGCGAGCGACGCGGCCCGCCGGCGCGCGACGGAGAAGCCCCGTGATCGCGGCTCCCCGCGGCGCGGGCCCGATCTCGGCCTCGCCGCGCGACGACGCCCGCGCATTCGTTGAAATGAAATCGTAATGCTGCGATTCTAGTCAGACGGCCCGGCCCGGACTGTGCGGAATTGTGGCGCGCCGCCGGGGCTCACGCCTCGAAGCTCAGCTCGACGCCGTTGCCCGCCGGATCGCGGAAAAACAGCTGTACGCGAGCGCTCGTCGCATCGACGGCGCGCCGATACGCGATACCGCGCTCCCCCAGCACGCGTTCGACGGTCGCGAGGTCGGTCGCCGCGAACGCGATATGGTCGAAGGTCGTCGACACATCGACCGCTCGCACGTCGCCGGGCGAGGTCTCGCTCATGTGCAGCACGTCGCGCCCGCCCGCGTACAGCCAGAAACCATAGCGGGAAGACGCCGGGCGCGGCCCGGCTTCCAGCCCCACGACCTCGCGATAGAACGCGCACAGCGTATCGAGCAGCGCGCGCGGCGCGCGCAGGTTGAAATGGCTGAAGCCTGTCACGGGCATGGCGGTCTCCTGTCGGTCGGCGCGGCCGGATGGCCGGCTATCTTCATTGCGGTGAATGGCAGCATACGCACGGCGTGTTGCCGTCGTGCCGCAGCCGGGCGCGGCCGTCGAACGGCCGGCTGCTCACGATCACCGGCCGGCCATGCCGCCCGGTTCGCGAAATTCGCGCATGGGTTGCAACGCGCCCGTCGAAGGCGCATGAAACGCATACACCCGTTCCAGGTCGCTGACGCCCATGAACACATGTGACAACATCGGCATCGTTCCCCGTGCGTGGGTCCTCCGCGATGATGCCACGCCCAACCCGAACCATCATGGAAATCCGGGCCGATGAAGCCGCACTACGAACGCGTCGCGATTCCCGACGACTGCTCGATCCGCCTCTATCACCGCAAGCTCGCGGCGATCCCGTTCGAGTGGCACCAGCACCCGGAATACGAACTGACGCTCACGCTGAACAGCCGCGGGCGGCGCTTCGTCGGCGACCACGTCGCCGACTACGCGGGCGACGATCTCGTGCTGGTCCCGCCCAACCTGCCGCATACCTGGAGTTCGAACACCCCCATCGATCCCGCCGCGCCGCAGGTTGCGCTCGTGCTGTGGTTCACCGGCGACTGGGCGCGCCGCGTCGCCGATTGCTGCCCCGAGTACGCGGGCCTGCACAGCCTGCTGCGGCGCGCGGCGCCGGGCCTGAGCTTCGACCCGGCCGCCTGCGCGGCGCTGCGCGCGCGCCTGCCCGCCCTGCTCTCGCCCGCGCCGCGCGTACGGCTCGCCGCCGCGCTCGACACGCTCGCCGACCTGGCCGACGCCGCGGCCACGCCGCTCGCCGCCGCCGGCGCCTGCCCGCCCGGCGCACTGCCCGAAGCGGAGCGCCTCGAGCGCGTGCTCGACCTGCTGGAGCGCCGCTTCCACGAGCCGCTGCGCCTCGCCGAACTGGCGGCCGCCGCGCACTGTTCGACGCGCTCGCTGCAACGCCGCTTCGAGCAGCATGTCGGCGCGAGCATCCGCGACTACCTGCAGCGCCTGCGCGTCGCGCACGCGGCCCGGCAACTGAGCGCGACCGACTGGCCGATCGCGCTCGTCGCCGCGCGCTCGGGCTTTCCGAGCCTCGCGAACTTCAACCGCCAGTTCCGCGCGACGCGCGGCATGACCCCGCGCGCCTACCGCCAAGGCTTCGCGGCACACGCCGCCGAGCCCGGCCCGGCCGATCTCGAACAGCGCCCGCCCTCGCTCGAACGCACCGCCCCGCGCAACGCCGCGCGCAAAAAAAACACCCCGACGGCGTGAACCGTCGGGGTGTTTCGCGACCGGCCGCGCTCGCGCGCGGCCCGCTCATGCTCAGCGCGCCGAGATCGGCTTCGCTTCGCGCGGCGCTTCGCCGATGAACAACTGGCGCGGACGGCCGATCTTCTGCTCGGGATCGGCGATCATCTCGTTCCACTGCGCGATCCAGCCGACCGTGCGGGCCATCGCGAAGATGCAGGTGAACAGCGAGGTCGGGATGCCCAGCGCGCGCTGGACGATGCCCGAGTAGAAGTCGACGTTCGGGTACAGCTTGCGCGACACGAAGTACTCGTCTTCCAGCGCGATCTTCTCGAGCTGCATCGCGAGCTTGAACAGCGGGTCGTCGTGCAGGCCCAGTTCGTTCAGCACTTCGTAGCAGGTCTCGCGCATCAGCTTCGCGCGCGGGTCGTAGTTCTTGTAGACGCGGTGGCCGAAGCCCATCAGCTTCACGCCCGAGTTCTTGTCCTTGACCTGCTTGATGAACTCGGGGATGTTGTCCGGCGAGCCGATCTGCTCGAGCATGTTCAGCGCGGCTTCGTTCGCGCCGCCGTGCGCCGGGCCCCACAGACACGCGATACCGGCCGCGATACACGCGAACGGGTTCGCGCCCGACGAGCCGGCGAGACGCACGGTCGAGGTCGACGCGTTCTGCTCGTGGTCCGCGTGCAGGATCAGGATGCGGTCGAGCGCGCGCACCAGCACGTCGTTGACCTTGTACTCTTCGCACGGGTTCGAGAACATCATGTGCATGAAGTTCGCGCTGTACGACAGCGAGTTCTTCGGATACACGAACGGCTGGCCGGTGCTGTACTTGTACGCCATCGCGACGAGCGTCGGCAGCTTCGCGATCATGCGGATCGCCGACACTTCGCGGTGACGCGGTTCGTTGATGTCGAGCGAGTCGTGGTAGAACGCGGACAGCGCGCCGACCGCGGCGACCAGGATCGCCATCGGGTGCGCGTCGCGGCGGAAGCCACGGAAGAAGAAGTGCATCTGCTCGTGCACCATCGTGTGCTTCGTGACGGTGTCGACGAATTCCTTCTTCTGCGCGGCGTTCGGCAGTTCGCCCTTCAGCAGCAGGTAGCACGACTCGAGGAAGTCGGCGTTCTGCGCGAGGTTGTCGATCGGGTAACCGCGATACAGCAGCTCGCCCTTGTCGCCGTCGATATAGGTAATCGCCGAATTGCACGACGCCGTCGACATGAAGCCCGGGTCATACGTGAACTTGCCGGTCTGGCCGTACAGCTTGCGGATGTCGATCACATCCGGGCCCATCGTGCCCTTGTAGATCGGCAGTTCGACGCTCGGCGAGTTATCGCTGAACGATAGCGTGGCTTTTACATCAGACGGAGTCATGGCACATCCTCAATCGAAAATTAGAAACGGGATTCGATAACGGAGCAGCGCGGTCAGGCGCTGCGCAGCATCTCCAGCAGCCGGGACACATCCGGGCCTGCAAGGTCGCCCTCTGGTTCCTTGCGCGCGAGCAGCAAGTCCATCAGGTCGTTGTCGCTCAGATCGAGCAGGCGCGAGAGCGCGCCCACGTCTGCATCGGTGAGGTCATGCTCGTGCCTGCCGAAGAAACGCTCGAAAATGAGATCGTTTTCCAGCAGGCCGCGCCGCGCGCGCCAGCGAAGGCGCGCGCGGCGGTGCGGGTCGGACTGGTGCGACGGATCGTCCATGTCAAACCGCGCGGCGAACCATCAGTTCCTTGATCTTGCCGATCGCCTTCGTCGGATTGAGGCCCTTCGGGCACACGTCGACGCAGTTCATGATCGTATGGCAACGGAACAGACGGTACGGATCTTCGAGGTTGTCGAGACGCTCGGCGGTCGCGTTGTCGCGGCTGTCCGCGATGAAGCGGTAAGCCTGCAGCAGGCCCGCCGGGCCGACGAACTTGTCCGGATTCCACCAGAAGCTCGGGCACGACGTCGAGCAGCTCGCGCACAGAATGCACTCGTAGACGCCGTCCAGCTCGTCGCGCTCTTCCGGTGACTGCAGGCGCTCCTTCTCGGGCGGCGGCGCGTCGTTGATCAGGTACGGCTTGATCGAGTGGTACTGGTTGAAGAAGTGCGTCATGTCGACGATCAGGTCGCGCACGACGGGCAGGCCCGGCAGCGGGCGCAGCACGATCTTCTGCGGCAGATCGTTCAGGTTCGTCAGACAGGCAAGACCGTTCTTGCCGTTGATGTTCATCGCGTCCGACCCGCACACGCCCTCGCGGCACGAGCGGCGGAACGACAGCGTCTCGTCGACCGCCTTCAGCTTCACGAGCGCGTCGAGCAGCATGCGCTCGTGCTGGAGATCCAGCTCGTACGTCTGCATCCGCGGTGCGGCGTCCTTGTCCGGATCGTAGCGGTAAATTTCAAAAATGCGTTTGGCCATTTCGGATTCCTTGGACTCGGCTTAGAACGTACGTGCCTTCGGCGGCACGGATTCGACCGTCAGCGGTTTCATTTGAACAGGCTTGTAGTCGAGGCGGTCGCCTTCGCTGTACCACAGCGTGTGGCGCAGCCAGTTCTCGTCGTCGCGGTGTTCGTAGTCGCTCTGCGCGTGCGCGCCGCGGCTTTCCTTGCGGGCCTCCGCCGACACCATCGTCGCGCGGGCCACTTCGATCAGGTTCGCCAGCTCCAGCGCCTCGACGCGCGCGGTGTTGAACACCTTCGACTTGTCCTTCAGGTGGACGTGCTCGGCACGTTCCTTCAGGCCGGCCATCTGGTCGACGCCTTCCTTGAGCAGCGCCGAGGTGCGGAACACGCCCGCGTGCTTCTGCATCGTCGCGCGGATGTCGTTCGCGATGTCCTGCGTGTACTCGCCCGACGACGACTTGTCGAGCTTGTTCAGGCGCTCGAGCGCGAAGTCGGCCGCATCGGCCGGCAACGGCTTGTGGTCGCGCTGGTTCTTCACGTGCTCGACGATATGGTTGCCGGCCGCGCGGCCGAACACCACGAGATCGAGCAGCGAGTTCGTGCCGAGGCGGTTCGCGCCGTGCACCGACACGCACGAGCATTCGCCGACCGCGTAGAAGCCGTTGACCGGCTCCTTGTAGTCGCGCGAGGTGCCGACCACCTGGCCGTGGATATTGGTCGGGATGCCGCCCATCTGGTAATGGATGGTCGGGACGACCGGAATCGGTTCCTTGATGCAGTCGACGTTCGCGAACTTGAGCGCGATTTCGCGGATCGACGGCAGACGCTTCATGATCGTCTCGGCGCCGATGTGCGACAGGTCGAGCAGCACGTGGTCCTTGTTCGGACCGACGCCGCGGCCTTCCTTGATTTCCTGGTCCATCGAGCGCGACACGAAGTCACGCGGCGCCAGATCCTTCAGGGTCGGCGCATAGCGCTCCATGAAGCGCTCGCCGTTCGCGTTGCGCAGGATCCCGCCTTCGCCGCGCACGCCTTCGGTGATCAGCACGCCCGCGCCCGCCACGCCCGTCGGGTGGAACTGCCAGAACTCCATGTCCTGCAGCGCGATGCCCGAGCGGGCCGCCATGCCGAGGCCGTCGCCGGTGTTGATGAACGCGTTGGTCGACGCCGCGAAGATCCGGCCCGCGCCGCCCGTGGCGAACAGCGTGGTCTTGCCTTCGAGGATGTAGACGTCGCCCGTTTCCATTTCGAGGGCGGTCACGCCGAGCACGTCGCCGTCCGCGTCGCGGATCAGGTCGAGCGCCATCCATTCGACGAAGAACTGCGTCTTCGCCGCGACGTTCTGCTGGTACAGCGTGTGCAGCAGCGCGTGACCGGTACGGTCGGCCGCCGCGCACGCGCGCTGGACCGGCTTCTCGCCGTAGTTCGCGGTGTGGCCGCCGAACGGACGCTGGTAGATGGTGCCGTCCGCGTTGCGGTCGAACGGCATGCCGAAATGTTCCAGTTCGTACACGACGTTCGGTGCTTCACGACACATGTACTCGATCGCATCCTGGTCGCCGAGCCAGTCGGAGCCCTTGATCGTGTCGTAGAAGTGGTAGTGCCAGTTGTCCTCGCTCATGTTGCCGAGCGACGCGCCGATCCCGCCTTGCGCGGCGACCGTGTGCGAACGGGTCGGGAACACCTTGGACAGCACGCATACCGACAGGCCCGCGCGCGACAGTTGCAGCGACGCGCGCATCCCCGAGCCGCCCGCGCCGACGATCACCACGTCGAACTTGCGACGCGGCAGGGAAGTTTTGATTGCAGCCATTCTTTTAAACTCTCCAGAGAATCTGCGCGGCGTAGCCCGCGCTCGCGAGCAGCCAGACGATGGTCAGCGATTGCAGCACGAGGCGCAAGCCGACAGGCTTCACGTAGTCCATCCAGATATCGCGCACGCCGACCCACGCGTGATAGAACAGCGCGAGCAGCGTGACGAAGGTCGCGAGCTTCATCCACTGGGTCGAGAAGATCGACGCCCAGCCTTCATACGAGAAGTCGCGCGCGGTGAAGAACCACGCGAGCAGGATCACCGTGTAGATCGCCATGATGGTGGCGGTGACGCGCTGCGCGAGCCAGTCGCGCAGGCCGTAGTGCGCGCCGACGACGAGGCGCTTCGAGCCGATTCGATTGGGGGCTGACATATTCTTAGAATGCTCCGAACAGTTTGAGCGCGACGACGACCGTCAGGGCGATCGACACGACGAACACGACGACCGCCGTCCGCTTGCCGCTTTCCTTCGTGACCGCATCGTGGTTGACGTCCATCAGCAGGTGGCGGACGCCGGCGCAGAAGTGATGCAGGAACGCCCACGCGAGCGCCAGCACGACCAGCTTGACGACGATGTTGGAGAGGAAGGCCTTGAATACCTCGAAGCTGAGTTCGGAGGTGAGGCTCTGGTCGAAGAGGAAGAGCAGGAACGGAAGCGCCAGGAACAGCAATGCGCCGCTGGCCCGGTGGAGAATCGAAAGCTTGGCTGCGAGCGGCAACCGATAATTGAGCGTGATGTCGCCGAAGCCGATGTTCCGGTACTCCGGTCTCGGTTTTCTTACTGCATCAGTCATGCTAGACCCCTACTATGTTGTCACACTAATCCGTAATTTTAGCGCCTTTTCATACCGCGCTGCAGCGAAAACCCGCTCGGGATCGTTGCGCGACGCGGAACAAAGGCGGCCCGAAACCTGCTTGGCGCGTGGGAACGCCGTCGGCCCGCACCTGAATCAGCTCAGGTCGTTCTGATAGTAGTACCCGGTTGTGACATACCAACCCCTCCGCACTTCCACAGGCCGATCCCCGTATGTATACGACACCCGCTCGACCGACAGCAGCGGAAATCCCGAAGGCACCCTCAGGATCTCGGCGACCCACGGCTCCGCGGCCACCGCGCGGATCTTCTCCGAGGCGCGGATCATGCGCGTGCCGAACTCGCTCTCGAACATCGCATAGAGCGGGCCCTTGTACTCGCTCAGGCGCTCGAACGTCAAGCCGCGGAACATCGCGCCCGGCAGCCAGATTTCATCGAGGACGGTGACTTCGGAGTCGAATTCGAGGAGGCGACGCACCTGCACGACCGGGTCGGCAGGCTTCAGGTCGAGTTGACGGGCGATCTCGGCGGGCGCGCGCATCCGGCGGCACTCGAGCAGGCGGCTCACGTGCGGGTGCTCGACGCCGTCGTCGGCCAGCAGGCGCAGGAAGCGGAACTGCGCACGCTCCTCGCTGTGGGTCGCGACGAAGGTGCCCTTGCCCTGCCGGCGCACCAGCAGGTTGTCCGCCGCCAGTTCGTCGATCGCCTTGCGCACCGTGCCCTGGCTGACCTTGTAGCGGGCCGCCAGCTCGACCTCGCTCGGGATGATCTCGCCGGGCTTCCATTCGCCCGTCTCGAGGCCCTGCGTGATCAATGCCTTGATCTGCTGGTAGAGTGGGCTGAAAGTCGGCGAAGGCGACGGCGCGGGCGCGGCTTCGCCGCCGCCCTGACCGGCCGTCGCGCCCGGGGCGGCCGCGCCGCCCGGATTTGCCGTGTTCGCCTGGTTCGATGTCATGGCGCGCATTTCAACATAAACCCGGGTTTTACGTCCAGTTCATTCCCGGCAAAACATCTGTCTTATATAAGACATAAGATACCGTTTGACTTTGGCGGGCCCGACTCCTACACTCCGGGGCGAGCAAGGGTTCGCGGGCTGCCAAGCGCGTCCCGGGCCTCGCGCCTCGCCCTGTCTTCAGGCGTATCGCGCCAGCATCCGCGACTCCTCCGCCCTGCTTTAAAGCAACGCTACACATAACGCGCATAGAATGGCGTTTTTCCTAGCGTCCTACGCTCATCGTCCTGGAGATTTTCAATGGCTAAGCCCGCAAAGCGCGTTGCCGTCACCGGCGCCGCAGGTCAGATCGCTTATTCGCTGCTGTTCAGCGTCGCGAACGGCGACCTGCTCGGCAAGGACCAGCCGGTCATCCTGCAACTGCTCGACCTCCCGCAAGCCCAAGCCGCCGTCAAAGGCGTCGTGATGGAGCTCGATGATTGCGCGTTCCCGCTGCTCGCGGGCGTCGTGATCACCGACGATCCCAAGGTTGCCTTCAAGGACGCCGACGTGGCGCTGCTGGTCGGCGCCCGCCCGCGCTCGAAGGGCATGGAACGCAAGGACCTGCTGTCCGCCAACGCCGAGATCTTCACGGTCCAGGGCGCGGCCCTGAACGAAGTCGCGAGCCGCGACGTGAAGGTGCTGGTGGTCGGCAATCCGGCCAACACGAATGCATACATCGCGATGAAGTCGGCGCCGGACCTGCCGAAGAAGAACTTCACGGCCATGCTGCGCCTCGACCACAACCGCGCGCTGTCGCAGCTCGCCGCCAAGTCGGGCAAGCCGGTCGCGTCGATCGAGAAGCTCGCCGTGTGGGGCAACCACTCGCCGACGATGTACCCCGACTTCCGCTTCGCGAGCGCCGAAGGCGAATCGCTGCTGAAGCTGATCAACGACGACGTGTGGAACCGCGATACGTTCATCCCGACCGTCGGCAAGCGCGGCGCGGCGATCATCGAGGCGCGCGGCCTGTCGTCGGCGGCCTCGGCGGCCAACGCGGCGATCGACCACGTGCGCGACTGGGTGCTCGGCACCAACGGCAAGTGGGTCACGATGGGCATCCCGTCGGACGGCTCGTACGGCATTCCCGAAGACATCATCTACGGCGTGCCGGTCGTCTGTGAAAACGGCGAATACAAGCGCGTCGAAGGCCTCGAAATCGACGCGTTCTCGCGCGAGAAGATGGACGGCACGCTCGCCGAGCTGCTCGAGGAGCGCGACGGCGTTGCGCACCTGCTGAAGTAAGTAAGCCGCTTGCAAGGTCGGACGCCTCCGGGCGTCCGGCGCGCGGCGCGGCCGGGCGATCCCGGGCGCGCCGTCCGGAATCCGATCCGGACGGGCTTTGCCGGCGCCTTGCGCCCGCCAGAGCCCGCCCGAATCCGATTTTTTCACGCTGGTCTAGATCCGAAGCACAACGATGTCCGCGCTCACCCCCGCTGAAGTGCTGTACGACGGCGCTTCGCCCCCCACGATCCTGCCCTGCTGCGATCACTACGCGGGCAGTGAAAAATTGATGCTCAAGTCGCTTGCGCTGCAGGCGGAACTGGGGCCGGTCTTCGACATTACCCTCGATTGCGAGGACGGCGCCGCCGTCGGCGAGGAAGCCGCCCATGCGGAGCGGGTCGCCGCGCTGCTCGGCAGCGACGCGAACCGGTTCGGCCGCGTCGGCGCGCGCATCCACGACTTCACCCACCCCCACTGGCGCGACGACGTCCGCACCATCCTGCGCGCCGCCCGTACGCCCGCCCACCTGGCGCTGCCGAAGGTCGGCGGCGCGGCCGACGCCGCCGAGATGTGCGCGTTCATCGAAGGCACCCGCCGCGAGCTGGGCATCGCGCAGCCGATCCCGGTCGACGTGCTGATCGAGACGCACGGCGCGCTCCGGCAGGTCGACCAGATCGCCGCGCTGCCGGGCGTCTCGACGCTGAGCTTCGGGCTGATGGATTTCGTCTCCGCCCACCACGGCGCGATCCCCGACAGCGCGAGGCGCTCGCCCGGGCAGTTCGAGCATCCGCTCGTGCGCCGCGCGAAACTCGAGATCGCCGCGGCCTGCCATGCGCACGGCAAGACGCCGTCGCACAACGTGAGCACCGAGGTGCGCGAGATGCGGGTCGTCGCCGACGACGCGCGCCGCGCGCGCGACGAATTCGCCTTCACGCGGATGTGGAGCATCCATCCGGCGCAGATCCCCGAGATCGTCGCCGCGTTCGCGCCGCGCCACGACGAAGTCTCCCTCGCCGCCGCGATCCTGCTGGCCGCGCAGGCGGCCGACTGGGGCCCGACGCGCCACGGCGACGCGCTGCACGACCGCGCGAGCTACCGCTATTACTGGTCGGTGCTGCGCCGCGCGCATGCGGCGGGCCGGCCGCTGCCCGCAGGGGCCGCGCCATGGTTCGGCGCGGCGGCGGGCGGGCACGGTTGAGACAGGCGTTGTGCGCATGCGATAACCGGTCGAAAACTTGCTGTAAGTGCGGCCAAATAGGCGAAAATAGCGGCCGCTGCGCGCTTACGGGGCGCGTGCAGTTCAACCCGGCGGGCACGCATTCCGTCCGCCCTTGTTAACTGATAAACGAAAGGTTCTGACTCCATGAAGAAACTGCTGATCGCCACCGCCATCGGCGCCTTGTCCGCCACGATGCTGGTCACGGCCCCGAGCGCATTCGCGCAGGCATCGTCCACGACTGCGACGAAGAAAGCCGTCGCCAAGCGTCCGGCGCCGAAGAAGCAGCTGATCCCGCGCAGCAAGAAGGCCCGTGCCGCCGCCGCGGCCAAGGTCGATCCGATGCCGGAAGGTGCGGTGAAGTGGTCGTGCAAGGAAGGTCTGTCGTACGACCTCGCCGGCGACATGAAGCGCGACCAGATCGTGACCGTGCACTGGGCCAACAAGAACTACAAGCTGCCGCGCCAGACGACCACGACGGGCGCGGACGTGTTCTACGATCCGGCGAGCGGCCTCAAGCTGGTCGTGATCCCGACCAAGGGCATGCTGTTCAGCGACAAGGACGACAGCCGCCTCGCCGACGAGTGCAAGACCGCCGAGATGGCGCAGGGCACGCCGGCGCCGACCCAGTCGAACGAACTGAAGCCGGGCAACTAAGCCGCCGGCCCGCCCGATGTCCGCCCCGCTTCCGAACGTGCGTCCCGATTTCGACCCGGTGCTGGTCGACCTCGTCGACTACGTGCTGGACTACCGCATCGACAGTGCACTCGCGCTCGAAACCGCGCGCCATTGCCTGATCGATACGCTCGGGTGCGGGCTCGAGGCGCTGTCCTACCCCGCCTGCACGAAACTGCTCGGGCCGGTCGTGCCCGGCACCGTGGTGCCGCACGGCGCGCGCGTGCCCGGCACTTCGCACCAGCTCGATCCGGTGCAGGCGGCATTCAGCCTCGGCGCGATGATCCGCTGGCTGGACTACAACGACACCTGGCTCGCCGCCGAATGGGGTCATCCGTCCGACAACCTCGGCGGGATCCTGGCCACGGCCGACTGGCTGTCGCGCAGCGCCGTCGCCGCCGGCCGCCGGCCGCTCGCGATGAAGGCGGTGCTGCTCGCGATGATCAAGGCCCACGAGATCCAGGGCTGCATCGCACTCGAGAATTCATTCAACCGCGTCGGCCTCGACCACGTGCTGCTCGTCAAGCTCGCCTCCACCGCCGTGGTCGGCCAGCTGCTGGGCCTGACCCGCGACGAGCTGCTGAACGCGGTGTCGCTCGCGATCGTCGACGGCCACGCGCTGCGCACCTACCGGCACGCGCCGAACACCGGCTCGCGCAAGTCGTGGGCCGCGGGCGACGCGACCGCGCGCGCGGTGCGCCTCGCGCTGATCGCGCGTACGGGCGAGATGGGCTATCCGTCGGCGCTGAGCGCGCCGACCTGGGGCTTCTACGACGTGCTGTTCGGCGGCAAGCCGTTCCGCTTCCAGCGTCCGTACGGCAGCTACGTGATGGAGAACGTGCTGTTCAAGATCGCGTTCCCGGCCGAATTCCACGCGCAGACCGCGGCCGAAGCCGCGCTCGCGCTGCACGCGCAGCTCGCCGCGCTCGGCCGGCCGGCCGAGACGATCCGGCGCATCACCGTGCGCACGCACGAGGCCGCGCTGCGCATCATCGACAAGACGGGGCCGCTCGCGAATCCCGCCGACCGCGACCACTGCATCCAGTACATGATCGCGGTGCCGCTGCTGGTCGGCCGCCTGACGGCCGCCGACTACGAGGACGAGGTCGCGCGCGACCCGCGCATCGACGCGCTGCTCGCGAAGATCGCGTGCGTGGAAGACCCGCAGTTCACGAAGGATTACCACGATCCGGACAAGCGCTCGATCGCGAACGCGCTGACGATCGAGTTCGACGACGGAACGACGCTGGCGGAGGTGACGGTCGAGTACCCGCTCGGCCACCGCCGGCGACGTGCGGAAGGCATCCCGCTGCTGGTCGGGAAGTTCCGCGCCAACCTCGCGCGCCGTTTCCCACCCAAGCAGCAACAAGCGATTCTCGACGTGTCGCTGGATCAGGCAAAGCTCGAAGCGATGCCGGTCAATGAATACGTCGATCTGTACGTGATCTAGCCGTCAACAGTACAGAGTTTCTTTCCTCGCCTTAAACCCAGGAAAATACCATGGCCCACAACCTCCACAAAACCCTCAAGGAATTCGACACCGGTTCCGGTAAAGGCAAGTTCTACTCGCTGCCGAAGCTCGGCAAGGAACTGAAGACCAAGATCGAACGGCTGCCGGTCTCGATCCGGATCGTCCTCGAATCGGTGCTGCGCAACTACGACGGCAAGAAGATCACGGAAGAGCATATCGAGCAGCTCGCGAACTGGAAGCCGAACGGCAAGCGCGTCGACGAAATCCCGTTCGTCGTGTCGCGCGTCGTGCTGCAGGATTTCACCGGCGTGCCGCTGTTGGCCGACATCGCCGCGATGCGCGGCGTGGCCGAGCGCGCGGGCAAGAACCCGAAGAAGATCGAGCCGCTGGTCCCGGTCGATCTCGTCGTCGATCACTCGGTGCAGATCGACTACTTCCGCCAGAAGGACGCGCTCGACCTGAACATGAAGCTGGAATTCCAGCGCAACAACGAGCGCTACCAGTTCATGAAGTGGGGCATGCAGGCCTTCGACACGTTCAAGGTCGTGCCGCCGGGCGTCGGCATCGTCCACCAGGTGAACCTCGAATACCTCGCGCGCGGCGTGCACAAGAAGTCTGACGGCAGCGACTCCGTGTACTACCCGGACACGCTCGTCGGCACCGACAGCCACACCACGATGATCAACGGCATCGGCGTGGTCGGCTGGGGCGTGGGCGGCATCGAGGCGGAAGCCGGCATGCTCGGCCAGCCGGTGTACTTCCTGACGCCGGACGTGGTCGGCGTGGAGCTGAAGGGCAAGCTGCGCGAAGGCGTGACGGCCACCGACCTGGTGCTCACGATCACCGAAATGCTGCGCAAGGAGAAGGTCGTCGGCAAGTTCGTCGAATTCTTCGGCGAAGGCACCAAGACGCTCGCGCTGCCGGACCGCGCGACGATCGCGAACATGGCGCCGGAATACGGCGCGACGATGGGCTTCTTCCCGGTCGACGACAAGACCATCGACTACTTCAAGGGCACGGGCCGCACCAAGGCGGAAATCGACGCGTTCCAGAAGTACTTCAAGGCGCAGGATCTGTACGGCATTCCGAAGGCCGGCGAGATCGACTACACGAAGACCCTCACGCTCGACCTCGCCACGGTCGCGCCGTCGCTCGCGGGCCCGAAGCGTCCGCAGGACCGCATCGAGATCGGCCACGTGAAGTCGACCTTCACCGACCTGTTCTCGAAGCCCGTCGCCGACAACGGTTTCGCGAAGAAGGCCGAGGATCTCGGCGCGCAGTACGAGACCTCGAACGACGTGAAGGTGAAGAACGGCGACGTGCTGATCGCGGCGATCACCTCGTGCACGAACACGTCGAACCCGAGCGTGCTGCTCGCGGCCGGCCTGCTCGCGAAGAAGGCGGTCGAGGCCGGCCTCACGGTCGACCCGAAGATCAAGACCTCGCTCGCACCGGGATCGCGGATCGTCACCGAATACCTGACGAAGACGGGCCTGCTGCCCTACCTCGCGAAGCTCGGCTTCGAAGTCGCGGCCTACGGCTGCACGACCTGTATCGGCAACGCGGGCGACCTGACGCCGGAACTGAACGAAGCGATCGTCAAGAACGACATCGTCGCGGCGGCCGTGCTGTCGGGCAACCGTAACTTCGAAGCGCGGATCCACCCGAACATCCGCGCGAACTTCCTCGCTTCGCCGCCGCTCGTCGTGGCATACGCGATCGCGGGCAACATCACGCGCGACCTGATGACCGAGCCGGTCGGCCAGGGCAAGGGCGGCAAGGACATCTACCTCGGCGACATCTGGCCGACGAGCGAGGAAGTCCATGCGCTGCTCAAGTTCGCGCTCGACCCGAAGAAGTTCGAGGAGAATTACGCGAAGCTGACCAAGAAGGGCGACCTCTGGAGCAAGATCGAAGGCGAGACGGGCGAAGTCTACGACTGGCCGAAGTCGACCTACATCGCGGAGCCGCCGTTCTTCGGCAACGACTTCTCGATGGAGCCGGCCGCCTCGATCGCCGCCGTCCAGGGCGCGCGCGCGCTCGGCATCTTCGGCGACTCGGTGACGACCGACCACATCAGCCCGGCAGGCTCGATCAAGGAAGATTCGCCGGCCGGCAAGTGGCTGAAGGAAAACGGCGTGCAGAAGGCCGATTTCAACAGCTACGGCTCGCGTCGCGGCAACCATGACGTGATGATGCGCGGCACCTTCGCGAACGTGCGGATCAAGAACCTGATGATCCCGGCGAAGGCCGACGGCTCGCGCGTCGAGGGCGGCCTGACGATCCACCAGCCGAGCGGCGAACAGCTGTCGATCTACGACGCCGCGATGAAGTACGTCGGCGCCGACACCCCGACCGTCGTGTTCGCGGGCGAAGAGTACGGCACGGGCTCGTCGCGCGACTGGGCCGCGAAGGGCACGCAGCTGCTCGGCGTGAAGGCCGTGATCGCACGCAGCTTCGAGCGGATCCACCGTTCGAACCTGGTCGGCATGGGCGTGCTGCCGCTGCAGTTCAAGGGCGCGGACAGCATCCAGTCGCTCGGCATCACTGGCGACGAGACCTACGACATCGAGGATCTGG
>NZ_JAAGNW010000092.1:0-8334 GCF_010645215.1 Burkholderia multivorans | reverse complement strand
GATACGCCGATCGAAGTCGACTACTACAAGCACGGCGGGATCCTGCCGTTCGTGCTGCGCTCGCTGCTCGCAGCGTAAGCGCCCTGCTTTTGCAGGTGCCGTGTGCCGCCGCAAGGCGGTGCGCGGCCGATTTGAAGCCCGGCTCTGCCGGGCTTTTTTTTGTTTATCGCGGCGCCCACGGCCTTCTCGAAGGGCAGCACCGCTTTAGCGGAGCAGGCCGATGTTCTCGTCGATTCGAGCTTGAATGGTCTGCAAGGTATCTCGGGTAATCGCACCCGGAAACAGCTTCTCGGCGAGGTCGGCAAACTGGCCGGCCACGTCGCAACATCGGTCGATGATGCCGGCCGCGTGACCGGCAGGCACCTCCGCTTCTTCCGCCAGGCCGAGCAGCGCCTTCCGATCGATCTCCAGGGCCTCTCCCATCACGTCCATCTGGTGGTACCCGCCCGGTCCCTCGCAGAACGTCACGTCGTAGGCCGGCGCCAGTTTCCATTCGCCGGACGGCAGCATGACGTACGCGAAATTCTTGGGGTGGTCGTCGCGATTGTTGAAGGCGACATTGAATACCGCGCGCTCGAACGCGAACGCCTTCTCCCGCACGTCATTGGTGCATATCTGGGTCGCACGCAAAAAATTGACGTAGTCCAGGCTCCCCGCCGTCTCGTAGTCGGCTCCGGTAAAGGCTGCGAGGCTCTGCATGGGTACGCGCATGCCGTCTTGCCGATCGAAGCGTTTCGTGGCGAAGGCCGCCAACCCGTTGGGCAAGCTGAAATACCGACTGTCCGGGGTCCGGATGCCGCACATGCGCAAGCATTCGGCATAGACCATTTCGATCGCACACACTTCGGGATGTTCTTGCCGAGCCGGAAACTTGACCAGCCAGGCTTCGAAGTCCGGCGCGGCGGCAGTCGTGAAGGTTCCGGTTCGAGGATCGCGATAGATCAGGGCCTTGGGCCTGGCGCCTTGCGGAGAACCGCCTACCCGCAACAATTGCTGAAGGAACGCGCCACCCTCGCCATCGAGCACGTCCTGCACCTCCGCTGCGAGCTGATCCAGGGGGATATGCACTTCCGGCTCCCCCGCCTCGGGCGCCACGGGTTCGAATGACATGGCCCCCATGGCATTGTCGCCAATGTAGGTCAACCGTTCCAGAGGGCCGATGCGCGCGGGATTGAGGCGGCGGCGCCTGAACAGGCGATCCATCAGCAGCATGCCCCATCCGTCAGGCAGGGCGTCGTAGACCGGCCCGGGCAGGTTCAACTGATGCGGCGGGAAGTCTCTGCGCAGTTTCGGGCCCGCCAAGGGAAGCGCGTAGGACGACAGTTCCAGCCCCCTGTTCTTCGCCTCGTCGCTGTACTCGAACACGATCAAGGGACGACCGGTGACGGCGGTCGTGGAGGCCAGCGTCCCCCACAGCCAACGTTCACCCCAGCCTTCGTAGTAGACGGCGACCTGCTCAGGCACGGCTGGATTTCCTCTTGGTACGTTGGCGCTTGGCGGTGTTTTCGTAGCGCATGATGTCTTCCAGGCTATCCAGCTTGGGCAAGAACAGTCCTTCGAGTTCCTTGCTGCGCCCGAGAACCATGGCCACGCGAACCAGGTTCTCGAAACCGACGTTGCGTCCGGTTTCCAGATTGGACACCGTATTGGTCCCGATGCCGGCGCGCGCAGCCACTTCGGCCTGTGTCATCTGCAAGGCAAGCCGCTCCGTCCGCAGGCGCTCGCAGAGCCGCTTGACGATCTCGCTCGGCTTGCTGAGGCTTAAATCCAACATAACGTTTCTTTCGCAGGAAAATTCGCTTTAACACCCAAAATTATAGAGTTAGCGCCCGCTTAGGTCAAAACACATAAATCCATAATTTTGTGTGTTATCTGAATAAATCACGAATAACTATCGTTATTTAGGAATTACCAACTCTCGACCGGGACAGCCTTCAGGCGTTGGATCGACAGATGTGTCCAGCCGCGGCCCGGCGATACCGCCCGCCCCCGGAACCGCATTCGCGACGGATCGAGCAGGAATCTACTGATAAACGTATACCCCCCTACCCTATCCGAAGTAAGATTGCCCCCTACCGCATTCAGGAGGCAGGCCGTGAGCCATACCATTCGCGAGAAACAGAAGCTGCTCAACCGGGTTCGCCGCATCAAAGGGCAGGTCGAGGCGATCGAGCGCGCGCTCGAAGAAGAGCGCGGCTGCATGGATGTGCTCCAGCTCATCACCAGCAGCCGCGGCGCGATGAACGGCTTGCTGGCCGTGGTTCTCGAAGATCACATCCGGACGCATCTCGTCGACGCCGAGCCGGACGACGAGCACGGCAGCGGCACCGAGCAGCTGATCGAAGTCGTCCACAGCTACTTCAAGTAAGAGGGAGTCATGAGCCAGTTCGAGGATTCCGCTTTCGGGGCAGGTCACGACCATATCTTCCTGGGCGCGGCCCACGAGGACAACGAGCGCCGGACCTGGATGGTGATTGCACTGTGCAGCGCGATGATGGTGGCCGAGATCGTCGGCGGCAGCCTGTTCGGCTCGCTCGCGCTCGTCGCCGACGGCCTGCACATGTCGACGCACGCCGGCGCGATGCTGATCGCAGCACTCGCGTACACCTACGCGCGCAGGCATGCGGCCGACACGCGCTTCGTATTCGGTACGGGCAAGCTCGGGGATCTCGCGGGCTTCAGCAGCGCCATCGTGCTCGCCATGATCGCGCTGCTGATCGGATACGAAGCCGTCTCGCGCTTTCTCGCGCCCGTGCCCATCCACTTTGCCCAGGCGATTCTCGTCGCCGTGCTGGGCCTCCTGGTCAATCTCGCGAGCGTCTGGCTGCTGAGCGGCGATCATCACGGTCATGGCCATGGTCATCACCACGCTCACGGCCACGACCACGCTCGCGACGAGGCGGCGCATCGCGCCGCCGGCCGCGCAGGCGCATTCGCCGTGACGATCTTCGAGGACGGCGTGCCGCCCGTGTTCCGCATCACGCCGCAGGCGCAGCCTGCCGGACTGAGCGCCAACGCGGCCTCCGTCACGACGATTCGCCCCGACGGTACGCGCCAGGTCTTCGCATTCGCCGAACGCGCGGGTTATCTGGAGTCGAAGGAGGAGATTCCCGAGCCGCACGCATTCGAGGCGGTCGTTCGCCTCGCGGGCGACGAGCACCGCATCGCGTTCGAAGAGCACGCGCACGATCACGACGGCGCTCACGCCGCGACAAACCGCGACCACAACATCCGCTCGGCGTACCTTCACGTCATCGCGGACGCCGCGGTATCCGTGCTCGCGATCGTCGGCCTTCTGCTGGCGCGCGCGTTCGGCTGGCTGTGGATGGACCCGCTCGCGGGCGTGATCGGCGCCCTCGTGATCGCGAACTGGTCGTGGAGCCTGATGCGCGATACGGGCCGCATCCTGCTCGACATGAATCCGGACCGGCGCATGGCCGAGAGCGTCCGCCACGTGATCGAAGACAACGGCGATACCGTGCTCGACCTCCATGTATGGCGCGTGGGCCCGGGCCACATGAGCGCCGCGATCTCGGTGGCCACGGAGGCGTCACAGCGAACGCCCAATTACTACCATGCTGCGCTCAAGCGTTTCAAAACGCTGTCGCACCTGACGGTCGAAGTGAATCCGGCGCGCGCCGCCGGCTGAACCATGGCACTCAAATCGCCTTGCATCGACGTATGCGCATTCGACGGCAAATCCGGACTTTGCACCGGCTGTTTTCGCACGCGCGATGAAATTCGCGGCTGGAAGAAAATGACCGATCATCGCCGCCACCAGATCCTCAACGAAAGACCTCAGCGACAGGCCAAGGTGAAGCGCGCCGCGCCGGACCCTCAGGCATGAGGGCAGAGCCGCAGGTGCGCGGGCCGCTGCCTCGGGACGACCGCGCCGCGCGGCATTGCGCACCGCGCCCACGCCGCATGGGCCGATACGGCAGCTATCCCCGCCCCGCAGTCAGCATCAGGCGCAACCCGAGCGCCGCAATGGCGGCCGACGCCGCGCGGTCGATCCATTGCTTCGCGTTCAGATACCCTTGTCCCAGCGCACGGTTCGAAAAACACAGCGCGACGGTGGCATACCAGCCGCATTCAACGGCGAACACGAGCGGCGGCAACGCGATGTAGCACCAGAGAGGCGGCGTCTGGGGCAACAGCGCCGCGAAAATGCTGCCGTATACGAGAGCGGTCTTCGGGTTGGTCAACTGCGTGCTCAGCCCTGTCCAGAACGAACTTTTCAGACTCGGCGACGAAGACGACGACGCAGGATCGATCGACAACGGCGCGGCTGCCCCACGCCAGATCTTCAGCGCCAGATAAAGCAGGTAAGCGCCGCCCGCCACCTTGAGCCCCACGTACAACCATTCCACGCGGCTCAACAGGGAGTAAAGCCCCGCCAGGGCGATGCCGCTGAAGCACACCGAGCCGACGCCCATGCCGGCCGCCGTGGCCAACCCGTTCCTGCGCGACAGGGCGACGGCGTTGCGCGCGACCACGACGAAGCTCGGGCCGGGACTGATGGCGCCGATCAAGAGTGCGGCGAGAATCGCGGCGAGTGAAGACGTGATATTCATGCGGGCACCTTGCTGATCGAGGGCGGATCGGAAACACACAGTGTGCGCGGCCGGATACCCGGAAGCTAGAGCGCGAATCGACAGCGAGCTGTGCGTGCCGGGCACATCGCCAGGCGGACACCTTGCCCGCAGATACCCCGATGAACGGGACCGCGTATTCACCTGCCGCGCAGCCCTCACCCCGCATGCCACGACGCGGTGATTGTCCGGCCCTCGCCCCTCGCGTCGAAAGCCGAGCCACCTATCCGGACTTTCCTCTTGCTCATTCAAACTCTGTGGAATAGAGTACTCTGAAATTCACCACTCAGGATTCGTCATGTCGCTCTCCGCCGAGGAAGCCGCCCGGGCTTTGCATGAAATCGAGGCTGTCAGTCACCGCAGCGGCCAGCTTTACCGGTACCAGCGAACGGCGCCGATGCTGCTGCTGTGGGGTGCGATCTGGCTCGTGGGCTTTGGCCTGACCGACCTGTTTCCGGCGAACGCCAATGCCTTCTGGATCGTCCTGAACATCGCCGGGGTGCTCGGGTGCCTCCACTTCGGGCGGCAACGCAGCGGCGACCCGACAACGCGCACGGGCTGGCGCTGGCTGGCTTCCTGCGCCGGCATCTTCGCGTTCTACCTGCTCGTGCTGGTCATCTTTCAGCCCGCCGGCGGCAAGCAATCGTCGGCGCTCATCGTCCTGATCGTCGCACTGGCCTACGTGCTCGGCGGCATCTGGTTCGGCGCGCGCTTCGCGGTGGCCGGCATCGTGCTGGCCGCACTGGATCTGTCCGGTTATTTCGTCCTGACCGAGCACTTCTATCTGTGGATGGCCTTCGTCGGCGGCGGCGCGCTCATGCTGGCCGGGTTGTGGCTGCGGAGAACGTGAATGGAGCCGCTCGACGAAATCATCCACCAGCCCGTGAGGCTCAAGATCATGGCCGCGCTCAAGGCTCTGCCCGGTCGCGAATCGATCGAATTCGTCAGGCTGCGCGCCCTCGTCGGAGCGACGGAAGGCAATCTCGGCGCACATCTGGCCACGCTGGAGAAATGCGATTACGTTCGGATCACGAAGGACTTCGTCGGCAAGAAGCCACGCACGTCGATCGCCATGACGACGACGGGACGCCGCGCGTTCGAACACTATGTCGGGCACCTGCGGGGCATTCTCGACGGCGCGGGATGAAACGCCGGGCCACGAACGTCGATGCCATCCGTTTCTCGCCGGACGTTCTTGATTGGAGCGAATCCCATGACACCCGTGATACGTGAACAGAATGCCGGTCGCGCCGTTGGACAGATGTTCTTCGCCGCCTTCGGCACGTGGTGGATGATCGACTGGTGCCTGCAGCGGCATGGCGCCGACTGGGCCACGCTCGCCTTGATTCTGTTCGCGGGCGGCAGCTTATTTCTGTGGGCCTGGATCGAAGCTCGAACCTGCGCCAAGGGTGCCGAATCCCGCCTGGCAACATCGGAGACCGCCGCTCGGCAACGTGCTTTTCGACGCATCAACATGGTCCAGTGGCTCACGATCGCGATCGCGGTCGTCGCGTTGAATGCGACGGGGCATGCACATTGGGTCGTACCGGCAATCCTGCTGATCGTGGGTCTGCACTTCATCCCGCTCGCATGGGTGTTTTCCGCCCCGCGCCACTATGCGACCGGCGCCGCTTTGGTGGGCGTGGCGCTCGCCTATCCATGGATCGCGGAGAGCGAACTGAATTATCCAAGCGGCGAATTCGCCGCGGGCGCCGTGCTGTGGATCAGCGCGATGTATGGGCGCTTGCGGACGCATGGGGAGCACGCAGCGGCAGAACTGCCGACCGTACAGGACAATCGGCCACACGCTTCGAACTGAACGGATCCGCCGATTATCCGTCGCCTCCCTTGAGCGCGGCTCGTCGAGGATCAGCGCGAACGGCCGACTGCAACCTTCTCCGTCGGATACCAAATGAATCTGCGTCGAAATCGCCGATCGATTTCCAGATCAGCGTCCGTACCGGCTGCCGGGCACTTCGACGCAATCCATTGCTTCAACACGCATAGGAGAGAACCGTGACAACCTCTCGGATTTTGAAAGAGCTGTCTGAGACTGCTGACAGCCAGGGCCGAAATCGCGACACAGCGGGAAGCCGTTCAGGCCGCGGCTGAAATTCGCCGGCTGATCGAACGGTACGACATTACGCCGGACCATATCTTCGGCCGTCGCGCCACGCGAAGCCGGCGCGGTTCGGCTTCGATCAAGTATCGCAATCCGGAAACCGGCAAGACCTGGTGCGGTCGCGGGCGTCCGCCGCGGTAGCTGGTCGGGCAAAACCGCGAAACATATCGGGTTCATCCGGCATCCTGAGCCCCGCCTTTCGCCTCAGCACGGGAGCGGGCGGACAATCAGGGGGCGATAGGGCGCATCATTCGCTCTATTCATTGTCCCTCCACAACCCCAAGCTGCCGATGCTCGCCGCAAGCTTGAGCCGGGCAATGCGCCACTTCGATACCGACAACACGCGCTGCTTCTGCGCGTCGGTCAGCGCCGTCTGCGCATTCAGCAACTCGGTGAAGGTCCCCACGCCCGCCTTGTACCGCCCACGCGCGATATCGAGCGAGCGCTGCGCATCGGTGAGCAGATCCTTCGAGTTGTCCAGGTTCGCGGTATCGGTCCGTAGGCTCTGGTAGCTTTTCCACACATCAAGCGACACCTGCAGCGCGGTGTTGTGCAGATCGGCTTCCCGCGCATCGACTTGCGCCTGCGCTTGCACGGTGCGATAGCCGGATGCGAAACCCTCGAACAACGGGATCGTCACCTGGAGGCCTATCGTACTGCCACGGCTAGCAGTGATTGGAAACGACTGCGGTTGCTGCTGATAAGACGGATTGTTCTGAGTCAGGCCGCCCACCAGCGAGATTGTCGGCCGGGCTTGCGCCCTCACCGCATCGACATTCGCGCGGGCCGCTTCGAGTTTCGCGCGGGCGGCCCTCAGCCTGGGCTGCCGCGCCTGGGCTTCGTCGATCAACTGATCGACACTCCCGGAGAACTCGCTACCGCCCGCTATCGGCTCGGACGCCGCGATCCGCAGCGGGGTGTTCGCGTCGAGGCCCATCGCGACGGCGAGCGCGCCGTCTGCGCTGTGCGCGTCGCCCTCGGCGCTCACGCGATCGAGCAGCGCGCGGCGATAGGCGGTCTGCGCCTGCAGCTGATCGCTCAACGTGCCTGCGCCGGCATCGTGCTTTGCGCGCGCTTCCGCGAGACTTTCGCCGGCGATCTGTTCGGTCTGGCGCGCGGCGTCGAGCGCGGCCTGCGCATCGCGCACCGCGTCGTAGGCCTGCGCCGCATTGAAGAATACGGTCTGCAGGGCGTCGTCCTGCGTCGCGTTGGCGGCCTCGAGCAACTGGCGCGCCTGGCGCAGCCCCGCGCTGCGCTTGCCGAAATCGAACAGCACCCAGCTCAGGTTCAGCATGCCGTACTTGCTCGACGAGTTCTGCGAATTGCGGATCGAGTTGCCGACGACGTCATAGGTGGTCGACAGCGTGTCGCGCTCGTAGCCGCCGGTCGCGTTGAGCGTCGGCAGGAACGCGGCCTCGCTGACGCCGACGGCGGCAGCCTGCGCGCGTGCGTTTGCCCAGGCGAGGCGAGCCTGCGGGTTCGCGCAGACGGCTTGCATGATCGCATCCTCGAGTTCGAGCGGGCGGTCGGCGATCTCGGCGACGCAGGAGGCGTTCTTCAGCAGCGGCGCAGCGGGCGTGTCGGACACGAGCCGCTGGGTGCGATAGACGTCGAGCCATT
>NZ_JAAGNW010000091.1:20193-24686 GCF_010645215.1 Burkholderia multivorans | reverse complement strand
GACCGGTCGCTCGATGCTACCGGGAATAGCTGAAGAAAACCTTAAGCTTTCTCACGAGAGCGGGATCGGCGGCACGCTTACAATGGCAACGCGTAACGTCGCAGGGCCTGGGTGCGGGCCATGCGGCGGCGAACCCGTGCACCGCAGCGCTCATCGCTCATGAAAATTCTTCTCGTCGAGGACGACGACCTGATCGGCAGCGGGCTGGAAATCAGCCTGGGTCAGGCCGGCTACCACGTCCACTGGGTCCGCAATGGCAACGACGCCGCGCAGGCGCTCGCGGCCAACCGCTATGCCCTGCTCGTCCTGGATCTCGGCCTGCCCGGCACCTCCGGCGCGGAAATCCTGCGCGCGCTGCGCTCGGCGGGCGACGACATCCCCGTGCTGGTCCTCACCGCGCGGGGCACGGTCGCCGATCGCGTGCGCGGGCTCGACGCCGGCGCCGACGACTATCTGGCCAAACCGTTCGAACTGTCCGAAGTGCTCGCCCGCTGCCGCGCGCTCGTGCGCCGCTCGCAGGGGCGCAGCCAGGAGACGATCGTGTGGCGCGACCTGTCGGTCGATCTCGTCACCCGCACGGTCATGCGCCACGCCGAGCGCGTGCCGCTGACGATCCGGGAGTGGTCCATCCTGACCCAGCTCGTCACCCACCAAGGCGTGCCGCAAACGCGCGAGCGGCTCGAAGCCCATCTTTACGGATGGCAGGACGGCGTCGAAAGCAATGCCATCGAGGTGCACGTCTCGAATCTGCGCAAGAAGCTCGGCAGCGACCTGATCCGGACCGTGCGCGGCGTCGGATACGTGATGGACAAGCCATGATGTCGCGTTCGATACGCCATCGGCTCTCGTTGATGGTCCTGTCCTGCGTCGCCGTCGTCTGGAGCGCGACCGTATACAGCAGCTTCCGGCACGCGTCGCGAGAGGTCCAGGAATGGCAGGACGCCCGCCTGGTCGAATATGCCGCGCTGATCGCCCGGCTCGACCGCGCGGATCTCGTTCAATTCGCACGCGCTCCGATCGACGCGCGCATCGAACTCGCGCGTCCCGGCGCCCCGCGACGGGCCGACACGGACGGCGACCGTCAGCCGCGCGACGTCCTTTACGACGTCTCCGACGCAACGGGCGCCCTGCTCGCGTCGAGCCTGCCGCGGGGCGCCGCGGCGCTCGACACCTGGCCGCAGGCGCGCGCGCAGCCGCGCAACGTCGCCATCGACGGCACCGACTGGCGGGTTTTCGCGCTCTACGACGCCCCGACGGGGCGGACCGTACGCGTCATGGAAACGGCCAATACCCGCAGCGACATGGCGACCGGCACGGTGCGGCAGATCGTCCTGCCGCTGCTCGCCGCCCTGCCCGTGCTTGCCGGGCTGCTGTGGGTCGCGATCGGCCGCAGCCTCGTTCCGCTCAAGGCCCTCTCGGATACGATCCACGCCCGCGACGCCGATTCGCTTGCGCCGCTCGGCATCGCGGGCGTGCCGAACGAGGTCCGAACGCTGGTCGACGCGATCGACCGCCTGCTCGCCCGGCTTCGTCAATCGAGGGTCCGGGAGCGCGCTTTCACGTCCGATGCGGCCCATGAATTGAAGACGCCGCTCGCGGCGATCAAGGTGCAGGCGCAGGTCGCCCTGTCCAACGCCGATCCCGCGCTCCAGCGACTCGCCATGCAGCGCGTCGTGCAAGGCGTGGATCGCAGCGCCCGCCTCGCTGAGCAACTGCTTTTGCTGGCCCGGCTCGACGAATACGAACGAGTGCCGGCAAGCACCGTGACCATGGCGGCGCTCGTCGAGGAAGCCGTCGCCCGCCACGCCGCGGCCGCGCGCGAGAAGTCCATCACCCTCGCCGTCATGCGGGGTTCGGCGCGAGCGATACAGGCGGACCCGGTGCTCATCGGCATCCTGGTCGACAACCTGATCGACAACGCGATCAAGTACGGCACGCCGCAGGGGCGCGTCGAGGTGCGGCTGACCGAAGCCGGGGCCCGGCTAGGTCTTGCCGTGCTCGATGATGGTCCGGGGGTGGCCGAGACCGATCGCGCCCGACTCACGGACCGCTTCTATCGCGGCGCGACCGGACAGGCGTCGGGCAGCGGGCTCGGCTTGTCGATCGCGGAACGCATTGCGCGTTACTTCAATGGACGCCTGCGGTTCGAGGCGGGATTGGACGGCCGGGGGCTCGCCGTCATCGTCGAGTTCCCGTGTCGTCCGGCGGTGTCGGTCGATGCGGACACGACGCCGAGCGGTGGTGAGAATTCGGCGCGGCGCGCGATACCGCCGCCCTGATGCCGGATCCCGATGTTGCTTCGCGTTGTGGGCGCACCGTGCACGGCATGATCCGGACTTCATGACGGCCCGATTGGTATTACAGTGCGCATTCCTTCCACACGAAAACCAACCCCGCCATGAACCAGGCCCAGCGCCATTACGACGAACTTCTCGCCGCGCATTATTCGTGGATGAACGGTGCGGAGCCTGCCCAGAAGGCGATCGAGCAGACGAGCCTCCTGACCGATCTGGGCATCGACGAGGTAAGCAGGGAAATCGCCGTCGATCTCGGATCCGGGCCCGGCTATCAGTCCCTCGCGCTCGCCCGCCTCGGCTACGAGCCGGTGATCGCCATCGACAGCAGCCGCGATCTCCTGGCCGAACTGGACGCGGCCCGGACGGACGAGCGGATCAGGACCGTCCTCGCCGATCTGCGCACCTTTGCGACGATGGTCGAGCGTGGTTCGGTCCGCGCCATCGTCTGCATGGGCGACACGCTGACGCACCTGGACAGCCATGCGGACGTGCTGCAACTCTATCGCGACGCCTACGAAGCCCTGGCGCCCGGCGGGCATCTCGTGCTGACGTTCCGCGATCTTTCGCAGGCGCTGGCCGGGCTCGATCGTGTTCTGCCCGTGCGGGCGGACGACCGGCGCATCATGACCTGCGTGCTGGAATACGAGCCGGAGCACGTCGTGGTGAACGATCTGATACACGTTCGTGAAGCAGGCGGATGGACGCTTTACAAGAGCAGCTACCGCAAGCTGCGTCTTGCGCCTTCGGACCAGGTGGCGGCGTTGGAGCGCATCGGTTTCAAGATCGACCACGACAAGCCGATCGGCCGGATGCACGCGATATCCGCCCGAAAGTAAGGGGCGATGGATCGACGGCTGGCTGACTTGGCGGGCGGGCAGGCAGCCTCCGGCCTGCCGCGTGCGCGAATCGCTTCCGGCACGTCTCGCGCCCCAACCGGGCCAGCCCTGTACCCGCGCTTCGAACGCATGTTCCAGCGCGAAAGCCTGCGCCCGCCGATCACGCCCCGCCCCCGACCAGCCTGCCGCACGATTCGACACAGGTCGATCAGCGCCGGCCGCCGAAGCCTGGCCCAAACGAGCCGAGGCCGTCCGTTTGCATGAGGTTCGCCGACATTCGATCAGGCAATCTGCACGACAACGCCGCAACCCGGGTCCCCCCCGACAGGAGGCTGATATGCCGCGCCTCGATGTCGCCGACGATCCGTATGGCTGGCTGACGCTGCAACCCGATCTGGCCGGCGGACTCATGGCCCTGAACGAGGCGGTCTATGGCAAGAGCCGGCTACCCGTACGGGTGCGCGAAGCGGCGCGCATGCGGGTCGCGGAGGCCAACCAGTGCCAGTTGTGCCGCCATACCCGCGCCGCGCCGGAGCAAGCCGACGACGTGGACGAAGCGCTGTATGCGCATGTGCTCGACTGGCGCAACTGGCCCGGCTACAGCGAGCGCGAGCGACTGGCCATCGAGTTCGCCGAACGTTTTGCGCAGGATCACCTCGGCATGACCGCGGACGATGATTTCTGGCGGCGTCTGCGCGCTAATTTCGACGACGCCGAAATCGTCGACCTGAGTATCTGCTGCGTGCTGTGGATCGGCGCCGGCCGGGCGCTGCGTGTGCTCGATGTCGGGCAAGCCTGCGCGTTGCTGCTTCCCGTCACGAGCGACCAACCGTGAGTGCGCATCTGCGCAAACAGGAGGAGTGAACCCATGAGCATCATTGCCATCACCGGCGCCGCTTCAGGTATCGGCGCCGCCACAGCGGCGCTCCTGTCCGGACAAGGACATCGCGTGATCAGTATCGACCGTCACCACGCCGAGGTCGTCTGCGACCTGGGTACGGAGCGCGGCCGACAATTCGCCATCGAACGCGTCAGCGCGATTTCAGGCGGACGCCTGGACGGATTGGTGACGTGTGCAGGGGTCGGCGGCTTCCCTCACCGCAGCGGCGCTGAAGTCGCGGCGATCAACTATTTCGGAACCACCGCGCTACTGTCCGGGTTGAGGCCCGCGCTGGCAGCCACGGGAGATGCCGCGGTGGTCGCGATCAGTTCCAACGCCAGCACGGCCCAGCCCGGCTGGCCCGAGTCGCTGGCCGATGCCTGTCTCTCCGGGGACGAAGCGCTGGCCGGCACCCTGGCCAACCAGTTCGGCCCGGTATTGGCCTATCCCGCCGCCAAGGCCGCCATCGCGCGGCATGTC
>NZ_JAAGNW010000091.1:17492-20183 GCF_010645215.1 Burkholderia multivorans | reverse complement strand
GATTTGGCTCGATGGCGGCACCGATGCGCTGCTGCGGGCGGACGACTGGCCGGTCGCCATGGCGCCGGAGGCCTGAGCGCGCGTCGACGCGGCACGTCGACGCAAAGCGCCGAAACGGGGGCCCCCTGCTCCCGACACGAAGCGACCCGCCGAATACGCGGCGCCGCGCGGCACCACGGCCGGCGCCGCCACGTTGTGTGCGACCGTGCCGCACGCGCCCAGGGCGCCGATCAGGGCCGCAGCGTCAAGCGCTGCGTCGCCAGCAGGATCAACAAGACCAGCAGCGCCGGCGTGCGCAGCCCCTCCGCCATCGCCATCATGCGTCCGCGCGCGTGGCGATCGGCGGCGTCACCGCGAGGCCGATCTGCTCGGCCGATTGCGCGGCGAGATCGGACAGCGCGAGACGTCGAAACGGAACGGGCTGCGCGTGCTTCACGGAAATACCTCGTGGACGTACGTTCAAGTGACGGAATGTGCGCCACCCTGCGCCGCTCCCGGATTCGCCACACCCGCTCCGTTGCGCTTGAATTCCCTCGTCCGACGGGCGCCTCGGCGGGCACGCCGGAGATAGAGGACTGCCGACATCCGGCACTGCATTCTTTCCTGGAAGGCAATAGTAATCACCGGTAACCGTGCATCCGCGGAAAATGCTTTCGTCTGCTTTAAGCGGGCGGAATCGCGGCCGTTAACTGGTCACGGCGCAGGGCATTTCAGGTCTGCGCGCGGTTGCCTCCCGTCGATCAAAGGTTCCATGAAGCTCAGCTACAAGATTCCCCTCGCTTTCGCTGCCGCCCTGCTGCTGATGTTCTCCGGCGCCCTGTACGGCATCCATATCCTCAATCGCTCGATCGATACCTTCACCCACGAAGTGCAGACGAACGTCGCCGACGAGCGGCTGGTCTCGGCCATGCTCGTGCAGTTCAAGCTGCAGGTCCAGGAATGGAAGGACACGCTGCTGCGCGGCAGGCAGCCCGCCAAGCTCGATCAGTACTGGCAAGCATTTCAGACCCGCGAACGCGCGGTCGACGCGCTCGCGGCGCAATTGGCGCAGCAGCTGCCGCCCGGCGACAGCCGCGCGCTCGTCGAGCAGTTCGCGCGGGCGCACACGACGATGGGCGACGGCTACCGGCGCGGCTTCGCCGCGTTCCAGGCGGCCGGGTTCGATCCCACGGCCGGCGACGCGGCGGTGGCGGGCGTCGATCGCGAGCCGTCGGCGCTGCTCGAACGAGCCGCGAAGCAGATCGCGAGCCGCAGCGCCGAGGTGTCCGCGCGCGCAGGCGACGACGCGCGCCTCGCCACGATCGCGAGCATCGTACTGATGCTGGTGGTGCTGGCCGTCGCGATGCTCGGGGCCTTCCTGTTCAGCCGCGCGATCCTGAAGCCGCTCGATGCGGCGGTCGCGTGCGCGAAGGCGGTCGCCGACGGCGACCTCACGCGCGAAGTCGATGCCGCCGGCAAGGACGAGATCGCCGATCTGTTGCGCGCGCTGCGCACGATGCAGGCCGGCCTGTCGGCCGTGGTGCGCGAAGTACGCACCCATGCGGAATCGGTGGCGACCGCGAGCGCGCAGATCGCGGCCGGCAACTACGACCTGTCCGCGCGCACCGAATCGCAGGCCGCGTCGCTCGAAGAGACCGCGGCCAGCATGGAACAGCTGACGGGCGTCGTGCAGCAGTCCGCCGAACACGCGCAGCACGCGGCGCAACTCGCGCACGATGCGTCCGGCATCGCGACATCGGGCGGCGACGTGATGGCGCAGGCGGTCGACACGATGGGCGGCATTGCCGACAGCGCGGCCAAGGTCGGCGAGATCATCGCCGTGATCGACGGCATCGCGTTCCAGACCAATATCCTCGCGCTGAATGCAGCCGTCGAGGCCGCGCGCGCGGGCGAGCAAGGACGGGGGTTCGCGGTCGTCGCGGCCGAGGTCCGCACGCTCGCGCAGCGCAGCGCCGCCGCCGCGAAGGAAATCAAGACGCTGATCGAACACTCGACGCAACGCGTCGACGCGGGCGCGGCGCTGATCGGCCGCGCGGGCGAATCGATCCGCGAAATCGTCGGCGCGGTGCAGCGCGTCACGGCGATCGTCGGCGAGATCTCGGCTGCGTCCCAGGAACAGAGCGGCGGCATTCACCAGGTCAACCGCGCGGTCACGCAGATGGACGAGGCCACCCAGCGCAATGCGGCGCTGGTCGAGCAGGCCTCGGCCGCGACCCAGGCGCTCGCGGAGCAGGCGAGCGCGCTGCGGCATGCGGTGGCGGTGTTCAGGCTGCCGGCCTGAAGCGGCGCCGGCCCGCGCAACCTCGCTACTTGTAGACCGGATGATTTTCCAGGTCGGGGCCAACCTCGGGTTGACCCGCGAGCGCGTCCAGGTTCAGGTTCCTGGTGCGCGGCCCGAAGCAGCCGATGACGCATATGACCACCCCCATCGCGAGCGTGATCGGCGCGAATACGCCGGGCACGCCGAAACGTCGCAGCACGAAGGCGATCAGAAAGCCGGAGCCCATCGCCGACAGGCGGGATACGGAATAAACGAAGCCGACCGCGCGCGCCCGCAGCCGGGTCGGGAAAAGCTCGGCCTGATAGGCGTGGTAGCCGACCGACAGCAGCGTGTTGCACAGGGTAATCAGCACGCCGAGCATCATCAGCGGCATGGGCGAGGTCTGTGCGGCAAATGCGCTGCCGAATCCC
>NZ_JAAGNW010000091.1:16354-17482 GCF_010645215.1 Burkholderia multivorans | reverse complement strand
GAGATGCCCCTCGATGTCAGCAGACTGGGCACCCACGACGCGAACCCATAGAAGCCGATCGCCTGGAACAGGTTGAAGACGAGCAGCGTGACCGTGCGGCTGCGATACGGGGGCTGCCAGATCTCGCGAAACGCCGCGCGCGCGGGCGCGGCGTCGACGGCGCGAACCGGCGCGGGCAACGGCTGCCGGTATTGCGCGGCGACTTTCGCCTCCAGCGCCTGCAACACCCGCTCCGCCTCCTCCGTCCGGCCCTGCTGGGCCAGCCAGCGCGGGCTTTCCGGCAGACGCCGGCGGATTGCCCACGCCGCCAGCGCACCGAGCGCGCCGATCACGACCACCCAGCGCCAGCCGTCGACGCCGAGCGGGCTGGACGGCACCAGCCACCACGCAAGCAGCGCGACCGACGGTACCGCGGTGTACTGCACCATATGCACGAAGGCGAACGCACGGCCCCGGAAATGTCCGGGCACGAGTTCGCTGACGTAGGTATCGATCGTGACCAGTTCGACGCCGATGCCGATGCCCGAAATCAGGCGCCACAGGTTGATCGCCGGCGCGGTGGACTGCAGCGCCGTGATCAGCGTTGCCGCGGAGTACCACAGCAGCGACCCGGTAAACAGCGTGCGGCGGCCGTAGCGGTCGGCCAGGCCCGCCAGCAGGAAAGTGCCGATGAAGAGTCCGGCGAACGTCGAGGCAACGAGAGCGGCCAGCCCGGATACGCCGAAGAACGACGCGGTGGTGGTCGCGTATAGTCCGCTCCGGACGAGCCCGGGGCCGATGTAGGCGACGAAGAACAGTTCGTAGAACTCGAACCAGCCGCCGGCCGACAACAGCAGCAGCAGCCCCCAGATAGCGGGCGTGGCCGGCAATCGATCGATGCGGGCGTTGACGTTGATGGCTGCCATGCGGTGTCGGCCTCTTCGTATCGGGCGCGCTCCTGCTCAAGCCTGGCTGTTCGCGAGCCGTTTCGCGAATATCGAGCGCAACACGCCGCCCTCGCGCACGTAGCGCCATTCGGCCGCGGTGTCGATGCGCAACACGCCCTGCTCCCGCGCCACGGCGTTCCCGCCTCGCCGGACCACCACGTCGACGCGGGGGCGCAATGCGCGCGTGGCGGCATCGAATTCG
>NZ_JAAGNW010000091.1:12274-16344 GCF_010645215.1 Burkholderia multivorans | reverse complement strand
CCAGATTGCTGCGATGGATGCGCTCGAAGCTCCTGGCAAGCACCGCCGTCACCCCCAGCAGCGCCGTGCCCTTGGCCGCCCAGTCGCGCGCGCTTCCCGAACCATAGGACGCGCCGGCGACGATGACGCTGGGCACCTGGTCTTCCCGATTCTCCTGCGCCACGGCGAACACGCTGCGCGTCGCGCCGTCGCGGGCCGATCGCGCGATCGGCCCCAGGCCGCCGCCCGCCGCCAGATTACGGATGCGCGGGTTCGCGAAGGTGCCGCGGATCATCACGTGATGATTGCAGCGGCGCGCGCCGTAGCTGTTGAACTCTTCGGCCGGCACGCCCTGCCCGCGCAGATAGTGCGCCGCGTCGCTGTCGTTCGCGATTTCGCCCACCGGGCTGATGTGGTCGGTCGTGATCCCGTCGCCGAACACGCCCAGCACGCGCGCGCCGCGCACGGCTCCGAACGGGGCCGCCCCGGCGGCGGGCGGCGCGAAGAACGGCGGCTCGACGAAGTAATTCGAGGCGGCGCGCCAACGGAACAGGGTTCCGTCGGGAGCCGGGATGCCCGCCCAGGCGTCGCGGCCGTCGTGGGACGGATCCGCATCGCCGCGCGGATCGCGGTACACGTCGACATAAATCTCCGCGTCGACGACGCGGGCGACGAGCGCGTCGATCTCGGCCTGATCGGGCCACAGCTGCGCGAGCAGAACCGGCGAGCCGGCCGAATCGACGGCGATCGGGTCCGCGTCGAGATCGAGCGCGACCGTGCCCGCCAGCGCATAGGCCACGACGAGCGCCGGGCTCGCGAGATAATTGGCCTTGATGTCCTGGTGTATGCGTCCTTCGAAGTTCCGGTTGCCCGACAGCACGGCAGCCACCGACAGGTCGCCGGCGCGAATCGCGTCTTCCACCCCGTCGGCCAGCCGGCCGGTATTGCCGACGCAGGATGCGCAACCATATGCGGCAACGAAAAAACCGAGCTGCTGCAGCGGCGCGAGCAGACCGGCGCGCTCCAGGTAGCGCGTCACCGCGCGCGAACCCGGCGCGAGAATGGTCTTGACATGGGACGCCGGCCGCAAGCCGCGGGCGACCGCGTTGCGGGCGAGCAGCCCGGCGGCGAGCAGCGCCGCGGGATTGGCCGTGTTGGTGCAGGACGTGATGGCCGCCAGCACGACGGCGCCGTGTTCCACCGGCCGGGCGCGGTCGGTCGGCGCGGCCTGCGCGGCGGCCATGCTCGTCGGGACTTGCGCGAGCGTCAGCCGCTGGTGCGGCCGGGACGGGCCGGCCACGGTCATCCGCACCGTCGACAAATCGAAATCGATGCGCGACGCGTAGTCGAGCTGCGTCGCATCGGGGATGCCGAACAAGCCCTGCTCCGTGTAGTAGCGGCGCACCCGTTCGACTTCGTGGGCCGGGCGCCCGGTTTGCCGCAGATAGGCGAGCGTGACGTCGTCGACGCTGAAATAGCCGGTCGTCGCGCCATACTCCGGCGCCATGTTGGCGATGGACGCGCGGTCGGGCAACGACAGGCCCCGCGCGCCGGGGCCGACGAATTCGAGCAGGGTTCCGACCAGCCCCGCTTCGCGCAGCACCTGGGTCAGGTGCAGCACGGCGTCGGTGGCGGACACGCCGGCGCCGAGCGCCCCGCTCAGATGGACCGCGACCACGTCCGGCGCGGGTTGATACAGGGCTTCGCCGAGCAGCGCGATTTCCGCCTCGAGGCCGCCGACGCCCCAGCCGAGCACGCCGAGCGCGTTGATCATGGTGGTGTGCGAATCGGTGCCGACCACCAGGTCCGGATAGATCCAGCCGTCCCGGCAGGTTGCGACGCTCGCGAGGAACTCCAGATTGATCTGGTGCACGATGCCGCTGCCCGGCGGGAACACGCGGATCCCCTCGAACGCCCCCGACGCCCATTTGACGAACCCGAATCGCTCGGCGTTGAGCCGGTATTCCGTCGCGAGGTTGGCCTGCCTGGCGAACGCGTCGCCATACGCATCGACGACCACCGAATGGTCGATCACGAGATCCGCCGGCACCGCCGGCTGCACCGTTTCCGGACGCGCGCCCGCTCTCGCCGTGGCCGCGCGCATGGCCGCCAGATCGCTCAGCAGCGGAATGCCCGATGCATCCTGCAGCAGGATGCGCGACACCCACACCGGAATGTCCCGGCCGCCGCCGCCGGGCCGCCAGTCGAGCAGGCCGTTCAGGGATTCGGCGGCGGCGGGCGTGCCGTCGAAGCGACGCAGTGCGGCCTCCAGCAGGATCCGCACGGAAACCGGAAAGCGCGACACGCGCGGATAGCGGCGCGCCACGTCGCGCAATGACACGTAGCGCGCCGCCGTCCCGTCCGGCATGTTGAAGCGTCGGATGAAATCGCTGAAATTCGCCATGATCGGTTGCCGGGGAAAGGATTTTTCAAGGGGATCGTCTGTGGCCGGACGCGTCACCGGGCCGGCTGCACGGCATCCCGGATGCGCTCGGACGGCGCGTCGTGGTCGGCGGCAAGCGCCGTCGGCGCCCAGGTGCTCAACACCTGATCGAGATTCGCGCGCTCGCGGTCCGGCGTGTCGAGCGCCGGAATGCCGAGATGCACGAAGCCGATGACCTGCTCGTGCGCGCCGAGCGCCAGCAGGCTCGCCACTTCCGCGTCATAGGCCGCCCAGCCGGTGAGCCACTGAGCCCCCAGATCGAGCGCCGAGGCGCCCAGCAGCAGGTTGTAGGCCACGCAGCCGGCGCTCAGCTGCTGTTCGAGCACGGGGATCTTGTGGTTCGGGTCGACCCGCGCGACGACCGCGATCACCAGCGGCGCAAACGTGTAACGCTCGCGCTCCTTGTCATGCTGGGCGGCCGTCAGATCGGGATTCCGGCTCAGCGCGAGTTCGGCGAGTCGTTCACCGAAACGGAGTTTGGCGTGCCCCTGCAGCAGGATCATCCGGAACGGAATCAGCTTGCCGTGGTCCGGTACGCGGATCGCCGCCTCCAGCAGACGTCTGACCGTCGACGGGTCCGGTGCGCCTGCGCCCAGCTGGCGCGATGGCGTGGAGCGACGCTTGAGGAGCAATGCGAGCGAATCAACCATGAAAAAACGCCTCCTTGAATGCCGTGACGTGTTGGGGCCGGCCGCACATGCGGCCGGCAACAGACGCGGACGACGGAGCGTCCGGTTTGCGATCGACCTTCCGCGATCCCGCGGGCGTCACGATGCCTCGTAGAACGTCGCGTCGAGATAGTCTCCGAGTCGCGCGCGCAGGCGATGCCGGAACAGCACGAGACTCGGCCAGGGCTGCATGAACACCTCCAGATCGCTCACGCATTCGTTGGCATCCAGCCGGGCGATGCTGACGATTTCCAGCTGGGTTTGCCGGGCGCTGTAGGCGCGCAGGAAGCAGTCGCCGTCGAGCAGCGCCGGGCCGTACTCCGCATCGCCGTACGCCGACTTGGCATGCGCGATCACGTGAGACACCGCCGCCACGCCCTGTACCGGCCGCACCAGCGCCGGGCTGTGGAATTGCACGTTCTCGCTCAGCGGAAAAGGAAGCTTGAAGCTTTCCTGCTCGCCGTCGTCCGCGGCCGCATCCTCGGGCAGCGGCGGCGGCTCCCACCCGCCGTCCTGACGCGCCAGCCAGGGCAACAGCCGGTTGCGCCACGCCTCGAGATACAGCGCGGGCCGCAAGGCCATGCGCAGTTCGGCGACCTGCCCGTCGCCGTTCAGGACGGCCAGCATCACGCCGTGAATGGCGCCGCATCTCCATGCGACCGCGGCGCCCGCTTGCCCCCGGAATTCGCGATACGCGTGGGTGGGCTGGCCGAGCGCGTCGGCCAGCGCCCGCAGGCTGGCCATGATCGCGTTCACGCCCACGATCGGCTGGCGCAGGAACGGATGCGCGAAACGCAGGTCCGCCGCCCAGCCGGTGCCGTCCGGGGCCAGGCGTTTCAGGAAAAACAGGTCAGACATGGCGTGCCTCCTCGCTATCCGAAACCCGCTCGGCCGCGGGTTCCGGTGACGCTGGCCGTTCGAGCGACGACAGGAAGTCGGCGACCTGCGGCCCGAACAGCGCGACGTTGTCGCGATCGAAC
>NZ_JAAGNW010000091.1:8235-12264 GCF_010645215.1 Burkholderia multivorans | reverse complement strand
AACATGGCGATGTGCTCCGCGAAGCGCGAGAACGGCGTGAGCAGCGGCGCACCGACCGGCGCGATCCGGACATCCAGTTCCTGCAAGGCCGGTTGGAAATGACGCGCCCAGCCTCGCGAAAACACGTTGCCGGCGACGTTGATCGAGAAGGCCCGTGCGGCAAGCGGCGTCGGATCCTGGATTTCGCCCATGGTCAGCCGATAGAAACGGCGGATCGTGAACAGGGTTTCGAGCGCTTCCGTCACTTCTCCGCTCGGATCGGGCAGCATGAGGCCCCGGCCGTTTTCCGCGAGCTGATCGAGGAACCACTGCGCGGTCTTCGCCATGCCCGACGCCGGCAGGTCCGCGGGTGCGGCGACATGCGGCAGCACCAGGTGCGCAAGATGGGCGACGTCGTGCGCGCTCGCCAGCCGGATGTCGGTGCCGAACACGGTCACGAGACGCTCGATCGCATGCATGTCCGCCAGCGCCGCATCGCGCGGATCGCGGTCCATGGCTTCCCGCGCCTCGACGATCTTCGCGAGCCGCACGCCGGTTTGCCGATAGACGTCGAACATCAGTACGCCCAGCACGCGCTCGCCCTGGCGCTCGAGCAACGCCGCGACCTCGAAGGCCAGCCGGCCGCCCGCCGACCAGCCGCCCAGGATGTAGGGGCCGTGGGGCTGCTGGCTCCTGAGCGTCTCGACCAGCAGGGCCACGTATTCGGGCAGGGTTTCGCCGCCGAGCACCTTGTTGACGAGGATGACGGTCCGGTCGCCGGTGTACTGGCGCAGCGGGAGATACGACCATGCGTAGCCGCCCATCCCGTGAACCAGCACGAGCGGCACTTTGTCCGCATCGCCGGGCAAGACGACCACGTTGGTCGCGAGCCCGCCGGCGGCGCCGGCATCGCGCGCCGCCGCCGGCTCGGCCCGATTCCCGGCGCCCGCGCCGGCAGCGTCCTGCCGGTTGCGGTCCGTCGACGCGAGCGCCGTCACATCGGGCAGCAGATGATCCGCCATCGCCGCGACGGTCGGATGGTTCAGCGTAAAGGTATTCGGCAGGCGCTTGCCGCCGAGCGCCGCGCTCAGTTTCAGACGCAGTTCCACCGTCATCAGCGAGTCCAGGCCGAGATCGACGACGGCCCGGTCGTCGGGAATATCGTCCGCTGCCTGGCCCGACACGGCTGCGACGAGGTCGCGCACGAAATCGCGCAGCGCGGCGGCGCGCGCGTCGGGCGCGAGGTCGGCAAGACGTTCCGCGAGACCGCCCACCGGCGACGCGCCCGGCGCCTCGGCGCGTTCGGCCGTGGTGGTCGGCACCACCGCCTGCGGCAGATGGCCGCCGGCGTCGAGCAGGCCGTCCAGCACGTCCAGGCCAAGCTCGGGATCGATGAGGAGACGCTCCTTCGCCATCCCGGCGCGGACCGCCAGGCCGACCTCGGCCCACGGCCCCCAGTTGACGGCAAGCGCCGTCAGGCCCAGCGCGCGGCGGTGATGCGCGAGCGCGTCGAGGAATGCGTTGGCGGCCGCATAGTTGGCCTGACCGCCGAGACCGACCAGCGCGGAGTTGGACGAATACAGGACAAAGAAGTCCAGCGGATCGGCCAGCGTTTCGCGATGCAGATGCCACGCGCCGTCGACCTTGGGGCCGTACACGTCCAGGAAGCCGTCCCAGGTCTGCTGTTCCAGCACGTGATCGGCCACCCGCCCCGCGCAGTGAATGACGCCGCGCAGGACCGGCATGGTGCGACGCAGTTCGGCGAACACCTTCGCCACCTGCTCCGCGTTCGACACGTCCGCCTGCAGCACCAGGATCCGCGCGCCCTGCGCCGCCATCCACTCGAGCGTCGCGTCGGCCTCCGCCGTCCTGCCGCGCCGGCCGACCAGCACCAGCGCGCGGGCCCCGCGCGCCACGAGCCGGCGGGCCGCGGCGAGGCCGAGCCCGCTGAGGCCGCCCGTGACCAGATAGGCGGCATCGTCCCGCACCCGGTTTTCGCCCGCCGCCGCCGGCGCCTGGAAGCGTTCGAGCCGGGGCGCATAGCGCGTGCCCGCGCGCATCGCCAGCTCGGCATCGGCGCCGTCCTGTTCGCTCGCGCCGACCTCGGCCAGCTCTCCGGCCAGCCACTCGACCTGGGCTTCGGCCGGGACGGCGGGATCGAGATCCAGCAGCCGGCCGGCCAGTTCCGGATGCTCGCGCCGCACCACGCGGAACAGGCCCCACAGCGGCGCCTGACTCAACCCGGCGATCCGGGCGCCGATCGGCTGGGTGCCGCGCGTCACGAGCGACAGCCGTACGGCGGCCCCGCTCTCGTCGGCGTAGGCCAGCACGCCCTGGGCCAGATGCAGCGCGGAGCGGCTGTTCAGGTCGAGCGCACTGTGCCAGTCCCCGGCCGACGCCTCGTCGCTGTCGTCGACCGACCAGCCGTGGACGACGTCGGTGACAGGCTGGCGCCGCGCCGCCTGAGCGACGATTTTCGCGAACTCGTCCGCGCTGTTGCCGGTCGCGATGAAACGGCCGTCGCCGAGCGACGCATAGTGGTCGCCGTACAGCACGATCGTGCAGGCCTCGCCCGCCCCGGCGAAACGTCGCGCCAGCGCATGGGCCATCTCACCGTTGGCGAGGACCAGCCAGTGGCGGGGACGCGCAGGCGTCCCGCGCGGCACGACCCTCACCGATGCGGTCGGCTGCCAGTGCGGCAGCCAGACCCAGCGGGCCCAGTTGCCCGCCGCGCCGATCAGGGTCTCCGGACGGACCACGCGCTTGACGTAGCCCTCGATCTCGATCAGCAGCCGCCCGTCGGCGTCGAAGAAGCGCACGTCCGACTTGATATGCGGGCCGTTCTGCTCGCGAACCCGCGCGTGGCAATAGACCCGCCGCCCCGGCGACGCGAAATAGGTGATGCGTTCGAATCCGACCGGCACCGACAGCGCGCTCATTTCGCCCTGCGCCACGCCGCTCAGCTGGAATCCGCAATCGAGCATCGCCGGGTGAATCAGGTATGGCCCGCTTTCGCCGCGCCTCGCCTCGTCGAGTTCGATCTCCGCGACGGCCTCGTCGCGGCCACGCCAGATCTCGCGCAGGCCCTGGAACGCCGGCCCGATCTGCAACCCGAGCCGGTGCAGCATCCCGTACTGCGCGGCAGGCGCGACGCTTTCCGTGCAGTTCGCGCGCAATGCGGCCCAGTCCGCGTGCGCGGGCGCCGCGTCGATGCGCTGCAGGTCGAGGCGCACGTGCTCGACGGGCGTCGGACCGGCGCTCGTCGCGCGCACGCCGCTGAAGATCCGCACCCGGAGCGCGTCCTCGCCTTCGGGCAGCGCATGCAGATGGAGGCAGCGTTCGTCGGCGTCGGCCACGACGAGCGCGGCCATCAGACTGACGTCGTGCAGCCTGAACGGCCCCGTGCGCCAGTGTGCGCGCGCGGTCGCCAGCGCCGCTTCCACGAAGCCCGCGCCGGGGAACACCACCCGCTCGAACACGTGATGCTCGCCGATGAATGCGGGCAGGTCCGACAGGCGCTGCTCGAACGCCCCCAGGATGCCCAGCGACCGGCCCAGCAGCGGATGGCCGGTGCGCTCGCCCGAGGTCGTCGGCGCGCCGGGCGTATCGGCGATCCAGTAGCGCTGACGCTGGAACGGATAGCCGGGTATCGGCAGGCGCGTCCGGCCGCGCTCGCGGTCGAAGCCCCGCCAGTCGACCGTCGCGCCGGCCGCGTAGGCCGCGGCGAGGCTGTCGAGCAGTTGCTCCCAGTTGCCGCGCCCCTTGTGGATCGACGGCAGCCACGCGCCGCGCGCCTCGCCCAGGATCTCGCGCGCCATGCCGAGCAGCGTCGGACGCGGGCCCACTTCGATCACGAGGGTGCAGCGGCTGGCCGCCAGCGTCTCGATCCCCTGCGCGAAGCGCACGGTGTCGCGGATATGGCGTCGCCAGTACTGCGGCGAGCCCAGCGCGTCCGCCGACGCGACCGCGCCGGTCACGTTGGAGATCACCGCCAGACGGGGCGGCCGGAACGTCACCCGCGACACGACCTGCTCGAACGCATCGAGCATC
>NZ_JAAGNW010000091.1:2986-8225 GCF_010645215.1 Burkholderia multivorans | reverse complement strand
AGCATCGGCTCCATGAGCGCCGAATGCGGCGCGCCGGACACCTGCAGGCGCGTACACCGGATGCCCTCCGCGTCGAGGGCGGCCTGGGCTTGCGCGATCCGCTCGCGCGTGCCCGACAGCACGATGCTTTCCGGCCCGTTGATCGCCGCCACCGCCAGTTCGTCCGGATGCGCATCGGCCAGCGCCTGGGCGCGCGCGAGCGGCGCGACGACGGCCAGCATCTCGCCCGCCTGCGGCACCGACTGCATCAGCCGCCCGCGCGCGGCGATCAGCCGCAAGCCGTCCTCCAGGTCGAATACGCCGGCCACGCATGCGGCCACCAGCTCGCCCAGGCTGTGGCCGATCACGAGCTGCGGCTCGACGCCCCACGCGCGCCACAGCTCGGTCATCGCATATTCGAACGCGAACAGCGCGGGTTGCAGATAGCTGAGCTGGTTGATCAGGCCCGGGTCGGCGTGCTCCCCGAACATCACCGACGTGAGCGGACATTCGAGTTCGTCCGCCAGGATGCGTTCGCAGCGGTCGATGGCCTGACGGAACACGGGTTCGGTGTCGTACAGTTCGCGCCCCATCCCCGCGTACTGGGCGCCGCTGCCCGTAAACAGGAACGCGATCTTCGGTTCGGCGCCGGCCGGCACCCGCGCCGACGCGCCCCCCGGCGGCAGGCGGCCGTCGACGAAGCCGCGCAGCGCCGCGGCCATTTCCGGCGCGCTGGCGCCGCTTACCGCCAGTCGATGCGGCAGGTGCGAGCGGGCCGTCGCGGCTGTGAAGCACACGTCCGCGAGCGGATCGGCCGTCTGATCCAGATGCTCGGCAAAACGCGCGGCAAGCGCGCGCACCGCGCCCTCGCTCGCACCGGACAGCGCGAGCACGTGCCTCGGCCGCTCGGGTTGCCCGGGTGCGTCCGCGACCGCTTGCGGCGGCGTCGCGGGCGCTTCCGCGAGCACGACGTGCGCATTGGTGCCGCTGTATCCGAACGAACTCACGCCGGCCGCGCGCGGCTGATCGTCGCGCCAGGGCTCGGTGCGTTGCTGCACGACGAGCGGCAGCGCGTCGAACCGGATGTGCGGATTCAACTGCTTCAGATGAAGGGTCGGCACCAGCGTACGCCGCTCCAGGCACAGCGCGGTCTTGATAAGGCCGGCGATGCCGGCCGCCGCTTCGAGATGGCCGAGGTTCGACTTGACCGAGCCGAGCGCGACCGGCGTGGCGCGCACCCCGTCGGCGGCAAATACGGCGCCGAGCGCTTCGACTTCGATCGGGTCGCCGAGCGCGGTGCCCGTGCCGTGCGCCTCGACATAGCCGACGTCGCGTGGCCGCAGCCCGGCGCGGCGCAGCGCGGCGCGCACGACCTCCCGCTGCGCGAGGCCGTTGGGCGCGGTCAGGCCGTTGGTGCGGCCGTCCTGGTTCACGGCGCTGCCGCGGATCACCGCGTAAATGCGGTCGCCGTCCCGGGTCGCGTGATCGAGCGGCTTGAGCAGCACCACGCCCACGCCTTCGCCGCGGACATAGCCGTTCGCGCTCGCATCGAACGGCTTGCATTTGCCGTCCGGCGAGAAGAACGTGCCGTGGCTCAGCGAAATCGTGCGCTCCGGCGTCAGGATCAGGTTGACGCCCGCCGCGAGCGCCAGCTCGCATTCGCCGTTCGCCATCGCGCGGCAGGCGTGATGGACCGCGACGAGCGACGACGAGCAAGCCGTGTCGATCGACATGCTCGGCCCATGCAGATCGAAGGTGTACGACAGGCGGCCGGCGGCGACGGCGGGACTGGCGCCCGTCGACACGAACGGGCTGGAGTCCGCGGTACGCGCCAGCGTGATCCGGCCATAGTCCGATTGCGAAATCCCGACGAACACCCCCGTCGTGCTGCCCGCCAGGTCGGCGGGCGCGATCTTCGCGTCTTCGAGCGCGGACCAGGCGGTTTCGAGCAGGAGCCGGTGTTGGGGATCCGTGTCGCTTGCCGCCCGCTCGGACATGCCGAACAGTTCGCGATCGAAGCGGTCGACCCCGTCGACGAAGCCGCCCCAGCGGCTGTTGGTCTTGCCGGGCACGCCGGGCTCGGGATCGTAACAGGCGTCGGCGTCCCAGCGCGCAGCCGGCACCTCGCCGACCGCGTCGACGCCGTCATGCAGCAGCCGCCAGTAGGCGTCGAGCCCTTCTCCGCCCGGAAAGCGGATCGCCATGCCGATGATGGCCACCGGCCCGGCGCCCGCGCGCCCATCGTCGCGCGCCGTCCCCTCGCTTGCCTCGCCCTCGGTCAGGTAGCGCACCAGCGCGTCGATCGTCGGATGGTCGTACAGCAGCGCGGGCGACAGCGGCCGGCCGAGATGCTCGCTCAGCGCCGCGACGAGGCTGACCAGGCCGAGCGAATCGAGCCCGTACTCGGCGAAGGGCCGGGTCCCGACCTCGTCTTCCGCGAGATCGACGCGTTCGGCCAGCTCGCGGCGCAGGAAGGCGCGCAGGTCGGCGCCCGGCTGGCCGGCCCGCGCTGTCGCGCGTGCGCCGCGCCGCGTCGGCCGCGCCACCACGTCCAGTTCGCCCGCCGCGTGCCGCGACCGGCACAGGCCGCGCTGAAGCTTGCCGATGCCGGTGCGCGGCAGCGAGCCCGACGCGACGAACACGAGATCGTGCACGCGCAGACCATGCTTGCGGCTGACGATGTCCCGGATCGCGGCGGTGGCGTCGTCGGGCGCGCGGAACGACGCCGGGTCGACTTCCACGGCCACGATCAGCACTTCCTCGCCGTCGATCTCGCGCGAAAACGCCGCCGCGCGCTCGACGCCGGCGCGGGCCGCGCCGCGTTCGGCGGCGAGCTCGATGTCCTGCGGAAAATGATTGGCGCCGCGAATGACGATCAGTTCCTTGAGACGCCCCACCAGAAACAGTTCGCCGCCGCTTTCGACGCCGAGATCGCCGGTTCTCAGATAGCGGGCGGGATCGCCCGGCAGCGTCGCGCGGAAAATCTGCTCGCTGTCCTCCGCACGGTTCAGATAGCCGAGCGCCACATCGGGACCCGACACCCAGACCTCGCCCACCTCCCCGCTCGCGCACAGGCGCAGGCTGTCGGGGTTGACGATCCGGATGGTCCGGCCGGGCCGCACGAGCGACCCGTATCCGAGCGCTTCGATGCCCTCCGCACCGGCCGCCGCCTCGACGGCGCGCCGCTGGCTCAGCAACCGGCCGTCGAACGTGCGCACGAGCGGCAACCGCCCGGCCGGGGATTCGGCCACGCGCATCGTCACTTCGGAGATGCCGTAGCAGGGCTGGAACGCGGTGTCCCGGAAACCGCCTGCCGCCGCCGCCGCCGCGAAGCGCCGCATGGTGTCGGGCCGCACGGCTTCGCCGGAACTGTATGCGTTCTGCCAGCAATCGAGCTTGAGGGCGCGCCACTGCTCGGGCTTGATGCGCTGCACGCACTGGTCGTACGCGAAATTCGGGCCGCCCGAATGCGAGGCGCGGAACTGCGAGATCGCGCGCAGCCAGCGCAGCGGCTGCTCGACGAACAGGCGGGTCGCCAGATGCACGGCGGGAAATCCCTCGCACACCGGCAGGCAGGCGCCGTACATGATGCCGGCCGCATGGGACAGCGGCGACCAGGTGACGAGCCGGCTGTCGGCCGAAAAACCCGAGCCGTCGGCGGAGCGCCGGCAATTGGCGAGCACGTTCCCGTGCGAGATCATCACGCCCTTGGCCGTCCCGGTCGAGCCGGACGTGTACTGCAGACTGGCGACGCTGTCGTCGAGCAGCATCGGCGCGCGCCAGCGTTCGGCGTACTCCGCGCCGATACGGTCGATCTGGAGGCGGGGCACGTCGCGCAGCCCGGGCGACCCGGCCAGCGCGTCCGCGAGCTGCGCCTCGCCGCCCGAGTTCGTCAGCACGCAGTGCGGCGACGCATCGCTCGCGACGGCTTCGAGCCTGCGCAGCACGCTGTCGCGCGGGCCCGGCTCGGGCAGTGCGAGCGGCGCGGCGATCGCGCCCGCGTACAGGCATCCCCAGAATGCGGAAATGAAATCGAGCCCGGAGGGGAACAGGAGCAACACCGGCTTTCCGGACGCGCCCTGTTCGACGAGCCGCGCGCCGATCGCGCGCGCGCGGCTGTCCAGCTCGCCGTACGAAAGTTGAGCCGCCTCGCTCAGGCTGTCGTCGTCCACATAGGTGAAGGCGCGGCGCGTGCGCTGGTGCGTCGCGCGCCAGCGCAGCACGGCGACGAGATCGGGAAATGGGCTCGGCATGGTCGATGCGGCAGTCTGCATGGCAAGGATTCCTGTTCGTTCAGGCGCGATCCGGAGGCGTTTGCCGATACTCGCGGGACTCGGCGTCCTGCGGACGATAAGCGCTGAGATCGAAGTAATTGCGGAACAGACGATCGAGCGAGCGATACGTCCCGCCTTCGGTCGAAAACACCGCCTGGATTTCCTGCGGCGCGTCCAGCTCGGCCAGCTCGCGCTTCAGGGCTTCCCAGACGTGGGCGAATGCATCGACGAAAATTCTCTGGAACCAGGGAATGCCGGCTTCCGTGCCGATCAGATACCAGCTGATCGACTGCGTCAGTTCGCGCACGCTCTGGCGGACCGCGAAATCCAGTTCGCCCGGCGCCCGCATGGTGGACACATGGCGAATGCTGTTGACGTCGACGATCCCGCCGTCGAGCACCAGGTTCTGCGCCATCAGGCAGTTGCCCCGGCCGAAATGCGACGGATCGGTCGGCACCCAGCCGAGCGAGAGAAACTCGGCGGTCAGGCGGATCCAGCGCGTGATCGCGGTGTCGGGATCCGACAGTTCGCGCAGCACGCCATGGCGTTTCGCATACGGGACCTCCACGCCGACATCGCCGCCGCGCACATGCATCGCGCGCAGCGGATAGGACGGGTAGTAGTAGACATAGGCGCCGAGGTCGTCGCGGATCATCGCCTCGACGAGCGTGACCGTGCGCGGCGACAGGAGCGGACGCAGGATGCCGAGCGCCCGCTCGCGCACCTCGGCCGGCCAGCGATAGACGAACAGCGGGGTCGGGATGCGGGCCAGCCGGCCGAAGCGGCGGTAATAGGCCGTCTGCAGTTCGAGCGCGCAGCGCGCCTCGTCGTCGGCGTCCCACAGCGGATGCACGCCGGGCGGCTTGCCCTCGCTGATCGGAAAACGTTCGAGCTGGTTCATCAGCGTCAGGTCTTCGAGCACGTGACGGGCCTGTCCGCCGATCGTCCAGCTGAAGATGTTCCACATTTCGCCCATCCGCTTGGCG
>NZ_JAAGNW010000091.1:895-2976 GCF_010645215.1 Burkholderia multivorans | reverse complement strand
CCCTTGATCGCGATGTAGCCCTTCCCGCCCGACACGCTCTTCAGCTTGCCCAGATCGAGATAGAACGCGCGAACGTGGCGGTCGGGCCGCGAAATCGCGCCGTAGTCGCCGAACGACCAGTGCTGCTGCACCGGCAGTTCCGCGCCGAGCAGATCGTAGACCTCCCCCAGCGCCGGTTCGGTTTTCGACAGCGCCTCGAAAATTTCCTTCGACTGCGCGTGCAACGACCAGACGGGCTGGATGGGCACCAGGTTCAAGCCGCTTTCACCACTCGCAATTTCATCTCTGATACGCACCTTCGCACTCCTATGATGTGGTGGCCGGCCGACATGGTCGGCGCGGAGCCACGTTGCGTCCGTTGTTCGGGAAATCGAATCGGGGCCGCGCGAAGCGGGACGTCACACCAGCGATACGCCGTATTCCGTCATCCACAGATCGATCTGATACAGATAGGCGAGAAACTGCGCGTCCTTCGCATACATGCCGAACCAGTGCCGGTCCCGCGCCGCGTCGTCGGAGGCCGAGAGCACCCGGTCCAGTTCCTTCATGTCGAGCAGCCGCTTCAACGGCGACGCCGGATCCATCAGGCGTTCCGTCAGCAACTGCCGCACCTGGTGCAGATAGCGCGGGTCGTGGGTGGTCGGAAACGGGCTCTTGGGCCGCCAGAGCACGTCGTCGGGCAAGATGCCCTGCATCGCATGCCGCAGCAGGCCTTTCTCGCGGTCGCCGGCATTTTTCATGCTCCACGGCACGTTCCACAGGTACTCGACGATGCGGTGATCGCAAAACGGCACGCGCACCTCGAGCCCTTCCGCCATGCTGGCCCGGTCCTTGCGGTCGAGCATCATCGGCAGCCAGCGCGTGAAGTTGATGTAGAACATCTGTCGCCGGCGCGCCTCGACCGGATCCTCGCCCGGCAGGCCGGGACATTCGTCGATGGTCTGCCGGTAGTGCGCGGCCACCCGCTGCTGCGCATCGCGCCGGCCGTGCAAGGCCGGCGCGAGCAGCTGCTGGCGGCCGTCCACCATCCTGACCCACGGAAAGCGCTCGACCTCGTAATCGCCCGCCTGGTGGAACCACCGGTAACCGCCGAAAATCTCGTCGGCCGTTTCCCCCGACAGCACGACGGTCGACTGCTTCTTGATCTCCCGGCAGAACAGCATCAGCGAGGTATCGACTTCCCACATGCCGGGCAGATCGCGCGAGCGCATCGTGTCGCCGAGATGCGTGATCAGTTCCGCCGTGTCGAGCATCACGCGATGGTGCCGGGTCTGCAGATGCTCGGTCACGCGGGTCGCCCACGGCGCGTCTTCGTCCGGCACGTAGTCGGTCGCCTTGAAATGCGCGCTGTTGTCGACGAAATCGATCGAATACGTATCGAGCGGGCCCTTGCCTTCCTGCTTGAACAGGTCCGCGGCGATCGCGGTAATCGAGCTGGAGTCGAGCCCTCCCGACACCATCGTGCCGATGGGAACGTCCGACACCATCTGATTCGTCACGGCGTCGGTGACGAGTTCCCGCACCCGTGCGACCGTCGCATCGAAGCCGTGCTCGTGGGGGCGGCTTTCGAGCTTCCAGTACGGCCACTGTTCGAGCCCGGCCGGGCTGTACGACAGGCACCAGCCCGGCTTGATCTCCTCGATCTGGCGAAACACGCCGCTGCCGGGCGTACGTGCGGGGCCGAGGAAGAACAGGTCATTGAAGGCGTCGGTCGTCACCTCGCGCGACACGAGCGGATTCGCGAGGATCGCCTTCATCTCGGACCCGAACAGGAGCGCGCTGCCGATGCGCGAGAAGAACAGCGGCTTGACGCCCACCCGATCGCGCGCGAGGAACAAGCGCCGCTCCTTCTCCTCCCAGACGCCGAACGCGAAGATCCCGTTCAGGCGTTCGAGGCACGCCGGCCCCCACTCGATGTAGGCGAACAGCAGGACTTCCGTATCGCAGCGCGTCTCGAACCGGCAGCCGCGCGCTTCCAGCGCGCGCCGCAGATCCGGGGCGTTGTACAGCTCGCCGTTGTACGTGATCACGAACGAACGCTGGCGCACCTGGCGCACCATGGGTTGCGCGCCGTTGAGCGG
>NZ_JAAGNW010000091.1:0-884 GCF_010645215.1 Burkholderia multivorans | reverse complement strand
ATCCGGCCCGCGATGCACGAGGGACGAGGTCATCTTGCGCAGCGTCGGGACCTGTTCCCGGAGATCGTCGTTCCAGTCCACCCATCCTGTTATGCCGCACATGCTTACCTCCCGCCGTTCGCAACGACAGATTGATAGGCGTCGTTCACGGGCGGCACGAAGCTCACGAGGTCGTCGAGGCACAGGCGATACTCGAGCGCCTCGATGGCGGCATTCAGTGCGGCGCTCGTCACGCTCGAATTGACCGCGCCCATCTTCCAGCTGCGATAGCCGTCGGTGAACTCGAGCACGACGCGAACCCGCGGCGGCCGGTCGTTGATGGCCCGCACCTTGAAATCGGCCAGTCTCGTGCCGGCCAGATCGGGGAAGAACGCCACGCAGCGCGCGACCAGATCCTCGACCAGCTGGCAGAGCGACGCGTTTTCGTCGGTCAGCGAGAAGTGCACCCGTTCGCCGAGCACGGAGTGCCGTTCCGACACGAAGTCGAAGTTGCCGTCGAACTCGATCGTGCTGGCGTCGAGCGCCACGCCCCAGCCCGCCTGCTCCGGTCGTACGGCCGCGGATTCCGTGCGCAGCCCGACCATGCCCGGCAGCGCCTCGTCGGCCAGCTTGACCGACAGCTGATTGACCTGGATCCGCCGGCTCGTTTTGCCGCTGTGCCGGAGCAGCATCAGCACCAGCGATTCCTCGGACGAGTTGAATTCGAAGCCGCTCAGCTCGAGATCCTTGACGAGCCGCACCAGACCTTCGAGATCCGTTTCGCCGAAGAGATGGTCGAGCTGATGCTTGCGCAGGAAGCTGTTCAAATTGCTCTTGCCCGACACTTCGGATACCACGATGTCGCTGCGGTTGCCGACGAGCGCCGGATCGATGTGCTCGTAGGT
>NZ_JAAGNW010000090.1:16098-24770 GCF_010645215.1 Burkholderia multivorans | reverse complement strand
CATCACGCTCGATGTCGAGCGCCTGAGCTGGGGCCCCGCGGGCGGGCCGACCGTGCTGCGCGCGCTGTCGCTGACGGTCGGGCCCGGCGAGTTCGTCGGGCTGGTCGGCCCGAACGGCAGCGGCAAGACGAGCCTGCTGCGCTGCGCGTTCCGTTTCGCGCGGCCGCAGGCGGGCGCGGTGCGGCTCGACCGCCAGGACCTGTGGCGCGCGTCGCCGCGCTGGAGCGCGCAGCGTATCGCGGTGCTGCAGCAGGATGCGCCCGACGACTTCGGGCTGACCGTCGAGCAGGTCGCGTGGATGGGGCGCACGCCGCACAAGCGCCTGCTCGACGGCGATACGCCCGACGACGCGCGCCTCGTCGATGCCGCGCTGCGCGACGTCGGGCTCGACGCGCGCCGCGCGCAGCCGTTCGCGTCGCTGTCGGGCGGCGAGCAGCAGCGCGCGCTGCTCGCGCGGGCGCTGGTACAGCAGCCGGCGCTGCTGCTGCTCGACGAACCGACCAATCATCTCGACGTGCGCCACCAGCTCGAACTGCTCGCGCGGGTGCGGCGTCTCGGCATCGCGACGCTCGCGGCGCTTCACGATCTCAATCTCGCGGCCGCGTATTGCGACCGCCTCTATGTGCTCGCCGACGGCGCGCTGGTCGCGAGCGGCACGCCCGGCGAGGTGTTGACCGAGACGCTGCTGAAGGACGTGTTCGGCGTCGCGGCGCTGATCGATCCGCATCCGGCGTCCGGCCGGCCGCGCATCACGCTGCTGCATCCGCAGGGAGACGAATCATGCTGAATCGACTGGGCCGGCGCGCCGCGCGCGCCGTCTGCGCGCTCGCGCTCGCGGGGGCGGCGCTGCCCGCGGCGGCGTATCCGGTGACGGTGCGCAGCTGCGACCGCGACGTCACGTTCGCGCGCGCACCCGCGCGCGCGGTGAGCAACGACGTGAACCTGACCGAGATGATGCTCGCGCTCGGGCTCAAGGACCGGCTCGCGGGCTATACCGGCATCGCCGGCGGGAAGACCGGCACCGAGGCGCTGCGCGTCGCGCTGCGCGGCGTGCCGGAGCTGGCGATCCAGTATCCGTCGCTGGAAGTGCTGGTCGGGGCGCGCGCGGATTTCTATCTGGCCGGCTGGAACTACGGGATGCGGGTCGGCGGCCCGGTCACGCCGGCCTCGCTCGAACGCTTCGGTATCCGCAGCTATGAGCTGACCGAATCGTGCTCGCACGTGATGACGCGCCCGCCCGCGTCGTTCGACGATGTCTATCGCGACCTGCGCAATCTCGGCCGGATCTTCGCGGTCGAGGCGCGTGCGGAGCAGGTGGTCGCGGAGATGCGGCAGCGCGTCGACGCGGTGCGGCGTGCGCTGGCGGGCGCGGCGCCGCTGCGCGTGTTCGTCTACGACAGCGGGCAGGACAAGCCGACCACGGCGGGCGCGCTCGCGATGCCGAACGCGTTGATCGCGGCGGCGGGCGGGCGTAACGTGATGGACGACGTGCCGCGCAGCTGGGCCCAGGTGAGCTGGGAGAGCGTGGTCGCGCGCGATCCGCAGGCGATCGTGATCGTCGACTATTCGGCGGTGACCGCCGAGCAGAAGAAGCAGTTTCTCCTGAGCCAGCCCGCGCTCGCGCGGGTCGAGGCGATCCGCGCGCGCCGCTTCATCGTGCTGCCCTACGACGCGGCGACGCCCGGCGTGGCGAACGCGGGCGCGGTCGAGACGCTCGCGCGCGGCCTCCATCCGGACGCGTTCGCGAAGGCGGCGCGGTGAGCGGCCGCGTCCGCGCCCGGCTCATCGCGCTGGCGCTCGTGGTCGGGCTCGCGCTGTCGATCGTGGTGTCGACGGGTTTCGGGCCGAGCCCGGTCGCGCCGGGGCTCGCGCTGCGCGTGATCGCCGCGCATGCGTGGCCCGCGGCGTTCGGTGCGACGGGGGCGGGCGACGGCGGCGCCGACAGCATCGTATGGCTGATCCGCCTGCCGCGCGCACTGCTCGCGGCGCTGGTCGGCGCGACGCTCGCGCTGGTCGGCGTCGCGTTGCAGGCGGTCACCGCGAACCGGCTCGCCGATCCGCACCTGCTCGGCGTGAGCGCGGGCGCGATGCTCGGGGCGGTTGCGGCCACGCTCGGGCTGGGCGCGGCGTTCGGGCCGTTCACGCTGTCGTTCGCGGCGTTCGGCGGCGCGCTGCTGGCGACCGCGTGCGTGATCGCGCTCGCGCACCGGCATGGGCGCCTGGAGTCGGACCGGCTGTTGCTCGCGGGCATCGCGGTGTCGTTCGTGCTGACGGCGATCGCGAATCTGCTGCTGTACCTGGGCGACCAGCGCGCGGCCTCGTCGGTGCTGTTCTGGATGCTGGGCGGGGTCGGGCTCGCGCGCTGGGACCTGCTGCCCGCGCCCGCCTGCTGCGCGGCGCTCGCCGCGCTCGCGCTGCAGGCGCGGCGGCGCGCGCTGAACGCGCTGATGTCGGGCGACCGGGTGGCGGTCGCGCTCGGCGTGCCGGTCGCGGCGACGCGTCGCGAGGTGTTCGTGATCGCCTCGTTCGCGACGGGCGCGATGGTGGCCGTGAGCGGCGCGATCGGCTTCGTCGGGCTCGTCACGCCGCATCTGTGCCGCCGGCTGGTCGGCGCGGAGCACGGCCGGCTGCTGCCGGTCGCGGGCCTGACGGGTGCCATCCTGCTGGTATGGGCGGACGTCGCCGCGCGCACGCTGATCGCGCCCGAGGATCTGCCGATCGGCGTGGTCACCGCGCTGTTCGGCGGCGCGTGCTTCATTGCGCTGATGCGGCGGCGCTGAGCGCGAGAGGCAGACCCGCTACGTTCGGGGGCGGCGCGGTTGGCGTGGGCGGACGTCGCCGCGCGCACGCGGATCGCTGCGGAGGATTTGCCGATCGGTGCGTGCCTTGCCGCGCCGAATCAACGGCGCCGGGCGCAAGGCGCAGCCCCCGCGCGTTTCAGCGCCGCCGGCCGCGCGCGGTCAGCTCGGCCGACACCTCGGCCATCAGCGTGGCGAGCCAGTCGACGTCGGTGGGCCGGTCCGGCTGCGGATGGCGCAGCAGATAGCACTTGATGCGCGGGAACGGCACGGGCGGCTCGACCACGACGAGCGGCAGCAGCTGCGCGTAGTGCGCGGCGAAGCGGCGCGTGGTCGTGAAGATCAGGTCGGATTGCAGCAGCACCTGCGGCGCGAGCCCGAAGTAAGGCAGCGTGGCGACCACGCGCCGCGTGAGCTGCGCGCGCGCAAGGCCGATCTCGATCGCGTTGCGCTTCGCGCCGGTGTACGGCGTCGGCGCGAGATGCGCGGCGCCCGCGTAGGCCTCGCGCGTGAGCGGCGCGGCCGCGAGCGGATGGTCGGCGCGCATCAGGCACACGACGGTGTCCGAGAACAGGTCGTCGCGCACGAAGTGCGGATCGGGCTTCGGCCAATTGCCGACCACGAGATCGAGCGCGCCCGAATCGAGCGCGGCCGCGTGGTCGAGCGCGGGATTCAGCGAATCGATCTCCAGGTGCGCATGCGGCGCGGCCGTGCGGAAGCGCGCGATCAGCGTCGGCATGAAGAAATCGTTCAGGTAGTCGGGCGCCGCGATCCGGAACGTGCGGCGCGAGCGCGCGGGATCGAATTCGCCGGGCGGCGTGGCGATGAAATCGACCTCGCGCAGCGCGCGCTGCGCGGCGTCGAGCAGCGACGCGCCGTATTCGGTCGGCACCATGCCGGCCTTGCCGCGCACCAGGATCGGGTCGTTCAGCGTCTCGCGCAGCCGCCGCAGCGCGGTGCTGATCGCCGGCTGGGTCTGGTTCAGGCGCAGCGCGGCCTGCGTGACGCTGCGCTCGAGCAGCAGCGTGCGCAGCACGCGCACGAGCCAGATGTCGAGCGAGGCGGCGGGGTCGTCTACGGGTGGCATCGGTCGGGTGGGGAACGCGGAGGCGGCGTCGAGGGGCTTCACGTTACCCGCGCGCGCGGGGGCTGTGCGCGCGGGCACGCTATGGCGGGTATCACGCGCGCCCGGACGGCAGCGCGCTGATCCGCTTCACTTCCTGCGATTCGAGCCAGTTCGGCGTGCGCGCGCAGTACAGCACCATCGGCAGCGCGTCCTCGCCCCAGAACAACTGGCGGTTGAGCCAGAAGGTCGGCACCCCGAACACCCCGAGCGCGATCGCGTCGGCGGTATTGCGGCGCAATTGCTCGCGGGTCTCCTCGACGTCGATCAGCGCGTCGCCGCGCTCGACGCCGAGCCGCGCGCACAGCGCGGCGAAGCCGTCGGGCGTCGACGGATCCTGGCCCTCGCGCCAGATGAAGCGGAACATCTCGCGCACGGTCGGCAGGTCGGCGTTCAGCGCGATCGCGAGGCGCAGCGCCTGGCTCGAATCGAACGGATGCGCGGGCGGCATCTTGAACGGGATGCCGAGCTGTTCGGCGCGGAACAGCGCGTGCCGGTACGTGAAGATGCGCTTCGCGGGCACCTCGGCGGCCGGGCGCTGGCCCCAGTGGCGTTGCAGGTCGGGCAGCGACACCGGCAGCGGCGCGAACGGCATGTTCGGCCACTTGTCGTACTGTTCGAGCAGCAGGTAGGTGAACGGCGACAGGAAATCGTAGAACCATACCGGCTGGGAGGCGTCGAGGCCGACGGTCATAAGTAAGTGTCTCCTGAATCCAGAGGAAAAGCGCGACGAGCGGTCTCACCCCGCATGTTACGCGGCGGCGCGGCCAAATGCAGCCGCTGCGCCGGATCGTCCGCTCAGGCGGCGGGGGCGGGCCCGGGCGGCGGCGCGTCGGGGCCGCGCTCGTGATCGTGCGCGAGCAGGCGGTCGCGCACGAAGCCGATGTGTTCGCGCAGCACGTAGAACTGGCCGGCGTAGGCGAGCGGCATCTTCATCCGGTTGACCGATTCCTCCACGTCGTCGAGCTGTTCGAGCAGCGCGACGCGTTCCTGCGCCGTATGCTCGCCGAGCGCGCTGCGCTCGAGCGCGATCAGCGCGCCGTACCAGCGGTAGATCCGCGAGCGCACGCGCCAGCCGTACAGCGTCGGCACGAGCCGCAGCCCCGGGATCAGCACGACCACGAGCGGCAGCACGATCACGAGCAGCCGGTCGACCAGGCTCGCGACCCAGAACGGCAGCTGCCGGTACAGGAAGGTCTTGCCCGACTTGTAGTAGCGCGCGGCGTCGTCGGACAGCGGGAACTGGCTGTGCGTGACGGGCGACGGGAATTCGCCCGCGCGCTGCAGGATCGTCGCGTGGCCGTGCACTTCGCGCGCGGCCTCGATCAGCAGGTCCGACAGCGCCGGATGCAGCGTGTCGCGCGCGATCAGCTCGACGGTGGGCGACATCGTATGCAGATCGGTGGCCGGCAGGTTGGTGCCGGGATCGTAGACGCCCATCGGCAGCGTGATGTCGGTCAGATAGGGAAAGCGCCGCGCGTAGGCCTCGGCCTGCGTGAACGAATAGAAATGGATGCCCGGCGCGCGGAACAGCTTGGCCATCACCGGGATCTCGGTCGAATCGCCGGACAGGAAGGCCGCGTCGATCTTGCCGTCGAGCAGCGCGGTCGCGGCGTCCTCGCCGGCCGTCGGCAGGATCGGCGTCGGGCCGCCCGGCGCGATGCCGTTCATCTTGAGGAGCGCGAGGCCCAGCTCGCGCGCGCCGCTGCCCTCCGCGCCGAGTGCGAGCCGCTTGCCCTTGAACTGCGACAGCCGCTCGATCACCGGCCCGCGATACAGGATCGCGAGCGGCACGTAGCCGACGCTGCCGAGCGATACGAGGCCGCTGTCGTGCTGCCGGTCGCCGATCCCGCTCTGCACGAAGCCGACGTCGACCGCGTCGTCCGGCGCCGTCAGCCGCTTCAGGTTGGCGGCCGAGCCTTCGGACGCCAGCACGTTGAGCGTCACGCCGTTCTTCGCGAGGATCTTCTTGTAGCGCTGCGCGGCGAGCCAGTTGGTGCTGCCGGGCGGCCCGGCGGAGATCGTCAGCGAGGTGGGCGGGGCGGGCCGGATCAGCGCGATCGCGAGCCAGATCGCGGCGAGCGCGAGCACCAGGGTCGGGCCGATCGCGATCGCGAGGTCGCGCCACGACACGGCGACGAAGCGGGCGAGGATCCGGGGCGGCGGGCGATGGCGGGATGGCTTCATGGGGCTTGGGCGGAGGCGCGCCGGCGGACAGTCTGTTCGCGGCGATGGTACCCGAGTTCGGCGCGGCTGCGGCGGCCGCGCAAAACCTTTGCGTATCCTGACGGTGTGGATTAAATTGTGCGACGCAGCCGCGCATCCAGACCGTGCCGGCGCGACCCGGCTTCCCGACCAGACCGGGCGCGTCCCGTGCATGGCGCGGCCGCCTGGCGCACGCGTCGCCGGCTTCCCGCCGGTACGACGTCGCGGCGCCGGGCCATCGCATCGCCTCTCTCGCATCGCCGTGAAAAGCGCCGGCCGGCAGCCTGCGCGCCGCCGTCCGTTTTTTGGGGGTCATGCAACCGTTTGCTGTCGCGGTTCATCTCGAAGTCACAAGGAGAAAGTATGAAGTCGATCGTATGGAAGGCGTTGGGTGGGGCGCTGGTCGCCGCGTGTCTGAGCGGCCAGGCCTATGCGCAGGCGAGCGAGGCGGCAATGGCGGCGCCGGCCGCGGCACAGGATGCGTCGAAGACGGCCGTGAAAACGGCGAAGAAGGCCAACCGCAAGCTCGGCTACGCGGTGCGCAAGGCGATCTCGAAGGTCAACGGCGTCGACGTGTCGAACATCACGGTGCGCAGCAAGGGCGGCGTCGTGTCGCTCGAGGGCACGGTGCCGGATGCGGGCCAGATCGACAAGGCGGTCGAGGCGGCGAAGGGCGTGTCGGGCGTGACCTCGGTGAACAACAAGCTGAGCGTGCAGCAGCAGTAAGTCCCCGGCGCCCCCGCGCAGGCCGCGCGGGGGCGCGGGCCCCGGCGGGCCCGGCTGCCGGGCCAGAACCGAACATCAAGACTGAGGGACGGCCATGACGAGGGGCAGGGGCGGACCGATGCGCGCGGCGGCCGTCGCGGCGCTCATCAGCGGCGCGGCATTGCTCGGCGCATGCAACGGCGACGGCGATGCGTCGACCAACGTGCTGCCGGGCTTCGTCTCCGGCAGCGTGCGCACGACCGCGTACGACGGCGTCGGCGACGACCTGCTGACGGCGGGCCTCGGCAAGACCGGCCTCGCGAGCGCGACCCCGCCGTCGATCGCCAATCCCGCGCGACCGACCGCCGCCGAGCTGCGGCGGCTCGCGATCTACTCGAACTACCGTGCGCTCGTCGACATGAGCCCGAACGGCGGCTACGGCCGCTTCTGGGGGCCGAACGTCGACCTGGCGGGCAACGACACCCTCGGCGAAGGCAAGATCGCCGGCACCGAATACCTGACCTATTCCGACGACGGCAGCGGCCGCAAGAACGTCACGCTGCTGGTGCAGGTGCCGGCGCGCTTCGACCCGGCGAATCCGTGCCTCGTGACCGCGACGGCCTCGGGGTCGCGCGGCGTGTACGGCGCGATCTCGGCGGCGGGCGAATGGGCGCTCAAGCGCGGCTGCGCCGTGGCCTACAACGACAAGGGCGGCGGCAACGGCGCGCAGGAGGTCGCGAGCGGCACGGTCGCGCTGATCGACGGCACGCTTGCCAATGTCGCGAGCGCGGGCGGCCAGGGCCAGTTCAGCGCGAGCGAATCGCTGTCCGACCTCGCGAGCTTCAACACCCGTTATCCGAACCGCTATGCGTACAAGCATGCGCATTCGCAGCAGAATCCGGAGCAGGACTGGGGGCGCGTGACGCTGCAGGCGGTGCAGTTCGCGTACTGGGTGCTGAACCAGCAGTTCGCGCCCACCGTGGGCGGCGGGCGCCACGGGATCCGCTACCGGCCCGGCGACATCACGACGATCGCGGCTTCGGTCAGCAACGGCGGCGGCGCGTCGCTCGCGGCGGCCGAACAGGACACGCAGGGCTATATCACCGCGGTGGTGGTCGGCGAGCCGCAGATCAACGTGCGGCTCGCGCCGAATGCCGCGGTGCAGCAGAGCGGCGGTGCGGTGCCGTCGTTCGGCCGCCCGCTCGCCGACTACGCGAGCCTCGCGAACCTGCTGCAGCCGTGCGCGGCGGCGGCGGGCGCGGCCGCGGGCGCGCCTTATCTCGGCGCGCTGCCGCTCGCGCAGACCCAGGCGCTACGCCAGCAGCGCTGCGCGACGCTCGCGGCGGCCGGGATCGTGTCGGGCCAGGATCAGGCGAGCCAGGCGAACGACGCGCTCAACCAGCTGCACGCGGCCGGCTACCTGCCCGATTCCGATCTGCTGCAGGCGCCGATGTGGGATTCGCAGGCGATTCCGGCGATCGCCGTGACCTATGCGAATGCGTACACGCGCTCGCGCGTCAGCGACAACCTGTGCAACTTCAGCTTCGCGACCACCAGTCCGGCGACGGGCGCGGTCGCGGCGCCGGCCGTGTCGCCGATGGGCAACCTGTTCGGGCTCGGCAACGGCGTGCCGCCGACCAACGGCATCAATCTCGTCTTCAACGGCGCGGCGGGCGGCGTCGATCACCGGCTCGCAACGCCCGACGCGAGCTTCGCGGGCGCGCTGTGCCTGCGCCAGCTGTGGACCGCCAACCAGCTCGGCATCGGCGCGAACGTCGCTGCGGTGCGCGTGAACGCGAACCTGCAGCGCAAGCCCGCGATCATTGTGCACGGCCGCAGCG
>NZ_JAAGNW010000090.1:3715-16088 GCF_010645215.1 Burkholderia multivorans | reverse complement strand
GCCGCAGCGATGCGCTCGTGCCCGTCAATCATGCGTCGCGCGCGTATGTCGCGCAGAACAGCCTGAGCGAGGGCGGGGCGAGCCAGCTGGCGTTCTACGAAGTGACCAATGCTCAGCACTTCGATGCATTCCTGCCGGTGGCCGGCTTCGACACCCGCTTCATCCCGCTCCACTACTACAACCTGCAGGCGCTCAACCTGATGTGGAGCCACCTGAAGAACGGCGCCGCGCTGCCGCCGTCGCAGGTGGTCCGCACGATTCCCCGCGGCGGCACGCCGGGCGCCGCGCCGCCGCTGAGCGCCTCGAACCTGCCGCCGATCGCGGCGTCGCCGGGCGCGAACGCGATCCGCGCGGGCGGCGGCGTCGTCGACGTGCCGTTCTGATTCCCTCGTGTTCCGTCGGCCGGCCGTCCTGCCAAGCGCGCGCCGGCCGCTCCGATTCCGCTGTAACAAATTCTTACTTTACGTTGCCGCCCGGCGCTCCTAATATGCGCCCGTATTTGTCCGCATTTTAAAAAGCAGAAAGTCAAATCCTTTCTGTTTAATTGAAAAACCCTTTCAATTTGCATATTTGATTTTCAATTCGACCAATCGTATCGAATTGAAGATCGGGGGGTTATTTTGTTCAAAAAAACGATGCGCGCGGCGCGGCCGCAGGCGCAGGGGGCGGTCTTGTCCGCGCGGAACGCCGCGCGGCGGCCTTGACGCGGCCGTCTCGTCAATCCGGCCGGTGAGCGCGGCTGGAATTGATTGCAATCGGATTGAACGGAAATTCAGGTGGGGATTAGGTGGTCCGGTGAATATTGAATCACCGGGAGAAATACTCGGATCGCGTATTGCATAACGATGGCGATCCAAGTGCGGAGCGCCGCTTGGAATCAATCATTTCAAGTCGCGTCATTTATCGTTCTGTTCGAGAGGCAATAATGAAGACTCAGAAGTCCTTGAAAGACGGTTTCGCGCTATTCCTCGGCAAGGCGACCCGGCCGGTCGCGGCGGCGGCGGTGGCCGCGCTCTTGCTCGCCGGTTGCGGCGGCGACGACGGCGGCGGCGGCGCGACCGCGGCGGCGGCCGTCACGAACGCGACAGCCAATTCGACGGCCAACTCGGCGGCGACGCCGCAAGCGACGGCCGCCGTCGCGGCCGACCAGCCCTATGTCGACAACGACGTGTACGGCACCGGCCCGACCGCTTCGGTCAGCGACGCGACCGAAGGCGCGTCGGTCGTGCACCGCCAGGTCGCGATCGGCGGCAAGGTCATCCAGTACACGGCGACGGCCGGCCACCTGACCACCATCGATCCGGTGACCTCGAAGCCGAACGCGAAGATGTTCTACGTCGCGTACACCCAGGACAATCCCGATCCGAGCAAGCCGCGCCCGGTCACGTTCTTCTACAACGGCGGCCCGGGTTCGTCGTCGGTCTACCTGCTGCTCGGCTCGTTCGGGCCGAAGCGCCTGCAGTCGTCGTTCCCGAACTTCACGCCGCCCGCGCCGTACAAGCTGCTCGACAACCCGGACAGCCTGCTCGACCGCTCCGACCTGGTGTTCATCAATCCGGTGGGCACCGGCTATTCGACGGCGATCGCCCCGGCGCAGAACAAGGACTTCTGGGGCACCGACCAGGACGCGCTCTCGATCGACCGTTTCATCCAGCGCTACCTGACCAAGTATTCGCGCTGGAACTCGCCGAAATTCCTGTACGGCGAGTCGTACGGCACGGCGCGCAGTGCGGTGGTGTCGTGGGTGCTGCATGAAGACGGCATCGAGCTGAACGGGATCACGCTGCAGTCGTCGATCCTCGACTACGCGAACGCCTTGTCGGCGGTCGGCACGTTCCCGACGCTCGCGGCCGATGCGTTCTACTGGAAGAAGACGACGGTGAGCCCGACGCCGGCCAGCCTCGACGCCTACATGGTGCAGGCGCGCCAGTACGCGGACACGGTGCTCGCGCCGCTCGCGCAGGCGCCGAATCCGCAGGACGGCGGCTTCGTCAACGTGCGGCTGAACCTGAATCTCGCGTCCGCGCAGCAGATGGGCGCGTACATCGGCACCGATCCGGTGTCGCTGATCCAGACCTTCGGCAATCCGGCCGCGCTCGGCAACGTGCCGTCGTCGGACAACAATCCGCCGTACACGTTCTTCCTGACGCTCGTGCCGGGCACCCAGATCGGCCAGTACGACGGTCGCGCGAACTACACGGGCCTCGGCATCGCGCCGTTCATCCTGCCGAACGCGGGCGGCAACGATCCGTCGATCAACAACGTCGGCGGCGCGTACACGGTGCTGTGGAACAGCTACCTGAACACCGATCTCAAGTACACCTCGACGTCGTCGTTCGTCGATCTGAACAACCTGGTGTTCACAAACTGGAACTTCAGCCACACGGATCCGACGGGGGCCAATGCGGGCGGCGCGAACACGCTGTACACCGCGGGCGACCTGGCGGCGACGATGAGCCTGAACCCGGATCTGAAGGTGCTGTCGGCGAACGGGTATTTCGACGCGGTCACGCCGTTCCACCAGACCGAGCTGACGCTGCAGCAGATGGCGCTCGACCCGACGCTGAAGGCGAAGAACCTGACCATGAAGTTCTATCCGTCGGGCCACATGATCTATCTGAACGATCCGTCGCGGGTCGCGCTCAAGGGTGACCTGGGCACGTTCTACGACGGCATCCTGGCGAACCGCGCGGGCCTGCAGCGCGTGCTCGCGCTGCAGCAGAAGGCGCTGCAGCTCAAGCAGCTGAAGCAGCAGCAGGGGCAGTAAGCAGCACGCTCCGCGCGGCGCCGCGGCGTCGCGCGGACGCTTGGCGGCGGGCGTCACGCCCGCCGCGCCGTCAGGCGAGCACGAGCTTCGCGCCGACGGCGACCAGCGTCGCGGCCAGCACGCGGCGCAGCAGGCCTTCCGGCGCGCGCGTCGACAGCAGGCTGCCGAGCACGATGCCGGGCAGCGAACCCACCAGCAGCGACAGCAGCATGCCCCAGTCGACCGAGCCGAGCAGCCAGTGGCCGAGGCCCGCGATGAGCGTGAGCGGCGCCGCGTGCGCGATGTCCGAGCCGACGATGCGGGTAGTGGCGAGCGTCGGGTAGAGCAGCAGCAGCACCGTCACGCCGATCGCCCCCGCGCCCACCGAGGTCAGCGACACCAGCACGCCGAGCACGGCGCCCGTCAACACGGTCGCGGCCAGCGTGCGCGCCGGGCCCGGCGCACGCGCGCGGCGCGCGGCGAACGCCGCGAGCTGCGGGCGGAACAGCAGCGCGACCGAGGTCAGCAGCAGTGCGCCGCCGAGCACGATCTGGATCATCCGGTTGGTGCCGTGCGATTCGAGCCCGTACGCGTGCAGCACCCAGAGCGTGAGCGCGGCGGCCGGCACGCTGCCCGCCGCGAGACGGCCGGTGATGCGCCAGTCGATGGTGCCCTTGAGGCCGTGCACGAAGGTGCCGGTGGCCTTGGTGGCGGCCGCGTACAGGAGGTCGGTGCCGACCGCGGTCGCGGGATGCACGTTGAACAGCAGGACGAGGATCGGCGTCATCAGCGAGCCGCCGCCGACGCCCGTCAGACCGACGAGAAAACCGACGAACAGGCCGGACAGCGAGTACAGCAGGTCGATATGGGGGAGGGTCATCGGAGCCGGGGCGGGGCGGAACGGAATCCGCCATTGTCGCAAAACTGGCGCGGCGACGCCGAAACGCCCCGCGCCGGGGCGCGGGGGCGGGCGTCGGTGCGCTGCGATCGCAGCGCATCCGGTGCGTTCGGCGCGTTCAGCGCTTGAGCGTGTCGACCGCCTGGCGGCCGACGGCCGGATCGTCGGTGAAGAAGCCGTCGATGCCCGCGTTGAGATAGGCCTGGATTTCCTGCACCGAGCCGGCCGGGTTGCGCGTATCGGGCGTGCCCGCGCTCTTGAGCGACTTCGGCAGGAAATTGTTCTCCGGGCGGAACGTGTACGGATGCACGAGCAGCCCGGCCCGATGCGCGTCGCGCACGTAGTTCGTCGGCTTTTGCAGCGCGCCGTCCGCGCCGACCGCGATGATCGAGGTCTTGTACGGGCCGACCGCGTTCGCATAGGTCGAGATCTCGCGCATGCCGCTCTCGGTCGACAGGTCGCCGTAGGTGCGCTTGTCGCCCGCGACGACGAAGTCGTAGGGCCGCTGCTGGGCTTCGTCCATCAGCTGCACGAGCTTCCAGTTCGGCTGGCTCCCGCCGACCCGCGCGCGGATCGCCTTCAGGTTCGCGACCTCGAACGACTGGATGTAGACGGTCGCCTGGCGGGCCGTGTAGGGGTCCTTGCGCAGCGCGTCGACGAGGCGGCCCTCGAGCGGCAGGCCGATCGACTGGAAGTAGGTCGGGTGCTTGGTTTCCGGATACAGGTGGATCGTGCGGCCGACCCGGCCCGACATGTCCTTCGCGAGCGCGACGATCTCGTCGAAGGTCGGAATCTCGAACTGGTCGTTGAAGGCGGTGTTGGCGGGGCGGAATTGCGGAATCCGCTCGCGCGCGCGCAGCGTCTTCAGCTCGGCGAGCGTGAAGTCCTCGGTGAACCAGCCGGTCGCCTGCGCGCCGTCGATGGTCTTGGTCTTCTTGCGGTTCGCGAACTGCGGCAGCGTCGCGACGTTGGTGGTGCCCGAGATCTCGTTCTCGTGACGCGCGACCAGCACGCCGTCGGACGTCGACACGAGGTCGGGCTCGATCACGTCGGCGCCGTCCTCGCTGGCCTTGCGGTACGACGCGAGCGTGTGCTCGGGGCGCAGCGCGCTCGCGCCGCGATGGCCGACCACCTGCGCCTTCGCGACGAGCGGGCGGGGGACGTCGGGCGGGTCCTCGCCGCCGCAGGCGGTGACGGACACCAGCGCGGCGGCGCAGGCGAGGACGAGGGGGAGCACGGCAAACGGACGCTTGGACATGACGATCCTGGGTACATGAGTCGATGAGGGCGATGCGTGCGCGCAGGGGCGCCACGCGGGCGGGATGGGATCCTCGCAGGCCGTCATTACATCTGTATTACGTTTCGCTGTCTATTGATGTACGGCTCGAACGGTGCGTCAGGCCGCGTCCAGCCGCTTCGTGAAGAAGGTCGTCGCGCAGGGCGCGCCGTCGGGCATCAGCGCGTAGTCCGGCACCACGCCGACGCGCTGCCAGCCGGCGCGCGCATAGACGCGCTCGGCGTCGCCGCCCGTCACGGTGTCGAGCACCAGCACCGTACGGCCGGCCGCGCGCGCGGCCGCCTCCAGCGCGTCGAGCAGGCGCGGCGCGACGCCGTGGCGGCGCGCGTCGCGGTGCACCAGCAGCTTCGCGACATCGGCGCGATGCGGCTGGTTCTCCGGCAGGTCGACGATGAGCTGCACGGTGCCGACGATGCGCGCCGCGGCGTCTTCCGCGACGAACAGCAGGCGCTCGCCGCGCGCGACGCCCGCCGCGACGCCGCGCCAGAACGCCTGCGCCCGGTCGCGCGCGAGCGGCCACATGAAGCTCACCGACGCGCCGCCCGCGACGCAGTCGATCAGCACGTCGGCGAGCGCCTCGACGCACGCGGCGGCGGCGGCGCCGTCGAGCCGCCGCACCGTGACGGCGGCGCTCACGATGCGCTCCGCGCGGCGGCGGGCCCGGCCAGCGAACTCAGCGCGACCAGGTAGCGCGCGGCCTTGCGGGTCGGATTGCGGAACAGGGTCGGGCGGTCGAGCTGCATCGCGAGGCAGTCGCCCGGCGCGAGCCGCCAGCGCGCGTCGCCGCTCGTGATTTCCATCTCGCCTTCGAGCATCCAGATCTGTTGGTGGATCTCGGCCTCGCGCGCGCCGGTGTCGTAGGCGACCCGCTCGCCGGCCGGAAAGCGCACCTCGACGAGCTGCAGCGGCGAGGCGACCGCCGGCGACAGGTGGCGGCGCACGTAGCCGGAGGCCGGGTCGCGCCACAGCACCTGTTCGGCCGCGCGCGCGAGCGGCGAGGCGGGCGCGATGTCGGCGCCGGCCTCGAACAGCGACGCGAGCGGCGCGCCGAGCGCGGTCGCGAGCCGTTCGAGCACGACCGCGGTCGGGCTGCTCTGCGCGCGTTCGATCAGGGAGATGGTCGAGCGGCTCACCTTGCTGCGTTCGGCGAGCGCGTCGAGCGAATAGCCGGCGCGGTCGCGCAGTTCGCGCACCCGCCGGGCGATCAGCTGATTGATGTCCATTCATCCAGTTTAATGGAAAAAAATTCCAGAAGAATGGAATTCGAAATCGTCGGACCCCATGTCGACTCCCTGACTTTTCTGCTGCGATTGCTATCCTTCATGCCACGGAGGAATGATTCCATGGACCGCCTGACCGCAATGGAAACGTTCATCAGCGTGATCGACACCGGCTCGTTCTCGGGCGCCGCGCGGCGCCTGAAGGTCGGTCAGCCGGCCGTGTCGAAATCGGTCGCGCAGCTCGAGTCGCGGCTCGGCGTGCGGCTGCTCGCGCGTTCGACGCGGGGCCTGACGCCGACCGAGGCCGGCCAGCAGTTCTATGCGCGCGCGAAACGCGCGCTCGACGCGGCCGAGGAGGCCGAATGCGCGGTGCGCGGCGCGGACAGCGGGCTGGCCGGCGTGCTGCGCGTGAGCGCCGCCGTGACCTTCGCGCGGCTGCATATCGTGCCGCGCATGCAGGCGTTTCTCGACGAGCATCCGGACCTGGCGGTCGAACTCGTGCTCGACGACCGGCCGGTCGACCCGGACGCCGACGGCATCGACGTGGCGCTGCGCACCGGCCCGGGGCCCGTCGACCTCGGCCCGCAGGCGCGCAAGCTCGGCGCGAGTCCGCGCCGCGTGTTCGGCACGCCCGCCTATTTCGCGCGCGCAGGCCTGCCGCGCGAACCCGAGGATCTGCTCGGGCACCAGGTGATCGTGCATGACCCGCGCGGCCCGGCCGCGTGGAAATTCCGGCGCGAGCACACCGAGGTGACGGTCGAGACGTCGGCGCGGCTGCGCGTGCAGGCGGCCGAGGGCGTGCGCGCGGCGGTGCTGGCCGATCTCGGGCTTGCGATCGCGTCGGAGTGGCTGTTCGCGGACGAGTTGCGCCGCCGCTGCGTGACGGTGGCGCTGGCCGACTGGCTCCTGCCGCCCGTCGAACTGTGGGCGGTGTTTCCGGGCGGGCGCGGCGCGAACGTGAAGGCGCGTGCATTCGTCGCGTTCGTGGAGGCGGCGCTGGGCGTCGCGGCGGCGGGGCGCGAGATCGCCTGAGCGGACGCGGGGCGTATGCGCCGTGGGCCTGAGCCGCGCGGATTCCGATGCGTCAGCGCGCGAAGCGCAGCGGCAGACCCTGACAATCGTCGTACAACTGACCATCGAGCCACGCGATCTGGCCCGACACGAGCGTCGCGCGCACCGCGTGGCGAAACGCGTGATCGGCGAACGGCGTCCAGCCGCAGCGCGCGAGCACCGGCGCATCGCGCACCGCACGCGGTTGCGCGAGCCGCTCGATCAGCGCGAGATCCGCCCAATAGCCTTCGCGCAGATAGCCGCGCTGCTCGATCGAGAAGCGCGCGGCGACCGCGTGGCTGGTCTTGTCGACCAATGTCACGAGCGGCAGGCAGCCGTCGGCGACCAGTTCGAACAGCGCCGGCAGCGCATGCTCGACGAGCGGCAGGCCCGACGGCGCGTCGAGGTAGGGGCGGGCCTTCTCGGCGCGCGTATGCGGCGCGTGATCGGTGCCGATCACATCGATCCGGCCGCTGACGAGCGCCGCACGCAGCGCATCGCGGTCGGCGCGGCGCTTGATGGCCGGGTTGCACTTGATCAGGTGGCCGAGCCGCGCGTAGTCGCCGTCGTCGAACAGCAGGTGGTGCACGCAGGCCTCCGCCGTGATCTGCTTGCCCGCGATGGGGCCCGGCGCGAACAACGCAAGCTCGCGCGCGGTCGTGATGTGCAGCACGTGGAGCTGAGTGCCGAAGCGCCGGGCGAGCGACACCGCGAGGCTCGACGATTCGAAGCAGGCGGCCTCGTCGCGGATCAGCGGATGCTGGTCCGGCGGGATCGCCGCGCCGTGGCGCGCCGTCCATTGCGCCTCGCGTGCGCGAATGCGCGGCGTTGCCTCGCAATGCGCGAGAAGCGGCAGCCGGCACACCGCGAACAGGCGCTCGAGCACGGCCGGGTCGTCGACCAGCAGGTTGCCCGTGCTCGCGCCCATGAAGACCTTCACGCCGGCCGCGCGGCGCGGATCGAGCGCCGCGATCGTGTCGAGGTTGTCGAGGCTCACGCCGAAATGGAAGCCGTAGTTCGCCACCGAGTGGCGCGCCGCGCGCTGTTCCTTGTCGGCGAGCGCGTCGAGCGACAGCGTCGGCGGCGCGGTGTTCGGCATGTCCATGAAGCTCGTGATGCCGCCCGCGACGGCCGCGCGCGATTCGGTCGCGAGGGTGCCCTTGCGCGGCGCGCCGGGTTCGCGGAAATGCACCTGGTCGTCGATCATGCCGGGCACGAGCCACGCGCCGCGCGCATCGAGTACGGGTTCGCCGGGACGGTCCGCGAGGCTGCCGGCGATCTGGTCGATGCGGCCGTGCCGCACGCGCAGGTCCGCGTCGAATTCGCGCCCCTCGTTGACGAGCCGCGTATTCCGGATCAATAGGTTCGTCATTTCAGAACTCGTTGTGCAGCGCCTTGTAGCCGCGCACCAGATCGATGTTGGTGCGGGCGACGTCCTCCGAGAACTCGGTGGCCGACACGCTGACTTTCGGCAGGCGCGCGAGATCGGTGCGCGGGCCGATGCGCTCGGTCGACGCGACGTAGAAGCCGGCCGGCAGCGTGCAGCCGTCGACGACCGCGTTGTGCCGCACGACGCAGCCGTCGCCGACGACGCAATTGAACAGCACGCTGTTGAAGCCGATGAACACGCGGTCGCCCACGGTGCAGGGGCCGTGGATGATCGAGCGGTGCGCGATCGAGGTGTGCTCGCCGATCGTGACGGCCGCGCCCGATTTCGAATGGATCACGACGCCGTCCTGGATGTTCGAGTTCGCGCCGATCACGATCGGCTGCATGTTGCCCGTCGCATCGACCTCGTCGGCGCGGATCACCGCGTACGGACCGACGAACACGTTGTCATGGATCATGACCTTGCCGCAGATGATGGCGGTCTGGTCGACGTAGGCGGACTGGGCGATGCGCGGCAGGTGGCCGGACGGGTTGCGGCGGATCATGGGGGGGGCGGCGGTGGGTGGTGGAGGTGAAAAGATATAATATATCGTTTCATCGGACAAGCAGTGACGAGGAGCGAGGGCTGGGTGGTGGTGGGGGTGGTGCGGGGAGCGGCGGGGTGATGCGAGGCGGGGTGCTCGGGGCGGCCGGCGATGTGTCGCACCGGCGAGGCGTCGCGCCGTCGATTCATCAGGACGGCGAGGATTCGGCAGGGTGGTGCAGCAGGCCGTGACGACCGGTTACGCGGCCCCAGCATCCCGGCCGACGGTTCGTCCGCCCCGCAGCGCGGGCCACGGGGCGGCGAAAGCGCGCGTCGGAGCGCGATCAGTGAGCGGGCGGCGCGTCCGCGGCGGCGGTCGGCGGCGCGGCGCCGTTGGCCGGAGCCGGCCACTGCATCTCGCCCTTGATGACCTTCGCGCTCAGGTCGAGCGACGACTCGTCCGCGAGGCCCGGGTAGCGCTTCTTCATCGCCGCGATCAGCGCGGCCGAGTCCGGCGCGCGCGCCGCCTCGACCTCGAAGGCCTTCAGGTAGTCGCGCGTGAAGCGCACCGACGCGAGCGTGTCGGGCGCGCTGCCGTCCGGATTCGGCAGGTAGTGGCCGGGCACCACGCGGTGCGGCCGCAGCGCCGCGATATGGTCGAGCGTCTTGAGCCAGTTCGCGCGCGAGGCAGGCGTTTGCGTATCGGCGATCCAGACGTGGATGTTCGCGGCCACCGGGATGCCGCCCACCACCGCGTGCGCGGACGGAATCGACACGACCGTGCGGTCCGGCGCAGGGCCGTCGAGTCCGACGATGCGCAGCGTCTGGCCGTCGAGCGTGAGCGTGTCGCCGTCGAGCGCGTCGGGCACCACCAGCGCGCGCGGTGCGTTGTCCTTCAGGATCGGCCCCCAGTACGCGAGCTTGCTGTCCTTGTTCGCGCGGATCGCGGCGACCGTCTGCGGCGTCGCGAGGATCCGGACGTTCGGGAACGCGGCGCGGATCGTGTCGAGGCCGAAGTAGTAGTCGGGGTCGCTGTGGCTGATGTAGACGAGCTTCAGCGGCTTGCCCGTGGCCTTGATCTGGCTCACCAGCGCCTCGGCGTCGTTGCGCTGGAACTGTGCGTCGATGAGGATCGCGCCGGTCTTGCCGGTCACGATCTCGGAGGACACCGGGAACAGGCTCTTCTCGCCGGGGTTGTAGACCGAGATGTGCAGCGGTGCGGCGTCGGCCGCGCGGGCGGGCGCGGCGACGCCCGCGAGCAGGGCGGTGGCGGCGACGAGGGTCGCGAGGGAGCGCAGGATCATGGGCTGTTCCATAGGTGAGGGTGAAGGCCGGCGGCGGCGCGGCGCGCGACCCCGGAGCAGACGCTTAGCGTTGCCAAGCGATATGCGCCGGAGCGCGCGGTCGAGACGGCCCGAAGGCGGGCATCGCCGCGACTGCTGGTATCTTCGGGATACGTGGTAACGGTTGGAAACTATAGTCGGGATGAGGAAGATGGGGAAGAACGCACTGCCGAGTGAGTTGGTTACCGCCGGGAAACCGTCGCTGCTCGACGCGCCGCAGCCGGGCAACGTCTATGCGGCCGAATGTCCGACGCGGCTCGTGCTCGATCGCATCGCGGACAAATGGACCGTGCTGATCCTCGCGCTGCTCGTGCATCGTCCGCTGCGCTTCAATGCGCTGCTCAGGCAGGTCGAGGGCTTGTCGCAGAAGGTGCTGTCGCAGACGCTCAAGCGCCTCGAGCGCGACGGGCTGCTGAGCCGCACCGTGCATGCGACGGTGCCGGTGTCGGTCGAATATGCGCTGACGCCGCTGGGCGCGACGCTCGCGCGCTCGCTCGGCCCGTTGATCGCATGGGCCGAGACGAACATCGACGCGGTGCTGCGCGCGCGCGAAGTCTGCGACGCGCGCGACGCCGGCCGCATGGCCGGTTGAGCAGCCGATGCCGCGTGCGCGCGCGGCGTTCCGTCAACGCGACGGCGCGGCGCCCGGCACCGGTGCGTTCGCCTCGAATTTCGCGCGATGGGTCGAGAAGAACGTACGGACGTTGCGCACGTTCGCGGCGTGCGTGAACAGGCGTCGCGCGAGCGCGTCGTAGGCGTCCATGTCGGGCAGCTCGGCGATCACGACGAAGTCGGGCCCCGGCGACACGCGATAGCACTGCGTGACGGCCGGCTCCGCGTAGATGTAGGTTTCGAATGCCGCATGATCCTCGGCGGTCTGGCGATCGAGCGTGATCTCGATCAGCGCGGTCAAGGTCGGGCCGAACGCGGCCGCGTCGAGCAGCGCGATCTCGCGCACGATCACGCCCAGTTCTCGCAGGCGCCGCACGCGCCGCAGGCAGGTGGGCGGCGACGCATGCGCGCGCTCGGCCAGTTCGAGGTTGGTCAGCGACGCGTCGGCTTGCAGCAGCCGGAGCAGACGCAGGTCGAGGTCGTCGAGGGATACGGCGGGCACGGAACGGTCTCCATCCGGGGGCGGGAAACGATGAAATAAAATTTCAGTCTCATCGATGTGTGTCTCATTATTTCATCGAAGCATGAATTTCGAAATTAAATTCCATTTCAGCCATTCTAGTATCGCCGCCATGGGCTCGAAAGAGCGTTCCGGGGAGAAGACGGCATGTGTGGAATTGTTGGGGCGGTGGCGCAGCGGGACATCCTGCCGGTGCTGGTCGATGGCTTGAAGCGGCTCGAATATCGCGGCTACGACTCGTGCGGGGTCGCGCTGCACCAGGCGGGGCGGCTCGTGCGCGCGCGCAGCGTCGAGCGGGTCGCGCAGTTGCGGCAGGCGATCGCGGACGGTGCGCTGGCGGGCTACACGGGCATCGCGCACACGCGCTGGGCCACCCACGGCCGGCCCGCGACGGAGAACGCGCATCCGCACGTCTCGCCCGACGCGGCGCGGCCGCGCAACGCGCTGTCGCACAACGGCATCATCGAGAACCATGAGGCGCTGCGCGCGGAACTGGAAGCGCAGGGCTACGTGTTCGCGAGCCAGACCGACAGCGAGGTGATCGCGCATCTGGTCGACAGCCTGTACAACGGCGACCTGTTCGACGCGGTGCGCGATGCGGTTGCGCAGCTGCGCGGCAGCTATGCGATCGCGGTGCTGTGCCGCGACGAGCCGCACCGTCTGGTCGGCGCGCGCGACGGCATGCCGCTCGTGGTCGGGGTGGGCGACGGCGAACACTTCCTGGCGTCGGACGCGATCGCGCTCGCGAACGTCACCGATCGCATCGCCTACCTCG
>NZ_JAAGNW010000090.1:0-3705 GCF_010645215.1 Burkholderia multivorans | reverse complement strand
CACTGGATCGTCGATGCGGCGGGGCGGCGGGTCGAACGCGAATTGCACACGGTGGCCGCGCACAGCGCCGCTGCCGATCTCGGCCTGTACCGCTGCTATATGCAGAAGGAGATTTTCGAGCAGCCGCGCGCGGTTTCCGACACCCTGCAGGAGCTGACCTCGGTGATGCCCGAGTGGTTCGGCGACGGCGCGTGGCGGGTGTTCGACGGCGTGGATTCGGTGCTGCTGCTCGCGTGCGGCGGCAGCTATCACGCGGCGCTGACCGCGCGCTACTGGATCGAGAGCCTCGCGCGCCTGCCGGTGAGCGTCGAGATCGCGAGCGAGTACCGTTATCGCGACGGCGTGCCGAATCCGCGCACGCTGGTGGTCGCGGTGTCGCAGAGCGGCGAGACCGCCGACGTGCTCGGCGCGCTGCAGAAGGCGCGCGCACTGGGCATGCCGCACACGCTGGCGATCTGCAACGTGGCGACGAGCGCGCTCGTGCGCGAATGCGCGCTGAACTTCATCACGCGTGCGGGCGTCGAGATCGGCGTCGCGTCGACCAAGGCGTTCACGACGCAGCTGGTCGTGCTGTTCCTGCTGGCGTTGGCGCTCGCGCAGGCCAAGGGGCATCTCGGCGACGAGGACGAGCACGCGCACCTGCGCGCGCTGCGCCATCTGCCCGATGCGATGAGCCGCGTGCTCGCGCTGGAGCCGCGCATCATGGCGTGGGCCGAGCAGCTGACGCGCCGCGAGAACATTCTGTTCGTCGGGCGCGGCATGCATTATCCGATCGCGCTCGAAGGCGCGCTGAAGATGAAGGAGATCTCGTATATCCACGCGGAGGCGTATGCAGCGGGCGAACTCAAGCACGGGCCGCTCGCGCTCGTCAGCGACCAGATGCCGGTGGTGGCGGTTGCGCCGAACGACCGGCTGTTCGAGAAGCTGCGCTCCAACATGCACGAGGTCAGCGCGCGCAACGGCCGGCTGTTCGTGTTCGCGGACAGCGATTGCGGGATCGCCGCCGGCGAGGGCATCGAGGTGATCCGGATGGATGAGTACTACGGGCCGTTGTCGCCGATTCTGCATGCGCTGCCGATGCAGTTGCTCGCATTCCATGCGGCGGTGGCGCGCGGCACGGATATCGACAAGCCGAGGAATCTGGCGAAGTCGGTGACGGTGGAGTAGGGGGCGGATGTCGAGGCTGGGTCGGGATGCTTGGCGTGCGTCCCGATACGTACTTTTTCGAAAGCCGTCTCGGATAGCGGTGAGCTTGATTCACTTCACACACGGTCTCATCGATCAAATATTAGAACGAGTATGGAAAATCGATGAAACTGCTTTTCGGCTGTAGATTTTCTTCTGCGCTCGGCTAGAATTCCGCGGTCACGCATTTTCCAGGCGATCGAGTTTCCACTACTTTGCCTTGTCCTTGTGACGGTCGGGGCGGCGGTAAAGCCCGGCGGGTCGGTGGTGCGGCGAGGATGCGTAACGGAATTTAAGGATTCCGTATCAATTATGTTGAGATGCGATGCCATGCGGCGGCCGTCGAACGACGGCTGCCTTGTCTATCCATTGTTCCGAGGCGGAAATGGAGCGCACGAAGTGCATGCGTTCCGTTTTCCGATGAGACCATGCAGACACAGTCATTCACGTCCGCGCCTGCCCCGAATCCGTTGGAAGGACTGTCCTCGGCGTTCGGGAGTTTCGACCAGTTGTGGTCGATCTTCAGTCAATCGCAGCGGCAGTTGCAGGTGCAGCTTGCACCGAGCGCGGGCCTGTCGGGCAATGTGATCCTCCCGTATGAACTGGTCGGCAGCGAAGGGATCTGCGAGCCGCTGCATTACACGCTGCGCTGGCTGTCGACCGATATACGCCTGCCGCTCAAGGCCCTGAACGGCGTGCCCATCGCGTTTCGGATCGGCGACTTCACGGGGGCGCGTCGAACCATCAGCGCCATCGTCACGAGCGCGCATCAGCTGGCGTCGGACGGCGGCTTCGTCCTGAACGAGTTCGTCTGCCAGGATGCCTTGACGATTCTCGAACACCGGACCACGTGGCGTATCTATCGCGCGGTGTCGATCATCGACATCACGCGCGATATCCTGTCCGCGCATCGTCACGACAACGGCGTGCTCGGCGGCGCGTTCGAGTTCGACACGACGGGATTGACGTCGACCTATCCCGCCCGCGCCTTCACCATGCAGGCGGGCGAAAGCGATGCGGCATTCCTGATGCGCCACTGGCGCTTCGAAGGAATCTGCTGGTATTTCTCTCACGACATCAAGGACGGGTGGCCGGTTCACACGCTGCATCTGGTCGATAGCATCAACGTGTGGCGGGACAATCCGGCCGGGACGGTCCGTTTTCACCGTGCCGATGCGACCGAGAAGGACGACACGATCACGTCGTTCCATGCCCCTCGCCATCTCATGCCGAGTACGGTGCGCTCTGCTTCAGCCGACTATCAGGCGGCGCGCGTGCGGGACGTCAGCGAAACGGGCACCCGGGATCAAGGCAAATACGGCAACGCGCTCGCCGTCACGCTGACGGACTATCGATATGACGCGCCGCACGTCGCGGACGACCTCCGGCACTACGCGCAGCTCAACCAGCGGCGGCAGCAGGCGTACGAGCAGCGCGCGAAGCACTTCACGGGCGAGGGCGTCGTGCGCGCGTTCAGCGGCGCTGCGGGCACGGTGTTCTCGCTGTCCGGCCACGCGGAAATGGATCAGCATCCGGCCGAACAGCGGCGCCTCGTGCTCACCCGCGTCGAAACGCGCGTGCGCAATCATCTGCTGACCGCGCCGCCGGGCGGGGGGCCATTGGCTCCCGACCTCGACAGCGCCGACTATATCAACTGCTTCGAATGCATCCGCGCGGATATCCCGATCGTGCCGGTGTTCGACCCGTCGGCCGTGCCGTCCGTCGGCCCGATCAGCGCGCGCGTCGTCGGCGCGCAGGGGCAGGAAATCGATGTGGACCAGCATGGCCGCCTCGCCGTCCGGTTTCCCTTCGCTCGAAGCGAGGAGCATCCGCGCGCGGGGGCGAGCGGAACGCCGCGCGATTCCGCACGCATCCGTTACATGCTGCCGTGGGCGGACAACCAGGCGGGCATGGCGCTGTGGCCGCGGGTCGGCAGCGAGGTGCTGGTCGCATTTCAGCAGAACGATCCCGACAAACCCATCGCGATGGGGTCGATGTACGACGCGCTTCATGCGCCCGCGCAGTTTTCCGGTGCGGGCAGCCTGCCCGCCAACGCCGCGCAGTATGGTCTTCGCACGAAGGAGGTGGGCGGGACGGGCTATGGCGAGTTGCTGTTCGACGATACGCGGGGCGAGATCAAGACGAAGCTCTCGTCCGAGCATGGCAAGACGCAATTGAATCAAGGGTGGATCGGCCATCCCCGTGAGAACGGCGTGTCCGAACGGCGCGGCGAGGGATTCGAGTTGAGATCCGATTTGGCGGGGGCCATTCGCGCATCGCAATTGCTCATTTCCACCGATGCCCGGCCGAATGCGAAGGGGGCGGTGCTGGATCGGCAGGAACTGATCGGGCACCTCGAAGCGGCGCTTGCGATCGCGGAGCGGCTTGCCGATCTGTCGTCCGTGCATGAAGCCGGCGGTACGGATACCACGCAGCAGGAAAAGCTCGTCGAGCGGATCAAGGAGTGGGATAGCGGCAAGCAGGACGGCGCGGCCATCGCGCCCTCCGCCCCCGCCGGCC
>NZ_JAAGNW010000009.1:50215-89138 GCF_010645215.1 Burkholderia multivorans | reverse complement strand
CGGCTTGCAGACCTCGAATACCGCGTTCGTGCTGCAAGGCGGGCTGGTGGTCGCGCTGCTCGCGGTGCTCGTGTACGACGGGCTGGGCTGGGTGGCGCGACGGCTCGCGCCCGTGACGGCCGCCGATCCGCGCGGCTAGGCTGTTCCTCGCGCGGCCGATCACGCGCGCCGGCCCGTCCCGCCGCGCGATTCAGACGCGGCCGGTGATCGACGGTGCGCTTCACGCCCTCCGATTTCATCGGCTTCCTTCGTCGGCCGGCCGAATCAGCCAATTGATTTTTCGCACTAGGTTTCATCTTATAAATTTCAAATTCATTTCACGTGCATTACAATACATCGCACGTCATTTGATTTTTAAATTTATCGTACACACCATTCATTTTTATAAAATTATCCAAAGCGGGCTTGCTTCCAAGCAACCTGCCTTGATTAATCTCAAGCATTCGGCCGCTCAGACAGGCAGCCGAATTCCGTCGCCCTAGCCCCCGTTTCCGGCAAGGCCTTCAATCAATCTCGCCCTTTCCCGAAGGGGTCGAGGCGGCGTCGTCACGCCTTGCGGCGGAATAATTCAATTAATCCGCTACATACCAATCGATTATTTACCGACATTGTGAATCCCTCATGTGCCGTGCGCGAAATAGAAATGCACGCCATCAGGCCAATCATTTTCCATTCGACGCCATTCCCAATCGCGCATTGATCGCTCATGCCTGAATTCGTATTTCGTCCATTGCTGGACATTTCCCGCCGTCGAGCCGTGTTGTTCTGTCTCGCGCTGACCGCATTCGAACTGCTCGCCTATCTCGCCAGCGATATGGTGATGCCCGCACTCCAGTGGCTGCTGGGCCCGCTGTCGGACCGCTTCGGCCGCCGGCCGCTGCTGCTCGCCGGCACCCTCGTGTTCTCGGCCGCCTGCCTGGCCACGGCCGCCAGCCAGCACATCGTCGGCTTCAACCTGCTGCGCTTCGTCCAGGGCACCGCGCTCGGCTTCATCGTCGTGATCAGCTACCCGGCGCTGCAGGAGACCTTTGCCGAGCGCGACGCGGTGCGCCTGATGGCGCTGTTCGCCAATATCGCGCTGCTGTCGCCGCTGGCGGGCCCGCTGGCCGGCACGCTGCTGCTGCGGGTGCTGTCGTGGCGCGAGCAGTTCGTCGCGCTCGGCATCGCCGGCGCGCCGATCACGCTCGCCCTGTGGCGCTGGATGCCGGAAACCGCCCGCGCCACGTCGGCGCCCGGGTCGCTGCGCGCAAGGGCGATGCTCGCCAACTATCTGGCGCTGCTCCGCCGGCGCGACCTGGTGTGCGGCAGCCTCGCGCTGGGCCTGCTGCCGCTCCCGCTGATCGCCTGGATCGGCCTGTCGCCGTTGTTGATCCGCGACCTGGGTCTGGACGGACTGGCCTACGGACTCTGGCAGCTTCCCGTGTTCGGCGCCGTGATCGCCGGCAACCTGGCCTTGAACCGGCTCGCCGTCCGGCTCGACTTGTCCCGCCTGCTGCGCATCGCGCTGTACCCGACGGCGGCCGGCGTGCTGCTGCTCCTGGCCGTCATGCCGCTGTCGCCCACGCTGCCGGCGCTGGTCGCCGCGCTGTCCGTCTACGCGTTCGGCGTGGGCCTGGGTAACGCGACGCTCTACCGGCTGACGCTGTACAGCACCGGTGACGCCACGGGCAGCGTCGCCGCGCTGCTCGGCTCGCTGTCCACCGCGATGCTGGCCGCCGGCGGCGCGGTCCTGACCTGGGCCGGCGCCGGCGATTCGCCCGCTCGCTTCGCCGTCTGCGCCGGCTTGATCCCGCTGCTGGGCGCGCCGCTGCTCCGGCGCGTGCTGCGCCGGTCGCGCCCCGCCTCCGCCGCAACCCTTCCCTGCTCTCAAAACCGATGACTACGCTGCCTCACGTCGACGCACTGTGTGCGCTCGACCACCCCTACCGCGCCGACGACGCCTGCGACCGCCTGTTCGACGCCGCCATGCGCGAACTCGTCGCCTACCACTGCGACGCGAGCCCCGGCTACCGCCGCTGGCTGGAGCGGAACGGCTGCCCGCCCGAGCGCCTGGGCCAGCTATCCGACTGGTCGGAACTGCCGCCCGTGTTCGCCAACTACTTCAAGCGCAATCTGTTGCTCAGCGACGCCGGCCGCGACGCGCTCGAACTGACCTCGTCCGGCACCACCGGCCAGAAAAGCCGCATGCGCTACGACGCGCGCAGCATGGGCGCCGCCCAGCACATGGTCGACCGGATCTTCGCGCACTACGGCTGGGATACGCCGCAACAGCCCTGCAACTACCTGCTGCTCAGCTACGAACCGCGCGGGGCGATCACGCTCGGCACGGCCTATACCGACCAGTTTCTGTGCAAGTACGCGCCGGTCAATCAGGCGGTCTATGTGTTGCGCCACACCGGCGCGGGCCATGAGTTCGACCCGTTCGGCGCGATCCGCGCACTGCAGCGTTTCGCCGAGGAAGGTCTGCCGGTGCGCATCCTCGGTTTTCCCGCGTTCCTGTGGTTCACGCTGCAACGCATGGACGAAATGGGCATCCCGCCGCTGACGCTGCATCCCGACTCGCTGGTGTTTCTCGGCGGCGGCTGGAAAACCCACGCCGACGCGGCAATTCCGAAGCGCGAACTGTATCGCCGGCTGGGCGAACAGCTCGGCGTGCCGGATCCGCGCTGCCGCGACGGCTACGGCTCGGTCGAGCATCCGGTGCCCTACGTCGAGTGCGCCCATCATCGCTTGCACGTGCCGAGCTGGGCGCGCGCCTGGGCGCGCGACACCGCCACGCTGGCCCGGCTGCCGTATGGGGAGGCGGGCTTCCTCCACCTGGCGTCGCCCTACATTTCCTCCAGCCCGGCGCACAGCCTGCTGCTGAGCGATCTGGCCGTGTTGCAGCCGGCCGAGGGCTGCGACTGCGGCCTGCCCACCGACTGGTTCGAGCTGCTGGGCCGCGCCGGCACCAGCAAGAACCGCAGCTGCGCGATGGCGGCATCCGAATTGATCAAGGAGCATTGACATGTATCTGCTTCACGGCGTGCTGCACGCCGACCACGCGTTCGACACGGCGCACGCGACGCTGCGCGAGCGGCTCGCCGACACACTGGCCGAACCGCTCGACCCCGAGACCGTGCTCGCCTGCGCCGAGCGTTTCGCCGCTGCGTTGAGCGACGGCGCACCGTCCGCGCTGCCGGACGAGACCGCGCGCGCCCAGCTGGCCGCGTTCTGCCGCCGCCCGGCGCTGCAGGCCAAGCTCACGCGGGAACTGGGCGGGCAGCCCGGCTCGCTGCGCCGCACCGATTACCGCGAACCGCACTTCGAAGCATGGCGCCCCCTCGGCGTGGTGTTGCACGTGACGCCCGCCAACGCCGCGCTGCTGCCCTTCATGGCGGTGCTGGAAGGCTTGCTGGCGGGCAACGTCAACTGGCTGCGCCCGAGCAGCCGCACCGACGACCTGAACGCGCGCCTGCTCGCCGAACTGCTGCAGCACGACGCGAGCGGCCGGCTCGCCGCGCACGTCGCCGTCCTGCCGGTGCCGAGCACCCGGCTCGGCGCCTTGCTGGCCGACGTCGACGGCGTGTCCGCATGGGGCGGCGCGACGGCGCTCGCGGCCTTGCGCGCGCAGCTGCCGCCCGGGTGTCGCTGGATCGACTGGGGGCATCGGATCAGCTTCGCCTACCTGGACCCGGGCGCCGCGAGCGACGCGCAACTCGACGCCCTCGCCGACGACGTGTGCTGCCACGATCAGCAGGCCTGCTCCAGCCCGCAGGCCGTACTCGTGGACAGCGACGAGCCGGCGACGCTCGAGGCGTTCGCGCGCCGGCTCGCCGACGCGCTGCGTCGCCGTGCGCCGCATTGGCCCGCGCTGCGGGCGGATCGGCAGGAAGCCGCGGAGATCAGCACCCGCATGGCCTTCCATCGGCTGGACCAGGCGTTCGCCGACGCGCCGGGCGAGGTCATCGACGGCGACGGCTGGCGGATCGCGTGGACCTTGCGCGAGGAATTGACGCCGTCGCCGCTGTTTCGCACCGTCGAGTTGCGCCCGGCCCCGCGCGCCCGGCTGGCCGGCATCCTGCGCCCATGGCGCACGCACCTGCAAAGCTGCGGCCTGATCGCCCCCGCCGACCGCCTGCCCGGCCTGAGCCGGCTGCTGCTCGCGGCGGGCGTGAGCCGCATCACGCCCGTCGGCCGCATGCACGACGGCTATGCCGGCGAACCGCACGACGGCGTCTATGCGCTGCAACGCCTGTCGCGCCGCGTGTCGGTGAGCCTCGACGCCGCCGTGTTGCCCGGTCACGCCCACCTGGACGCGCCGCCCGCCATGCCGGAGGGTCTGCACGCGTTGCCGGTGATGGACCGTGCCGCATTCCAGAGCCAGCCCGATCACGCGCGGGCCCAGCTCTACTTCCGCAGCGGCGGCAGCAGCGGCACGCCCAAGCTGGCCCGCTTCAGCTATCGCGACTACCACCGTCAGATGCGCGCCGCGGCCGACGGCCTGTTTGCCGCCGGTCTGGATCCCGCCACCGACCGGGTCATGAATCTCCTCTACGGCGGCAACCTGTATGGCGGCATGCTCAGTTTCTTCACGATCCTCGACGCGCTCGGGGTGCCGCAGTACCCGATGGGCGGCCCCGTCGGCGACGATTTCAGCGAGATCGCCCAGCTGATCGTCGAGCAGCGCGTCGACACGCTGATCGGCATGCCGAGCACCGTGCACCGGCTGTTCGAACGCGAAAGCGACGTGCTGCGCCGCTATGGCGGGGTGCGCAAGGTATTCTGCGGCGGCGAGCACGTCGACGCCGGGCAGCGCGCCTATTTCGCGGGCTTCGGCGTCGAACTGATCCGCTCGGCGATCTACGGCTCGGTGGACGCCGGCCCGCTCGGCCATGCCTGTGCGGGTTGCGCCGACGGCGAATTCCACCTGCTGGCGGACACGCAATGGCTGGAAGTGCTGGAGCCCGGGCGCGACGCCCCGGCCGCGCCCGGCGCGATCGGCCGGCTGGTGTTCACGTCTCGCCAACGCGAAGCCCAGCGGGTGCTGCGTTACGACCTGGGCGACCTGGGCCGGTGGTTGCCGGGCGCCTGCGCCTGCGGGCTGGAGACGCCGCGCTTCCGGCTCGCCGGCCGCCACGGCGCGCTGCTGCGGGTCGGCACGATCTTCGTCAATCCCGAGCAGTTGAGCCTGCCCATCGGGCTGCCGATGCAGTGGCTGCTCGATCGCGACGACGCGGGGCGCGACTGCATCGAGTTGCTGGTCGACGGCGATCCGGCCGCGATCCGCGCCCGCCTGCTGGACGATGCCAAGCTGAGCATGGTCGTGAACGGCGGACTGCTTCGCTTCGAGGTGAGCGCCGCGCCGGCCGCCGCGTTCCGCCGCCATCCGCACAGCGGCAAGACGCCGTTGGTCCTGGATCGGCGCGGCTGAGCCTCCGTCGTCCCTTCATCATCCATCACCATGCATCCACGCCTTCTCCCCCTCGTCGAGCATGCGCGCGCGCATTCGCCGCACTATCGCGCGCTGTACCGCGCGCTGCCCACGCACGGCTGGCGGCTGGCCGACCTGCCGCCGACCGATCCCGCCGACTACTGGCGCGATTCCCAGGACCTGACGCGCTGGCCCGTGCTGAGCGCCGCGCTGAACGACGCCCATGTGTTCAAGACGGGCGGCTCCACCGGCGACGGCAAGCTGTCGGTGTTCAGCCGCGCCGAATGGCGCGCGTTCGTACAGGCGTTCGGCGCGGGCCTCGCGCACCAGCTGCGCGACGGCGACCGCGTCGCCAATCTGTTCTTCGCGGGCGACCTCTACACCAGCCTGCTGTTCATCCACGGCGCCCTGTCGCATGCGCCGGTGGCCATCGTCGAATACCCGTTCACCTGCCAGGTCGACCACGACGTGCTGGCGGCCGCGATTCGCCAGCACCGCATCAACGTCCTGGCCGGCGTGCCGGCGCAACTGCTGCGTTTCGCCCATCACCTCGCGGCGCAGGGCCAGGCCTTGCCGGACGTGCGGACCGTGCTCTACGGCGGCGAAAGCCTGTTCGACGAGCAGATCGCGCTGCTCGCGCAGGTGCTGCCGCGCGCCCGCTTCGGGTCGGTGGGCTGCGCGAGCGTCGACGCGGGCCTGATCGGTTATGCCGATCCCGCTTGCGGCCATGGCGAGCATCGCCGGATCGACGAAACCGGGCGCCCGGGCCGCCTGCTGGTCACCAACCTGCAGCGCCGGCTGATGCCCGTGATCCGTTATCCGAGCGGCGATCTCGCGTGCTGGCGCGAACCGCCGGGCCCCGCGCGCAAGTTCGCGCTGCTGGGACGCGCCGCGCAAGCCCATCGGATTCGCGTCGGCACGCTGTCCTTGTTTCCGGACACGCTCGGGCGCACGCTCGACGCAGCGGGCGCGCTGCTGGGCTGGCAGCTGGAGCTGTCCCGCACCGACGGCGCGGATTGCCTGACCTTCCTGCTCGCCGCGCGCGCGCCGCTGGATCTCGCGCGGATCCGCGCCGAGGTGCTCGCCGCCCAGCCGGCGATCGCGCAACAGTGCGCCGAACGGCAAGTCCGCGTGACGCTGCGGCAGACGCCGCTGAAGCACATGCTCACCCACCCGCGCTCGGGCAAGCTGCTGCGCATCGTGGACCGGCGCGACTACGCACAGGCGGAGGCCCGGCAATGAGCGAGGCCGATCCGTTGAAGGCGTCGGTGCGCGACTATCGGGTGCATCGCGCGGCGCAGCCCGGGCTCGCGGAGCTGGCGTTGAACGCCGTGCATCCGGACGCCCGTGGTCAACGCATCGCGCGCCGGCTCGCCCGCCATCTGCGCGCGACGGCGGGGCAACTCGGCGTCGGGATGATGACGATCAAGCAGGTCTGCTCGCATCCGCGCAGCCAGCATGTCGCGCTGGCGCTCGATTTCCGCAGTACGGCGCTGCTGATCGACTACGTCGAATCGCCGTTCGGGCGAGCGGAACGGGAGAGCATCGTCGTCGGGTGCCTGCCGTTGCGCGCGTGGCCGCTGCCCCGGCTCGACTGGCCGGCGCACTGGCACGAATGGCTGGACGGCCTGCGCGCGGCCTTCGGCGAGGCGCCGCCGGCGCCGCACCCCGCCGCGGAAGACTTCAGCGTGACGCAGGACGGCTTGCGGGTCGTCCTGGAGGCGTCACGCGCAAACGACGCCCTGCTGGCCGAAATCGCCGCGCTCCCGGCCCGCTCGTTGCTCGACCTGAGCCTGCCGGCCACGGCGGAAAATCTGGCGCACGTGCCCGCGTTGACGCGCGGCGGGTTCCGCTTCGGCGGCCTGTTGCCTGATGCGAGCGGCGGCTGGCGGCTGCTTTGGCTGCGCGGCCGCAGCCCGCGGCCGCTCGATCTGTGCGACCGGCAAGGCGAACGCTTGTATCGGCTCTACGCGGGGGCGGAATAAGGTACCGCGCGGGAGGCTCACGGGGCGTGTCGTCCAGCCGGCGCCGCCGTTTCCACGCTCCGCATCCGGCCAATGCCGCGCCGGCACGATTTCGGCCGCGAGCCGGGTCGCGCCCTCGTCGCGCTTCACCGGTCGGCTGACGTATACCTCGACGTAAGCCGCCCGTCGGCTCGCCTAGCCGTTCGCGCCGACTTCACGCCGCCGGTTCGGCCCGAGCCCTATTAACCTGATATCGAGACGGCCGCCCGCCCCCGGCTTATTTGCACGCTTATTTCCGCGCCATTTCCTCGATAAAATTCAACCATGAAGGATATGGATCATTAATAAAAAGGAAATTCTTTGCTGCCGAATTCCATGCGGAACACTTCAACGAACCCGTCGATTCGATCGTCGCACACACTAAAACCCCATACCGGCCCCGCCCATCAAGCCTCTCGATCTTTTCGCCCTGCAATCGAAAGCACCACGAAAGTCAGTTAAATTTAGTTAAGTCAACCAATAAATAATTTGTTTATTTGAATCAAAAAAGATTTTCACGTTTCCCAAAACTAGGGTTTATAAGGCTAAAGAAAAGTCCATTCACCCCGTTAATTCACGCACGACATGGGGTTCCGTCGCGAGTCATTCACCACGCGCTGTCTTCCTTGCAAGGGGCAAACGATGAAATCATTTCGGGTGACCATCAGGATCAAACTCCTCGGTGGTTTCGGCGTGCTGGCGGCGATCGTCGCGATCGTCTCCGGCATGTCGCTGAGGGCGCTGTCCGAATCGAACGACGCGTTCAACCGCTATGCGCAGGGCATCAACGCGCGCGCGAACCTGGCCGCACAGGTCCGCATGGCGGTCGACCGGCGGGCGATCGCCGCCCGCAACCTGGTGCTCGTGACCCGCCCCGAGGACGTCGAGCTCGAGAAAGCCGACGTACAGCGCGCGCATGCCGACGTGCAGACACAGCTCGGCAACCTGAACGCGATGATGGCCAATGCCGCCGATACAACCGACCGCGCCCGCGCGCTGGTCGCCGATATCAACCGCGTCGAAGCCAGCTACGGCCCGGTCGCGCTCGAAATCGTCAACGCCGCGCTCGCCGGCAATCGCGACGCCGCGATCGCGGAGATCGACGCCAAGTGCCGTCCGCTGCTCGTCGCGCTGATCCAGGCCACCAACGCCTATGCCAACTACACGCACGAGCGCGAGATGGCGATCGCGCAGGACTTCACCGACCGTTACATGTACGAGCGCAACCTGCTGCTCGCGATCTGCGCGGCCGCGATCGCGCTCGCGATCGTCGCGGGGATGTGGATCACCCGCTCGATCACCGGGCCGATCGGCGAGGCGGTGCGGGTCGCGCGCACGGTCGCGGAGGGCGACCTGCGCAGCGAGGTCGTCGTGCACGGCCGCGACGAGACCCGCGACCTGCTCGACGCCCTCAACATCATGAACGAGCGCCTGACCGGCATCGTCAGCCGCGTGCGCGACGGCTGCGGCAGCAGCGCGACCGCGGTCGGCGGATCGCCCGGCATCAGCGCCGACACGGTGCCGTCCTTGCCGATCGTGATCTGCGCGTTCGGCGGCACCGAGATCGGGCCGCCGTTGCCGACCACCGGCAGGTTGCTCGCGGTCATCAGCTGACCGTTCTCGTCGAGATGCAGGTTGCCCGCGCGGGTATAGCCCTCGCTGCCGTCCGGCAGCTGCACGGACATCCAGCCCGGGCCCTGCACCGCGACGTCGAGCGGGTTGCCGGTGCGGGTGATCGGCCCCGGGGTGTAGTCCGCGCCCGGCGTCGACGACAGCACGTAGGTGCGGGTGGTCTGCGGGTCGACCGCGCCGCCCGTGCCGAAGTTCATCGGCACCGCGCGGAACGTCGCGAGCTGCGCGCGAAAGCCGGTCGTCGACACGTTCGCGAGATTGTTCGCGACGATGGCCTGCTGTTCGAGCGACTGCGTCGCGCCCGTCATCGCCGTATAGATCAGTCGGTCCATGGCTCGCTGTGGTCCGCGTTCAGAGGTTGATCAGCGTCTGGTCGACCGTCTGCTGGGTCTTGATCGTCTGCGCGTTGGCCTGGTAGTTGCGCTGCGCGGTGATCAGGTTCACCAGCTCGCTCGTCAGGTCGACGTTCGAGTTCTCGAGCGAGCTGCCCTGCAGCGTGCCGTGGTTGGTGCTGCCCGGCGCCGAGATCTGCGGCACGCCCGATTGCGCGGTCTCGATGTACTGGTTGCCGCCGATGCTCACGAGCCCGTTCGGGTTGTTGAAGTTCGCGAGCACGATCTGGCCGAGCGTCGCGGTCTGGCCGTTCGAGTAGTTGCCCGTCAGCTTGCCGTCCGCGCCGATCGTGAAGGTGGTCAGCGTGCCGCTCGCGAAACCGTCCTGCGCGAGGTTGTTGACGCCGTCCTGGCCGCCGTACTGGGTCGTGCCCGTCAGGTTCAGCGTCAGGTTCTGCGGGTTCGCGCCGCCCGTCGTGTTCGGGATCGTGAACGCGAACTGGCCGACGCTCGCGGTCGGCACGGGCGGCGTGCCCGTGGTCGTGCCGGTGATCTGGCCCGACGTGTTGAAGCTGATCGTGCCGAGGTTGGTCGGCGTCTGGCCCGACACGCCCGCGTAGGCCTGCCAGGTGCCGGCCGGCGCCGCGCTCTTCACGAAGTACATGTTGACCGTCTGCGTGCCGCCCAGCGTGTCGTACACCTGGACCGAGGTGTTGTAGTTGAACGTCGTGAGATCGCTCGGATTGAACGGCGTGTTGGTCGGCACCGCATCCTGCGAGTTCAGGTTGAACTGCGCATTGATGTTGGCGGTCGCCTGGGGCGCGATGTTGGTGGTCGGCGCCTGCAGCGGCACGGTCGCGGCCGTGTTGATCACGCCGTTCGCGTTGGCCGCGTAGCCCATCACGTTCATGCCCTGCGAGTTGACGATGTTGCCGTTCTTGTCGCGCTGGAACGTGCCGTCGCGCGAATACGTGATCGCGCCGTTGTTCGACATCTGGAAGAAGCCGTTACCGTTGATCGCGACGTTCAGCGTCGAGTTGCTCGACGTGATGGTGCCCTGCGTGAACTGCTGCTGCACCGACGACATCATCGTGCCGATGCCGATCTGGTTGTTGACCGCCGACGCGATCGAATTCGCGTACATGTCGGCGAACTCCGCCTGGCTGGCCTTGAAACCGACCGTGTTCGCATTCGCGATGTTGTTGCCGATCACGTCGAGGTCGCTCGACGCGCCTGCCAAGCCGCTCAGACCTTGTTGATAGCCCATTTCGTGCTCCGTGCCGTGAATGCTGGATCAGTTGGATGAAGACGTGGACGGCGTGCTGGTCGACGCGGTCGAGGCGCTGGTCGACGTGCTGACCGACGTGCTCGGCGTACTCGCCGTGCTCGGGAAAATCGCGCCCACCTGGCTCAGGCCGACGGTCGAGCCGTTCGACAGCACGAGCCCCGGGGTGCCGTCCGCCTGCTTGACCACGCTCAGCACCTGCGCGGCCGACAGCGTGGTCGGCGAGTACTGCTTGCCGGTCGAGTCGGTGTAGCTCGCGCTGATCGTGTAGGTGCCGTCCGGCAGCGGATTGCCCGCGGCGTCGGTCGGCTTCCAGTTGAACGGCACGGTGCCGGCCGCCTGCTGCTTCGCGTTGATCGTGTTGACCACCGTGCCCGCCGAGTTGGTCACGGTGATGGTCAGGTTCGACACCGCGGTCGGGAGCTGCACGCCGAACGGCGACGCCGTGCCGCCCTTGACCGGCACGGTGTTGCCGGGAGCCAGCACGTTCGAGCCGATCAGCAGCGCGGCCTGGGTCTGCTGGCCCGCCGTCAGCTGGGTCGACAGCGAGGTCAGCGACGAATTCAGCTGCGCGATGCCGCTCACGGTGTTGATCTGCGCGAGCTGCGAGGTCATCTGCGAGCTGTCGACCGGGCTGGTCGGATCCTGGTTCTGCAGCTGCGTGACGAGCAGCTTCAGGAAGGTGGTCTGCAGGTCGGCCGCCGAGGTGGTCGACAGGCTGCTGCTCGTGCTCACGCCCGTGCTGGTGCTCGTGCTGAGGCTCGACGTCGAGCCGCCGCCGTTCGAGCTCATCGTATCGAGCGGGATCGCGCCGATCGTCGTGCCGTTGCTGCCGATGGTGGAAGTCATGTTCGATGCACCTTCACAAGAATTTTGCGGTTCAGGAACCGATCGTCAGCGTCTTCAGCATCAGCTGCTTCGCCGTGTTGAGCGTCTCGACGTTGGCCTGGTACGAGCGCGACGCCGAAATCATGTTGACCATCTCCTGCACCGGGTCGACGTTCGGCATCTCGACGTAGCCGTCCTCGCCGGCGGCGGGGTTCGACGGATCGTAGGTGCGCTTCATCGGCGACGGATCGTCGATCACCTGCGTCACCTTCACGCCGCCCACGCCCTGTCCCGAGCGGGTGCGCGCGCCGCCGACGGGATCGGCCGCGAACACCACCTGCTTCGCCTTGTAGGGCTTGCCGTCGGGGCCCGTCACGCTGTCCGCGTTGGCAAGGTTCGACGCGGTCACGTTCAGACGCTGGGACTGGGCCGACCTCGCCGATCCGGCGACGTCGAAGATATTCATCAACGAAGGCATGCGTGCTCCTTAATGCGTGGCGTGCTGACTGAAAGGTTCCGGGCGGTGCGACGGCATCGCTCAGTTGCCCGACGAGATCGCCGCGAGCATCGACTTGATCTGCTGCGTCATCACGGTCAGGCCGGTCTGGTAGTGCAGCGCGTTGTCCGCGAACTGCACGCGCTCCATGTCGGGATCGACGGTGTTGCCGTCGAGCGAGGGCTGGCGCGGGTTCCGGTACTGCGCACGCCCGTAGTCGTCGCTCGGGCCGCCCGTCGGGATCAGCTTCGCGTTGCCGGCCATGTGGCCCGCCGCGGTCGCCGCCAGCGCCATCCCGGTCGTCACGCCGGCCGGCTGCGCGAGTTGCAGCTGCGCGGCATTGCCGGCCGTGGCGCCGCCCCCGTCCTTGCGCAGCGCGCGCGACAGCGTCGACGCGAAGTCGACGTCGCGGGCCTGATACCCGGGGGTATCGGCGTTCGCGATGTTCGACGACAGCAGCTCCTGGCGGTAGGCGCGCACGTCGAGCGCCTCGCGGCCGAAGGCAAAAGCAGCCTCGAGTTGGTCCAGCATCGGGGCTCTCTCCGTCTCAAGCAGGGCAGTGCTCTTTCACCGCGCGGCGGCCAAAGAGGCTTTTTTCCATGACACGGATAGTAGGTGGCCGAGGCAAGAGGCAATCGCGCGAATAACCGGGAAAGCCCCCCTCTGTTCGTCGTTTGCACGCGCGCCCTGCTCCCTAGAATGCAATCCGTACCAACGGCTTACAGGAGGCGGCGATGACGATTGACGCAGGCGGCGCGGCGAGCGCGCGCTGGCGGCATGCGCGCGCCGCCCTCGCCCTCGTGCTGGCATGCGCGGGCCTCGCCGCCCCCGCCCTCGCGCAGCAGGCCCCGGCGAGCCCGGGCGACGGAATGATCGTGATTCCCGGCCGCGGCGAATCGGCCGAAGCCGCGCTCGCGAACGCCAATGCGCGCGCGCCGACGCGCCCGGCCGACGTGAGCGCCGCACTCGAGGCCGCCGCGCTGAACCGACGCCAGATCACGCAGACCCCGCAAGCCGACCCGCAGCAGGACGACCCGGTGCAGCCCGGCTGGATCCGCGTCGCGCCGGCCGAGCCGACGCCGCGCGCCGCGCGGCCGATGCCGGGCGCGCCCATGGCCGCCGCGGCTGCGCCGGCCGCACCTTGGCGGGCCGCGTCCACGCAGGCCGCGCCCAGCGCAGCCGCCTCGTCCGGCTTCGCCGGCGCACAAAACGCACAAGGCACACAAGGCGCGAACGGCGCACCGACCCCGGCCGCGCTGCGCGCGCAGCCGGCCGCCCGGCAGCTAGCGCTCCAGGCCGCCGCGCGCCCCGCCCGCCCGACGGCGGCAGCCGCGCCGGCCGCCTCCGCCGCCGTGCCCGACGGGCAGCAGGACGGCGAATCGATCCGCCGCGCCGCGCTCGCGTTCATGCAGCAGCAGACGGCCGGCCTGCCGGGCAAGACCACCGTCACCGTGGCGTCGGCGTTTCCGCGCGGCCTGGCCGCCTGCACGACGCTCGAACCGTTCATGCCGACGGGTGCGCGCCTGTGGGGGCGTACGACGGTCGGCGTGCGCTGCGCGGGCGAACGCCCCTGGACCATCTACCTGCAGGCGAAGCTGAGCGTGCAGGCCACCTATTACGTCGCCGCGCGGCAGATCGCGCCGGGCGAGGCGCTGAGCGCCGCCGACCTGGTCGCCCGCGACGGCGACCTGACCGCGCTGCCGCTCGCGATCATCACCGATCCGTCGCAGGCGGTCGGCGCCACGGCGCTGTCGCGCATCGGCGCGGGCCTGCCGCTGCGCCAGGACATGCTGAGAAGCGCGGCCTCGGTATCGGTCGGACAGACGGTGCGGGTGGTCGCGGCGGGCCAGGGTTTCACGATCTCGTCGGAGGGCAGCGTGCTCAACAACGCGGCGCCCGGCCAGCAGGTGCGGGTGCGGATGGCGGCCGGACAGATCGTCACGGCGATCGTCAAGGACGCCGGAACCGTGGAGATCCCGCTCTAAGATTGCAAAGTTTTGTTTAATCAGGCGCTTACAGAGGAACGGGTGCTAAAGTTTGAGCGGGCCCTGCCGTTATCTTGCTCAAACCGTTCAGGAAATCCATCGTGAAAGTCGATTCCACCTCCTCTTCGAGCGCCCGCCCGCTGTCGAACGCCACCACCGGCGCGGCCCGCACCCCGTCCAGTCCGGCTGCTGCCGCGGGCGGCGCGCAAGGCGCCGCAGGCGCGGCCCCCGGCGACACGAACGTGAATTTGTCCGGCCTGTCCTCGAACCTGCGCGCGCTGGCGGCCTCCGGCAGCGCCGATATCGATACCGCGCAAGTCGAGTCGATCCGCGGCGCGCTGCGCAACGGCACGCTGTCGATCGACGCCGGCAAGATTGCCGACGGCGTATTGCAGACGGCCCGCGAGCTGCTGCAGAACAAGCCGCAGACGGGCAACTGAACGGGCCCCCGGGGCCCGCGACGAGAAGGAACGGGTGAGCGGACGGTCCGCCCACCGGCGTTTTGAGCGAGACGCGAGGAGAGAAGAACTGCTGGCCACGGTCAACGACGAACATGCGACGGTCGAGGCATTCGCCTCGCTGCTCGCCTATGAGGAAAAAGCGCTGACGACCCCGTCGCCGCTTGAAGCACTGCCCGAGATCATCGGGCGCAAGAACGCGCTGATCGAGCAGTTGGCGAACCTCGAACGCCGGCGCGACAGCCAGCTCGGCGCGCTCGGCTTCCCGGGCGGCAAAGCGGGCATGGATCAGGCATCCGGGCAGGACGCCCGGCTCGCGGGCAGCTGGCAATTGCTCCAGCAATCGGCCGAGCGCGCCCAACGCGCCAATGCGAACAACGGGATGCTGGTGCGCATCCGGATGGATTACAACGAGCGCACGCTCGCGGTGCTGCGCGCGGTCCCCGAGCGGGCCGGCTTCTACGGCCCCGACGGCCGGGTCAGCGCCCCCACGCCCTGAATATCCCCTGAAGCCCGAACCCGGGCTTCTCCCGATTCGATTCGAACAGACCGGGCCCGAGCCCGGCGTTTCCCGCGTCCCCCGATACAGCCATAGCCGTGCGGCCGCACGGCGCCAATAACAACGATTCGAGGGCAACCATGACCCATGACTGTCTCATCCATGCGATCCGCCGCCGGTTCGCGCTGACGGCGCTCGCCGTCGCCCTGCCGCTCGCGGCGCATGCCGCCGCCGCGCCCCCCGCCGAACCGCCGATGCCGACGGGCGACATGACGCTGTCGCCGTCCGGCCCGCTCGCGGTGCCGCCCGCCCCGCCCTCCGACGCGCTGCGCGCGGCCGGCCAGGGCAAGGACACCTACACCTACCTGCGCTGCTGGTATCGGATCAGCGACAGCCCGCTCGCGCCGAAGGCCACCTACGAATGGGCGCGCGACCCGGGCAGCGGCGACTGGTACCGGGTGCCCGGCTACTGGTGGGCGGACGGCATCACCCAATGGAAGAACATGTTCTACAGCGCGCGCACGCAGGAGACGCTCGCCGACGTATGCCGCCGCACGCTCGATGCGCGCGGGATCCGTCAGCCGCTGACCCAGGCGGTCGCGGCCAACAATGCGCTGTCGTTCAACCATACGATCTGGACGCTCGACGCGGCGCAGCAGCCGCCGCGCGCGAACAAGCTGATCGTGTTCGGCGACAGCCTGTCCGACACGCAGAACATGTTCAACGCGAGCCAGTGGACGCTGCCGAACGGCTCGACCTGGCATGCGGGCCGCTTCAGCAACGGGCCGGTGTGGGTCGAGTACCTGGCGCGCGCGCTCGGGCTGCCGATGTACAACTGGGCGATCGGCGGCGCGGCGACCGACCGCTACCTGGTCGTGCCGGGGCTGGTGCAGCAGGTGGATTCGTGGCGTGAGTACATGACGCGCGCGCCGGGCTACCGGGTCGAGAACACGCTGTTTGCGGTGTTCGCGGGCGGCAACGATTTCGTGAACTATGGACGCACGCCCGAGCAGGCGGCCGACGCGGTGCGCACGAGCCTCGAACAGCTGACGGCGGCGGGGGCGCGGCGGATCCTGCTGCTGACGCTGCCCGACGTCTCGCGCGCGCCGGTGTTCGCGACCCGCGACGACGCCAAGCGCGTCGCCGCGCAGGTGGTGGACTACAACCGGCGGCTGGCCGAGACGGCCGCTGCACTGCGGGCGCGCTACGGCGCGACGCTGAAGCTCGAGGTGTTCGATGCGTACGCGCTGTTCGACGATCTGCTGAGCAACCCGACCCGGTACGACTTCGACGATGCGCGGCGCGCCTGCCTCGACATTCCGAAGCCGTCGTCGCTGACCTACATGACCTCGCAGACGCCGCGCAACGACTGTCGCGATCCGGCGCGCTTCGTGTTCTGGGACACGCTGCACCCGGGCACGCGCACGCACGCGTGGCTCGCGGAGCGGATCGCGCCGGTCGTGCGCGACAAGCTGATGGATTGAAGCGACGCGGGGCGAGGGTGACGACCGGGGCGTACTCCGGTCGTCGCGCCGTCGTCCCGGGGCAGTGGCGGCCGGAACGCCGCCCCGTCAGACAGCCCACGTCATTCGCACGACGACGCCGCTCCGGCGCGCGCTACGCCGCCTCCACCCCCAACGCCTGCGCCACCGCGCGCACCCGCGCGGCGTGCACCGCCTCCTTGATCCGCGCCGCCTCGCCCGCGTGCTCGCGCGCGACCGCGCCCGCATCCACCGCGCGCGCCGCGACGAGCGCGAGGCGCAGCCGCTCGGCCTGCGGATACGGCCGCGCCTCGAAACCGAGCCGGCCGCGCGCATCGGATTCGCTCGCCTGCAGCGCCTCGGCGAAACGCGCGGGCTTGCGCAAGGCGTCGGCGCGCTCGAGCAGCCGCACCAGCGCCGCCGCGCCCATCTCCATCACGCGATGCAGATTGCCGTGCTCGCGCGCGACGAGCACCGCGAGATCGCGGCATTCGTTCGGCACCCGCAGACGCTCGCACAGCGGTTGCAGCAGGTCGACGCTGCGCCCTTCGTGGCCGAGATGGCGCGGCAGCACGTCGGCGGGCGTGGTCGCCTTGCCGAGATCGTGGGTCAGCGCCGCGAAGCGCACCGGCAGCGAATAGCCGTGCTTGGCCGCATGGTCGATCACCATCATCACGTGCACGCCCGTATCGACTTCCGGATGGTAGTCGGCGCGCTGCGGCACGCCGAACAGCGCATCGACCTCGGGCAGGATGCGCGCGAGCGCGCCGCATTCGCGCAGCACCGCGAACATCCGCGACGGCCGCGCCTCCATCAGGCCGCGCGCGACCTCCTGCCAGACCCGTTCCGGCACGAGCGCATCGACTTCGCCCGCCGCGACCATCGTGCGCATCAGCGCGAGCGTGTCGGGCGCCACCGTGAACGCGGCGAAGCGCGCGGCGAAGCGGGCCACCCGCAGGATCCGCACCGGATCCTCGACGAACGCCGGCCCCACGTGGCGGAACAGCCGCGCGTGCAGATCCGCCTGCCCGCCGTACGGATCGAGGACCGGCCCGATCAGCCGGCCGTCCGGGCTGACCTCGCGCGCCATCGCGTTGATCGGCAGGTCGCGGCGCGCGAGATCCTCGTCGAGCGTCACGTCCGGCGCGAAGTGGAACTGGAAGCCGTGATAGCCGGCCGCGGTCTTGCGCTCGGTGCGCGCGAGCGCGTATTCCTCGTGGGTCGCCGGATGCAGGAACACCGGGAAATCCTTGCCCACCGGCTTGAAGCCCTGCGCCGCCATCTGCTCGGGCGTCGCGCCCACGACCACGTAGTCGCGGTCCTGCACCGGCACGCCGAGCAGTTCGTCGCGGATCGCGCCGCCGACTGCGTAGAGGTTCATGCCGGCCCGCCGTACAGGTCGATCTGATGCGTCTCGCGCCGCGACGCGTCGATCCACGCCGCCACCGCCGGCAGCGCCGTGATGCGCGCCGCATACGCGGCCGCCTCGGGCGACAGCGGCGTCGCGTAGGTGTTGAAGCGCAGCACGACGGGCGCGTACATCGCAGCCGCGATCGAAAACGCGCCGAACAGGAACGGGCCGCCCGACGCCGCGAGGCATTCGCGCCACAGCGCGACGATGCGCGCGATGTCGGCCTGCGCTGCGCGGGTCGGCGTGCGCCCCGGCACCGTCTCGCGCACGTTGAGCGGCAGCTCGTCGCGCAGCGCGCCGAAGCCCGCGTGCATCTCGGCCGCGACGCTGCGCGCCCGCGCGCGCACGGCGGCGTCGCGCGGCCACAGCGCATGCTGCGGGAAGCGCTCGGCCAGGGTTTCCGCGATCGCGAGTGAATCCCAGATCGCGCCGAGCGCGTCGTCGACGAGGCACGGCACCTTGCCCGACGGCGAATAGGCGCGGATCCGCGCGGCGGTGTCGTCGCGCCGCAGCTCGATCAGCACTTCCTCGAACGGGATGTCGAAGTGCGCGAGCAGGACCCAGGGCCGCATCGACCACGACGAGTAGTTCTTGTCTCCGATGATGAGTTTCATGAGGCTTCCAGGTGCGTGAAAAATAGACAACGAAACCAATGACTATGAGGCGCTGCGCCCGGCTCAACGCCGCGCGCGCCACGCATCGAAGCGGGAGCGGGCCGCGCGCTCGCCCAGATAGGCCGGCGCGACGCTCTCGACGCTCGCGGGGCGCAGCGCCAGCTCGGGCGCGAGCGGGCCGCTCAGCACGTTCGGCGCGCGCATCGACGCGAGATTGTCGCGCGTGATCACGGGCTCGCCCGGCAGATGCTCGAACGCGAACGCCTGCCAGCGCGCGAGCGTGTCGGGCAGCCGCACGATGCGCGCCGAGCGGCCCGCGAGCAGCCCGCAGTAGCGCACCAGCTGTTCGAGCGTATAGACGGCGGGGCCGCCCAGCTCATAGGTCCGGCCGCGCGTCGCCTCGAGCCCGAGCGCGGTGACGAGCGCCTGCGCGACATCGCCGACATAGACCGGCTGGAACAAGGCGTCGGGCATCGCGAGCGGCAGGACCGGCAGGCTGCGCTGCAGGCGCGCGAAGGTGGTCAGGAACGCGTCGCCGGGCCCGAACACGACGGACGGACGAAACACCGTCGCCGCGATCCCGCCCGCCGCCGCCTCGGCATGCAGCGCGATCTCGCCGTCGCCCTTCGAGCGCAGGTACATGCTCGGCCCGTGCGGATCGGCGCCGAGCGCGCTCACGTGCAGCACGCGCGGCACGCCGGCCTGCGCGCAGGCGGCCGCGAACGCGCCCGGCAGCGCCACGTGCAGGCGCGCGAAGCGCTCGCCGTAGGGCGCGCCGGACCCGCCATGCAACACGCCGACCAGATTGACGGCGGCGCGCGCGCCGGCGACGAAGCGCGCGAGCGCGCGCACCTCCAGGCCGTCCAGCTCGACGATCTCGACGGGCAGCAGCGCCAGATGGCGCGCGTGCTCGCGCCGCCGCACGCCGAGCCGCACGTGCGCGCCCGCCGCGACCAGCGCGCTGACGAGTCGGCTGCCGACGAACCCGGTGCCACCCAGCACCGCGACGGGGTGTGCGTGCATGGTCACGACCTGCGAAAACGGCCTGCCGCATCGGGCGCGGCAGGCGGCGAAACGACGGCTAGGGCGCGATGAATCCCAGGCGCGCCTTCAGCGACTGCGGCTTGCCTTCGAACAGCGCCGCGTAATACGTGGTGTTGGACAGCACGTTCTTCACGTAGTCGCGGGTCTCGTTGAACGGGATCGTTTCCGCGAAGATCGCGCCTTCCACCGGCTGCACGAGCACCTGCCGCCACTGCCGCGGGCGGCCCGGCCCGGCGTTGTAGCCGGCCGTCGCGAGCACCGCGGAGTTGTCGAACTTCTGGTAGATATCCGACAGATACCAGGTGCCGAGCTGGATGTTGGTGTCGATGTCGTGCATCTGCGCGCGCGACACCGCGCCGAGCCCGAGCTTCTTCGCGACCAGCTGCGCGGTAGCCGGCATCAGCTGCATCAGGCCGCCCGCGCCCACCGACGAACGCGCATTGGTGATGAAGCGCGATTCCTGCCGGATCAGCCCGTACGCCCATTCGATATCGAGCCCGTTGCCCTGCGCGTAGCGCTCGACGATGCTGCGGTACGGCGACGGATAGCGCAGCGTGAAATCGTGCTCGACCTTGGTGCGGTCGGCGGTGTTGACCGTGCGGTCGAGCAGGTCGACGCGCTTGCCGTATTCGGCGGCGGCGAGCAGCTGGCGATCGGTCATGCCGCGCAGCGGCCAGTTCCATTCGCGATTGCCTTCGAGGCGCAGGTTCAGCGCGTAGAAACGCTGCGCGAGCGCGAAGCCCGGCACCTTGCCCATCTCGTTGATCTCGGCGTCGGTCACCGCGGTGCGCGGCGGGATCTCGGTCTTCTGGCCCAGCTCCTCGCCCGCCAGCTGGCCGTAGAAGTTGAACTGACCGGCGATCTGTTCGAATTCCTGGTTCGCCTTCAGCGTGTCGCCGCTGCGCTTGAGCGCGCGCGCATGCCAGTAGATCCAGGTCGGCTGGGCGCGCAGCGCATCGGGCATCTGCTCGATCGACCAGCGCACCATCGGCCAGTCGCCGACCAAGAGCGCGCTGCGGGTGCGCCACTCGTACGCGCTGGTCGACAGCGAGGCGTCCTTCGATTTCTGGTACCAGAGCGCGGCCTGCGGCAGCCGCTTCAGCGCGGCCTGATAGCCGATCGCGCCCCAGGCGATCGCCTGCTCGGCGTTGTTGAGCGATGCGGCGACCGAGGTCAGCGAGCCCGCCGCCGTCTCCGGATCGTTGCGCGCCATGCGCATGATCGCGAGCAGCGCGAGCTGCCGCGAGGCCGGATCGCTGCCGACGCCGCGCGCGAGATACAGCGGCGGCGCGCTGGTGGCCTGGTCGAAGCCGGCCGGGCGCGGGCCCAGCACGTCGACCAGCTTGCCGCCGAGGGTCGTGTAGTTCTGCTCGTACGCGGCGCGCACCTGCGCCCACACGTCGTCGCTCGAGAACTGCTGGTTGACCGACAGCGCCGTGATCAGGTCGACGCACGCGTCGCCGTAATACTTGGGCTCGACGAGCAGCGCGCGCGCCGCGTCCGCGACGTTCTCGCCGCGCGCCGCGCGCGATTCGAGCGCATAGCACTTGACCTGGGTGTCGTCGTCGAGCACGAAGCGCTTGTACTGGTCGTCGAAGTTGCGCCAGTCGTGACGCGCGCCGAGCACCAGCAGGTAGTCGTTGCGCAGCCGGTCGGCGATCGCCTGGCCGTCGTAGCGCGTGAGGAACGACAGCACCGGCGCGTCCGGCGCGTCGAGCCGCGCGCGGCCGCTCGAATCGAACAGCTGCGGCTTGATCTGGAAATACTCGACGTAGGACGGCGCCGGATAGTTCGGCAGCAGCGCGGCGAGCTGCGCGGCGCGCGCGGGATCGTTCTTGCGCGCGGCTTCGCGCAGCTGCACGAAGGTCTGGTCGTCGCCCGAGGTGGCGTCGTCGGCGGACTGCGCGGCGCAGGAGACCGTCCCCGCGGTCAGCACCGCGGCGACGAAGCTCATGAGGGCCGCGCGATATACTCGAAAAAAGCTGGTCGACATCGTTTTTAATGGAGCACGAAGTGAGCGAAAGCATAGCACGCCCCCCCGCCGCGAACGCGAAGCAGGCGCTGCGTAAAACGCTCGCCGCCGCGCGCCGCGACGCGGCCGCCGCGCCGCTTGCCGACGCCGCGCTCGCCCGGCGGCTGCGCGCGCTGCTCGATGCCCAGCCGGCGCGCACGCTCGGCTTCTACTGGCCCCTCGCGGGCGAGTTCGACGCGCGCCCGACGGTGTCCGACTGGCTCGCCGCCGACGCCGGCCGGCGCGCCGCGCTGCCGGTGATCGACACGCCTCGCGCGCCGCTCGCATTCCATGCCTGGGCGCCCGGCGCGCCGATGCGCGAGGGCCATCACCGGATTCCCGAGCCGGCCGCGGGCGCGCCGTTCGTGCCGGAGCTGCTGCTGATTCCCTGCGTGGGTTTCGACGAAGCGGGCTACCGGCTCGGCTACGGCGGCGGCTACTACGACCGCACGCTCGCGGCCTGGCCCGGCGCCGTCCCGCCCGTCACGCTCGGCGTGGCCTACGACGCCTGCGGCGTGGCCGCGCTGCCGCGCGAGGCGCACGACCGGCCGCTCGACTGGATCGTCACCGACGCGCGCACGCTGCGGCGCGCCGGCTGACCTGCGGCTACAGCGACGCCGCCGCGCGCGCGGCCGTGTCGTAGAGGCCCGACGCGTTGCGCAGGAGCTGCGCGGACTCGCCGATCTGCTCGTTGGTGAGGCCGCTTTCCTTGAGCGTCTCGATCAGGCAATGCTCGCGCACCTCGCGATACTTGAGGCACAGCTCGCGACCGGCCGGGGTGGCCGAGAAGAACACCTCCTTGCCGGTCTTTTCGCTTTTTACATACCCTCGGGTCACAAGTTTCTTGAGGGCGTAGGTCGCGACATGCGTATCCTCGATATTGAGCACGAAGCAGATGTCCGCGAGCTTCTTCTTGCGCTCGCGGTGGCTCACGTGATGCAGCAGCGACACCTCGACCGCCGTCATGTCCTTCGCGCCCGCCGCCGCCATGCACCTCACCATCCAGCGGTTGAAAGCGTTGCTCGCCATGATGAGGCCATATTCCAGCTCGGATAATTCCGCGCTGGACTCGGAGACGAGATGTTCGGAAGACACGATCTTGGTCGGTGCGCGCTGCATGGCGGAATCAATCCGGCTCGGGTCGAAGGTGAGCCGCAGTGTACGCCAGAACCCCGGCGCCGCCTGCTCCGCAAAAACGCTTATTGAGAAGTTATCGACATTTTATTGACAATGTATTCTTGATCGATGCCCTGCCGCATCCTGGACTGATGACCACACCACGCCTCTATCCGCTCGGCGATTCCGCGCTGGTTTGCGAAACGCCTCCGCCCGCGACCCTGGACTGCCAGCGTCGCATCTGGGCCGTCGCCGACACCGCGCGCGGCTGGCCGGACGTCGTCGACGTCGTGCCGGGCATGAACAACCTGACCATCGTGTTCGACCCGCTCGCCACCTCCGCCGACGCGCTGCTGCCGCTGCTGCAGGCGGCCTGGGAGGCGCCCGGCGACCTCGCCGGCGAGGGCCGCGAGGTCGAGATCCCGGTGGCATACGGCGGCGCATCCGGCCCCGATCTCGACGCGGTCGCCGCGCATACCGGGCTGTCGGTCGACGAAGTCGTGCGGCGCCACGCGGCCGGCCGCTACGTGGTGTTCTTCCTCGGCTTCCAGCCGGGCTTCAGCTACCTGGGCGGGCTCGAAGCGGCGCTCCACACGCCGCGCCGCGCGGCGCCGCGGCTCGAAGTGCCGGCCGGCTCGGTCGGCATCGGCGGCGCGCAGACCGGCATCTACCCGGCCGCCGCGCCGGGCGGCTGGCAATTGATCGGCCGCACCCGGCTGCCCCTCTTCGACCCGGCGCAAACGCCGCCCACCCTGCTGCGGCCCGGCGACCGGGTCCGCTTCACGATCGCGGAGGGCCCCGGCCGATGAACCGCCACGCTTCCGCAGGCAGCCTCGAGGTGCTGCGCGCCGGCCCCTTGTCCACGGTGCAGGATCTCGGCCGGCAGGGCTTCCGCCACCTGGGCGTCGCGCAGGGCGGCGCGCTCGACTCGCTCGCGCTCGAGGTCGGCAACCGGCTGGTCGGCAACCGGCCGGACGCAGCGGCCGTCGAGATCACGCTCGGCCCCGCGTCGTTCCGCTTCCCGCGCGCGACCCGGGTCGCGATCACCGGCACCGAATTCGGCGCGACGCTCGACGGCCAGCCCGTTTATTCCTGGTGGAGCCTGCCCGTCGCGGCCGGCCAGACCCTGGTGCTGCCCGCCGCGAAACGCGGGATGCGCGGCTACCTGTGCATCGCGGGCGGGAGCGACGTGCTGCCGATGATCGGCTCGCGCAGCACCGACCTCGCCTCGCACTACGGCGGCCTCGGCGGCCGTGCGCTGCGCGACGGCGACCGCCTGCCGGTCGGCGTGCCCGCGGCCGACACGCCGGGCTGCCTCGCGCCCGACGCGCACGAATTCGGCGTGAAGGCGCCCGCCTGGTGCGCGTTCACCCGCTTCGACGACGCGCCGCGCCGCCACAAGAGCACGCACGCGGCCTGGGCGATGCCGGTGCGGGTGCTGCCGGGCCCGCAGTATCCGAGCTTCACGCCGGCCGCGCAGCAGGCGCTGTGGGAAGACGAATGGCTCGTGACGCCGAACAGCAACCGGATGGGCTACCGGCTCGCGGGCACCGCCCTGACGCGCGCGAAGTCCGACGACCTGCTGTCGCACGCCGTGCTGCCCGGCACGATCCAGGTGCCGCCGAACGGCCAGCCGATCGTGCTGATGCATGATGCGCAGACGACGGGCGGCTATCCGAAGATCGGCTCGGTGATCCGCGCCGATCTGTGGAAACTCGCGCAGGCGCGCCTGAACCTGCCGATCCGCTTCGTGCCCGCCACGCCCGACGCCGCGCGCGATGCGCTCGTGGCCGAGCGCGCGTACCTGCGGCAGATCGACGTGGCCATCGACATGCACGAAGAAGCGCGCGCCCGCGCGCAGTCCCGGGCCGCATGACGACGGCCCGCCATTCCCGACAACAACAGGCTCCTGACGAGGAAAACATGGAAATCGATCTGAATGCCGATCTCGGCGAAGGCTGCGGCTCCGACGAAGCGCTGCTCGAACTCGTGAGTTCCGCCAACAGCGCGTGCGGCTGGCACGCGGGCGGCGCGCAGGCGATGCGCGACTGCGTGCGCTGGGCCGTCGAGAAGAACGTCGCGATCGGCGCGCACCCGAGCTTCCACGACCCCGAGAACTTCGGCCGCAAGGAAATGGACCTGCCGGCGGGCGAGATCTACGCGGGCGTGCTGTACCAGCTCGGCGCGCTGTCCGCGATCGCGCAGGCCGAGGGCGGCCGGATCGCGCACGTCAAGCCGCACGGCGCGCTCTACAACCAGGCCGCGCGCGACGCGGAGATCGCCGACGCCGTGGTGTCCGCGATCCATGACTTCGACCCGTCGGTCGCGGTGTTCGGCCTCGCCAACAGCGGCTTCATCGCGGCTGCGCGGCAGGCCGGCCTCAGCGCGGTCGAGGAAGTGTTCGCCGACCGCGGCTACCGCGCCGACGGCTCGCTCGTGCCGCGCAGCCAGCCCGGCGCGCTGATCGAAAACGAAGACGAGATGCTCGAGCGCACGCTCGAAATGGTGCGCGGCCAGCGGGTGCGCGCGGTCACGGGCGAGTGGGTGCCGCTCAGCGCGCAGACCGTCTGCCTGCACGGCGACGGCCCGCATGCGCTCGCGTTCGCGCGCCGGATCCGCGCGGCGCTCGAACACGCCGGCCTCGACGTGGCCGCGCCCGGCGCGCTGCACGCGGACGCGCGCGCCTGACGCGCAGCCGCCGCCCACCGGTTTTCGCTTCATATCGCTTTATCCGTCGCGCGCCGCTCGAAGCGGCGCGCGCGGCGACGTGCAGCCTCAAGCGGCCATCAGAGCCGCTGAAGCGCGCCGGCGCGGCCCTGTTGCGCGCCGCGGCGCGCCGGCCCGCCATGGGCGACCGGCGCCTTTTCCCTAGTTTGGAGATCGTCCATGCAAAGCACCGTGAATCTATGGCCGCTGATCGGCGTCGCCGTGATCATTGTCGGCTTCGTGCTGCGTTTCAATCCGATGCTGATCGTCACCGCCGCCGCGATCGCGACTGCCGTGAGCGCCCACTTTCCACCGGATCGGATCCTCGCCGCGATCGGCACGGGTTTCCTGAAGACCCGCAACATCCCGCTCATCATCCTGCTGCCGCTCGCGGTGATCGGCCTGCTCGAACGGCACGGCCTGCGCGAGCGCGCGCAGGCCTGGATCGCGACGATCCGCGCGGCCACCGCGGGCCGCCTGCTGATCGTCTACCTGCTGGTGCGCGAGCTGACGGCCGCGGTCGGGCTCACGGGCCTCGGCGGGCATCCGCAGATGGTGCGGCCGCTGATCGCACCGATGACCGAGGGCGCGGCCGAGAACCGCTACGGCCCCCTGCCCGAGTCGATCCGGCACCGGCTGCGCGCGTATGCGGCCGCCACCGACAACGTCGGCCTGTTCTTCGGCGAGGACATCTTCGTCGCGTTCGGCGCGATCGTGCTGATGGTGACCTTCCTCAAGGAGGCGGGCATCGTCGTCGAGCCGATGCACGTCGCGCTGTGGGGCATCCCGACCGCGCTGTGCGCCTTCCTGATCCACGGCTTCCGGCTGTGGCTGCTCGACCGCCGGCTCGAGCGCGAACTGGGCGGGGCCGCCGCCGCACCGTCGGGAGACCGCGCATGACGCTCACCCTCACCTATCTGTTCTGGCTGCTCGGGCTCGTGCTGCTCGCGGTCGGCGCGATGATCGTCAGCGATCGCGACCATCCGCGCCGCTTCACCGCGGGCGGCTTCTGGATCGTCTATGCGCTGGTGTTCCTGGTCGGCGATCATCTGCCCGTCGAGCTGGTCGGCCTGCTCGTGATCGTGATGGCGCTGATCGCCGGCTTCGGCGGCGTGACGGCCGCGCGGCCGCGCCTGCTGTCCGACGACGCGCGCCGCGCCAGCGCCGCGCGGCTTGGCAACCGGCTGTTCGTGCCGGCGCTCACGATTCCCGCCGTGACCGTCGTGGTGACGCTCGCGGCCCCGCACCTGCACGTCGCGGGCGCGCCGCTGATCGACCCGAAGAACGCCACGCTGGTCGGCTTCGGCATCGGCTGCGTGGCCGCGCTCGCGCTCGCCTGCGCGCTGACCCGCGACACGGTCGGCCAGTCGCTGCGCGAAACGCGCCGCCTCGTCGACGCGCTGTCCTGGGCCGCGGTGCTGCCGCAGCTGCTCGGCATGCTCGGGCTCGTATTCGCGGACGCGGGCGTCGGCAAGGCGGTCGCGCACCTGACCACGGCCTATATCAGCGTCGATTTCCGCCTCGTCGCGGTGGCCGTGTACTGCATCGGCATGGCGCTGTTCACGATGGTGATGGGCAACGGCTTCGCCGCGTTCCCGGTGATGACGGGCGGCGTGGGCGTGCCGATCCTCGTCAACGTGTTCCATGGCGACCCGGCGGTGATGGTCGCGATCGGCATGTTCTCCGGCTACTGCGGCACGCTGATGACGCCGATGGCGGCGAACTTCAACATGGTGCCCGCCGCGCTGCTCGAACTGCCGGACAAGAACGCCGTGATCAAGGTACAGGTGCCGACCGCGCTTGCGATCCTCGCCGCCAACATCGTTCTGCTGAATATCCTGATGTTCCGGTGAACGCGCGCGGAAAAAGAAAAAGCGCCGAACCGGCGCTTTTTTTCGAACACGATGTGGCGAATCAATCAGCCATCCTTAAATGTGACATCGAAAGACGTCACCCTTATTCGTGGCCCGCTGCGCATCGCGGATCAAACCGCGTCCGCCGCCATCCGGTACGACCTCCCCCCGGCCAGACGGCGGAACGTTCAGATCAAGCTGCACGTGCCCGCATGCGATTCATTTTGATGTGGCCCCGTCTGCATGCAGACCGAACGCCGCCGGCACGTCGATACGTGCCGGCAACGCCAACCCCGCGCTGTTTTTCTGGTGCTTCCCCGTAGTGCTTTTGTCGATTTGAAAACGTTGTGGAGTGGAGAATAGATTTTGCCCGCGGGGGTGTCAATTACTGAAACGCGATTCATCGACAACCGGGGGAATGTCCCGATGCGTCAGCCGGCGTCGATCCGCCAACCTTGCTGACGCAACAGTTCGAGCACGCCTTTCGGGCCGCCGAGATGCAGCGCGCCGATCGCAACGAACACCGGCCGGTTCGGCGCGGCGATCTGCGTCATACGGACCACGAAGCGCCGGTTGCGCTCGTACAGGATCTTGCCGTCGCTGCGCTCCGCCACCGCCCTCACGCGCGCGAGCCGTTCGGTCTTCGCGGTCGCCCATGCGGCGAGCGCATCGGCGTCGCCAATTCGCCACAGTCGATGCAGCGCCTTCACGTCGGCCGCGTTCTGCGCGGGCGTCTGCACCATGTCCTGCGCGAGCATTTCGCGCTGCTCCGCGAGCGTGAGCCCGGTGAACGCGCGCATCTGCTCGGCGAGCGTTTCGAGGCCGACCACCCTGCCGCCCTTCTTGCGCAGGAACACGTTCTGCAATTGCGCCTCGGTGCCGTATTCCGTCTGCAAGCCGGCCGACAGCGAATCATAGGTTTCGACCACCAGCGCCGCGAGCCACGGGCGCATCCGGCGGATCCCCGCGAGCGCCGCCGGATTGCCGTGCAGGCGATTCGCGAGCTTCTGCCACAACGGCTCGGGCAGCAGCTTCGGCAGGCATTCGTAGTGACACACGCCGTACTTCGATACGTCGTCCTGCGATTCGAGCAGGTCGTCCGGCGACAGTTCGAGCGCGAGGGTCGGCGACGCGGCGAGCGCGGCCAGGATCGTCCGGCGGAACGGCAGGGTCGGCGGATAGTCGGCGGGGTCGCCGATATGCAGCGTGCCGAGCACGTAGAGCGTGAGCTTGCCCTTGGTCGCGACGTAGAACGGCATGCGGGCGGGCTGGGTGCGCACCGCGCCGCTCGACACCGTGCCGTTGGTCGTGGCGGGCGGCGCGTGGAAGCCCGGCAGCGACATGCCGGGCGGCGGGATCTGCGCGGGATGCAGCGGCGCGTTCGCGGCGGCCGCGCCGCTCGCATGGGCGGGCCGCACCGGCGTCAGCACGCCGGCCGCCGCGCACGCACCGGCGAGCAGCAGCCCGGCGAGCGCGCGGATGCGCCAGCGCCGGGCCTGCCGGCGGGCCCGCATCACGCGAGCGCCGGCGCAACGCATACGGCGCGCGAACCGGCGCGCCGCTCCTGCTTCAGGCATTCACCTCCCCTACTTCCTCGGCGCGATGGCACGCCACGAGCCGGCCGTCGACCTCGCGCAACGCCGGCACCTCGGCCCGGCAGCGCGCGGCCGCATACGGGCAGCGCTGATGGAACGCGCAGCCCGACGGCGGATTGAGCGGCGACGGCAGCTCGCCCTCGAGCTTGATCTGGATCTTGCGATCCGACTCGAAGATCGCGGGCGTCGCCGACATCAGCGAGCGCGTGTACGGATGGCGCGGCCGCGCGTAGAGCGTCTGCTTGTCGCCCACTTCCGCGACGCTGCCGAAGTACATCACCATCACCTCGTCGGCGATGTGCTCGACCACTGCGAGGTTGTGCGAGATGAACACGTAGCTGGTGCCGAACTGTTCCTGCAGATCCATGAACAGATTCAGGATCTGCGCCTGGATCGACACGTCGAGCGCAGACACCGGCTCGTCGGCGACGACGATCTGCGGATCGAGGATCATCGCGCGCGCAATCGCGACGCGCTGGCGCTGCCCGCCCGAGAACATGTGCGGATAGCGCTTCGCATGCTCGGGACGCAGCCCGACCGTGCGCATGATCTCGGCGATGCGCTGCGCGCGCTCGGCGGCCGACAGCGGCGTGTTGATCGCGAGCGGCTCGCCGAGCGTCTGCTCGACGGTCTTGCGCGGATTCAGCGACGCGAACGGATTCTGGAACACCATCTGCACGCGGCGGCGCAGCCCGGCGATCGTCGCGCGGTCCGCCCCGGCGACGTCGCGGCCGTCGATCGACAGGCTGCCCGAGGTGGGCGGCTCGATCAAGGTCAGCTGGCGCGCGAGCGTCGATTTGCCGCAGCCCGACTCGCCGACGACGGCGAGCGTCTTGCCGCGCTTCAGCTGGAACGACACGCCGTTGAGCGCCTTCACGGTGCCCTGCCCGAACATGCCGCGGCGCACCGCATAATGCTTCGCGAGCTGATCGGCGACGAGCACGACGTCGTCGCGGGACGTTGCTGGTACTGCGTTCATCGTGCGCCTCCCGGTGTGCCGATCGCATGCAGGTTCAAGGGCTTGATGCAGCGCGCGCGCATCGCGTCGTTGCCGGCGACGAGCACGTCGAGCGCGGGACGCGCCGTCGTGCAGCCGTCGGCCACGTACTTGCAGCGCGGCGCGAACAGGCAGCCGCCCGGCCGGTCGTCGCGGCCCGGCACCATCCCCGCCAGCGCGGCCAGCCGGCGCGCACCGGCGTTATGCTCGGGAATCGCGGCCAGCAGCGCCTCAGTATACGGGTGATGCGGCGACGCGAAGATATCCGGCACCCGGTTGGTCTCGATCACCTCGCCCGCGTACATCACGGCGACCCGCTGCGCGACCTCGGACACCACCGCGAGGTCGTGCGAGATCAGCACGAGCGCCATGCCGCGCTCCTTCTGCAGCCGCACCAGCAGATCCATGATCTGGGCCTGGATGGTCACGTCGAGCGCGGTGGTCGGTTCGTCGGCGATCAGCAGCTTCGGATTGCACGCGACCGCCATCGCGATCATCGCGCGCTGGTTCATGCCGCCCGACATCTGGTGCGGGAAGGTGTCGATGCGGTTCTTCGCATCGGGGATCCCGACCTGGTCGAGCAGCTCGAGCGCGCGCCGCTTGAGCGCGTCTCCGCGCAGCCCCTCGTGCAGCTTCAGCACCTCCTTGATCTGGTAGCCGACCGTGTAGCTCGGGTTCAGGCTCGTCAGCGCATCCTGGGACACCATCGCGATGTCCTTGCCGATGATCCGGCGCCGCGCCTTCGGGCTCGCCTTCAGCAGGTCGACGCCGTCGAACCTGACCTCGTCGGCGGTGACGATGCCGGGCGCGTCGATCAGGCCCATCAGCGCCATCATCGTCACGCTCTTGCCCGAGCCGGACTCGCCGACCACGCCGACCACCTCGCCCGGCGCGATCGACAGGTTGATCCGGTCGACCGCGGGCAGGCCGTTGAAGTTCACCGCGAGATTGCGGATGGTCAGAAGATCGCTCATGCCGTCCTCCGCCGCGCCGTCCCGACCAGGATGGCCGCGTCCCCTCGGGGCCGCGCGCACAACACGCTTGGGAATCGTTTCATCTCAGGCCATCCGTTTGAGTTTGGGGTCGAGCGCGTCGCGCAGCCCGTCGCCGAGCAGGTTGATCGCGAGCACCGAAATCAGGATCGACAGGCCGGGCATCGTGACGATCCACCAGGCGTTGTCGATGTAGTCGCGCGCGGAGGCGAGCATCGCCCCCCACGCGGCGGTCGGCGGTTGCACGCCGAGGCCGAGGAAGCCGAGCGCGGCCGCGTCGAGGATCGCCGACGAGAAGCCGAGCGTGGCCTGCACGATCAGCGGCGCCGTGCAGTTCGGCAGCACCTGCGAGAACATCAGGCGCAGCGTGCCGGCGCCCGCGACGCGCGACGCGGTCACGTATTCCTTTTGCAGCTCGCCGAGCGCGGAGGCGCGCGTCAGGCGCACATAGCCCGGCAGCGCGACGATCGCGATCGCGAACATCGTGTTGGTGAGCCCCGGCCCGATGATCGCGACCACCGCGACCGCGAGCAGCAGCGACGGCAGCGCGAGCAGCACGTCCATCACGCGCATCACCGGCGTGTCGGCCCACTTCTGGAAGAACGCGGCGACGAGCCCGAGCACGATGCCCGGGATCAACGCGAGCACGACCGACACGAAGCCGATCCAGAACGACATGCGCGCGCCGTACATCAGGCGCGAGAGGATGTCGCGGCCCGCTTCGTCGGTGCCGAGCACGAACTGCCAGTTGCCGCCCGCGAGCCACGCGGGCGGGATCTTCACGTAGTCGCGGTACTGCTCGATCGGGCTGTGCGGCGCGATCAGCGGCGCGCACAGCGCGACGAAGACCAGCACGAGCACGACGAAGCCCGCGCCGACCGCGCCGCGGTTGCGGGAGAAATTGGCCCAGAACTCGCGCAGCGCGAGCACCCGGCCGCTCGCCGGCGCGACCCGGCCCGGCATGGCGTTTTGCAGATTGCTCATGGCATTACCTCGTATGACGGATGCGCGGGTTCAACACGCCGTACAGCAGGTCGACGACCAGGTTCACGACGATCACGAGCGTCGCGATCAGCAGGATGCCGCCCTGCACGACCGGATAGTCGCGGCGGCCGATCGCATCGATCAGCCACTTGCCGACGCCGGGCCATGAGAACAGGGTTTCGGTCAGCACCGCGCCGGCCAGCAGCGTGCCGACCTGCAGGCCGATCACGGTGACGACCGGGATCAGCGCGTTGCGCAGCGCATGCACGACGATCACGCGGCCGGGCGACAGGCCCTTCGCGCGCGCGGTGCGGATGTAGTCCTCGCGCAGCACCTCGAGCATCGAGGAGCGCGTCATGCGCGCGATCACCGCGAGCGGGATCGTGCCGAGCACGATCGCGGGCAGGATCAGATGGCTGACCGCCGACGCGAACGCGCCTTCGTCGCCGGACAGCAGCGTGTCGATCAGCATGAAGCCGGTGGCGTGCGGGATCTCGTATTCGACCGCGATGCGGCCGGACACCGGGGTCCAGCCGAGGTACGACGAGAACACCATGATGAGGATGAGGCCCCACCAGAAGATCGGCATCGAATAACCGGTGAGGGCGGTGCCCATCACACCATGGTCGACCAGCGTGCCGCGCCGCAGCGCGGCGGCCACGCCGGCCGGCAGGCCGACGGCGAGCGCGAACAGCAGCGCGCACAGCGACAGCTCGACGGTGGCGGGGAAGCGGGCGAGGAACTCGCTCATCACGCTGGTGTTGGTGATGATCGAGGTGCCGAGGTCGCCGTGCAGCGCACGGCCGACGTAGTGCAGGTACTGGGTCGGCAGCGGCTCGTCGAGCCCGAGGCGGTGCATCGCCTCGGCGGGCATCGCGGGGTCGCCGCCGCGCTCGCCCATCATCACTTCGATCGGATCGCCCGGTATCAGGTGGATCAGCGCGAACGCAAGGATGGTGATGCCGATGAAGGTCGGAATCACCATGCCGATGCGGCGCAAGACAAATCGGAACATGAGGCGTCTCGAGTTTTCTTGGGGGGAAATGTGCGACCGGCGACGGGGAGCGTCAGGCCCCCCGTCGCCGGATGGTTATCGTCCAGCCGATGGGAACAGCTTACCCGTCGCGGCTTACTTGACGCCGACGCCGTCGAAGCGCAGGTAGCCGAGCGGCTCGATGCGCATGTCGACGACGTTCTTGCGTACCGGCAGGTAGACGGTCGAGTTCGCGATCGGCGAGAACGGCAGCTGCTGCGCGAAGATCTGCTGCGCCTGCATGTAGATCTTCGTGCGGGCGTCCTGGCCCGAGGTCACGCGGCCCTTCTGGACCAGGTCGTCGAACGGCTTGTAGCACCACTTCGAGAAGTTGTTGCCCTTGACGGCCTCGCAGCCGAGCAGCGTGCCGAGCCAGTTGTCGGGATCGCCGTTGTCGCCCGTCCAGCCGATCAGCATCGTGTCGTGCTCGCCCGCGTGGGAGCGCTTCATGTACTCGCCCCACTCATACGAGACGATCTTCGCGCGCACGCCGATCTTCGCCCAGTCGGCCTGGATCATCTCGGCCATCAGGCGCGCGTTCGGGTTGTACGGACGCTGCACGGGCATCGCCCACAGCGGGATGTCGAAGCCGTTCGCGAGGCCGGCCTTCGCGAGCAGCGCCTTGGCCTTCGTGAGGTCGGTCGGCGCGGCCTTCAGGTTCTTGTCGTACGACCATTGGGTCGGCGGCATCGGCGCATCGGCGGCCTGGCCCGCGCTCTGGTACACGGATTCGAGGATCGCCTTCTTGTTGATCGCCATGTCGAGCGCCTGGCGCACCTCGAGCTTCTCGAGCGGCTTGTGCTGAACGTTGTAGGCGACGTAGCCGAGATTGAAGCCGGCCTGCGACGGCATGTCGACGCTCGGCTCGGCCTTGAGGGTCGCGATATCGGCAGGGCGCGGATAGATCATGACCTGGCACTCGTTGCGCTTGATCTTCTGCACGCGCACGCCCGGATCGGGGGTGATCGAGAAGATCAGCTTCGAGAGCTTCACCTCGCCCTTCTTCCAGTAGTCAGGATTGCCGTCGAAGCGGATCGTCGCGTCCTTCGTGTAGCTGCGGAACACGAACGGGCCGGTGCCGACCGGCTTCTGGTTGATGTCGGCGGCCTTGCCTGCCTTGAGCAGCTGGTCCGCGTACTCGGCCGACAGGATCGACGCGAATTCCATCGCCATGTTCTGGATGAACGGCGCGTTCGGCTCCGCGAGGACGAAGCGGACCGTGTACGGGTCGACCTTCTCGACCTTGGTGATCAGCTTGTCGAGGCCCATGTCGGTGAAGTAGGGGAACGACGCCGGGTAGGCCTTGCGGAACGGCTGGTTCGGATCGAGCATGCGCTGGAACGTGAACACGACGTCGTCCGCGTTGAATTCGCGGCTGGGCTTGAAGTAATCGGTGGTATGGAACTTGACGCCGTGGCGCAGCGAGAACGTGTAGACCTTGCCGTCGGGCGAGACGTCCCACTTCTCGGCGAGGCCGGGCTCGACCTTGGTGCCGCCGCGCTCGAACTCGACGAGGCGGTTGTAGACCGTGAAGGTGGCGGCGGTGAAATCGACGCCGGTGGTGTACTGCGCGGAATCGAAACCCGACGGGCTGCCTTCTGAGCAGTAGACGAGCGTTTTGTTCGGGATCTGCGCGAATGCGGAGCCCGCGATACCGAGCGATGCCGCTGCGACGCCCGCAATGGCGGTAACACGCAGCGCGCGCAACAGACTGTTATGTTCCATGTTTCCTCCAAGTCTCCAGTTCGGTGCTGGCCTGGGGCCAGCGTAGGCGGATATTACTTGAGCTTTCGATCGGGAAACAAGCTGGAGAAAATTCGCGATGCGGAGCGAATTGCCGTGGGGGCGGTAAAGGTCTTTAATCGCGCGGCGCGGCCGGCCGGCCCCGGCCCGCTTGCCTGACAAGCATCCGGCGACAACTCGCGCCATCGTCATGTCATTTTGCGCGCGTGTCCCGCTTATTTTGTCCGTAGCATTTTTCGCTATGACCGGATTTTCTTTGTTTAAGCGCCTTTTTGCTTTTTGTTTATCGCTTTTTCGTCGACGATGATTTTAGACTCGACGCAGGTATTGCGCCGCGCCCCGGCGTTCGACCCGCCGCACGCGGCGTCATGGATGCCGATGGATGGGCGCGGCGGCGAGCGCTCAAGCCGTCCGCCGGCCCGAATCGAGGTCCGCCGAGCGCGCGGGCACGAACGCCACCGCGACGATCGACAGGGCGAGCCCGGCCATCACGTAGTAGGTCGGCGCGAGCGGCGTGCCGGTCGCCCGGATCAGCCAGGTCACGATGAACTGCCCGAAGCCGCCGAACAGCATCACCGCGACGTTGTAGGCCAGCGACAGGCCGGTCGACCTGACATGCGCGGGAAACAGTTCGGCGATCATCGCGCCGAACGGCCCGTAGTAGCCGGCCAGCGTGACCGACAGCACCGCCTGCACGATCACGAGGCGCGCAATGCTCGGCGCCGCGTCGAGCCACACGAACAGCGGATAGATGAGCACGAGCGTGAGGCCGAGCGACCACAGCGACAGCCCCTTGCGGCCGATCCGGTCGGACCAGGCGCCCGCGACGGGCGACAGCACGGTGAGCAGCAGGTTGCCGACGATCACCGCGTAGAACGATTGCGCATAGGGCAGCTTGAGCTGCTTGACCGCGAAGGTCGGCAAATAGATGATCAGCACGTAGATGGTCACCGTCAGCGCGATCACCGAGCCCAGCCCGCAGACGACTTCGCGCCCGTGCGTGGCGAACACCTCGTGCAGCGTGGCGCGCCGCGCGCTCTGGCGGGCGTGCAGGAACGCCTCCGAATCGGCGAGATGGCGGCGGATGTAGAAGCCGACCGGCCCGATCACGAGCCCGAGCAGGAACGGCACGCGCCAGCCCCACGCATGCAGCGCCTCGGTCGAGAGCCCGCGCGTGACGGCCGCGCCGACCAGCGCGCCGATCAGGAGCGCCGACGCCTGGCTCGCCATCTGCCAGCTGCCGTAGAAGCCGCGCTTCGAGAACGGCGCCGCCTCGATCAGCAGCGCGGTCGCGCTGCCGAATTCGCCGCCCGCCGAGAAGCCCTGCAACAGCCGCCCGAACACGATCAGGAGCGGCCCGCCGATGCCGATCGCCGCGTAGGTCGGGGCGACCGCGAGCAGGAACATGCCCACCGTCATCAGCAGGATCACGAGCGACAGCGCCGCCTTGCGCCCCGCCCGGTCGGCGTAGAGCCCGAGCACGATGCCGCCGATCGGGCGCATCACGAAGGCCACGCCGAAGGTCGCCGTGGTCAGCAGCAGGGACGCGTATTCATCGTGAGTCGGAAAGAACAGCGCGGCGATCACCACCGACATGAAACTGAACACGGTGAAGTCGTACCATTCGAGCGCATTGCCGATCACCGCCGCCACCACCGCGCGCCGGTTCAGCGTCCGGCCCGCCATCCTCGTCGAATCCGCCACCGATGCCATGCCTCCCCCACCCGTCGATTCCATGGCGTGCGCACTGCGCGGCGCACCGCTCGTCTGTCGTGCAGCGAGTGTAGGAAGCACCGGAATCGATTTCAAGCAATAAAAAAACGCCCGTCATCGTTTCATGACGGGCGCTCTTCGGTCGTGCGCGGCGCGGAGCGCCGCCGGCGTCACGCCATCTTCGTGAACGCGCTGCACCAGCCCTTCGCCGACACCTGCTTGCCCGGGAAGGCGCCGCACGGGCCCGAGGCCGAGCCCTTCTTGCCCTGGTACAGCATGCAGGCCGCGCAATCCTGGCCGGCCGCGTACTTCGCATACTTGGCCTTGTCGACCTTGGTCGCATCGGCCTTGTAGCCGAGCGCGGACGCGGTCGGGTCGGTTTCGGCCAGCATCGGCGCATCGGCCAGCGCCTGGCGCGACAAGGCGAGCGCCGACACGGCGCCGACGCTCGAAATCAGGAAACTCCGGCGAGACGTTTTCATGGGAACTTGCTCCGACATTGTGGGTGTTGTGCTGCTCTGGCGGCAGCAGCGCACAAGCATACCCCTCAAGCCCCCGGCGTGCGTCCCCCAATTCCGGAGATAAGTCGCGGCGCACGCCGCCCGGCCGCGCCGCGGCTACGCGCGCGCCGCGAACTCGCCGACCCGCTGCGCGATCGCGAGCGCGGCGGTCAGCCCCGGCGACTCGATGCCGTACAGGTTCACGAGCCCGCGCACGCCGTGCTGCGCCGGCCCCTGGATCATGAAATCGGCGGCCGGCTCGCCCGGCCCGGCGATCTTCGGCCGGATCCCCGCGTAGGCCGGTTGCAGTGCGCCGTCGGGCAGGCCCGGCCAGTAGCCGCGGATCGCCGCGTAGAACGCCTGCGCGCGCTGCGGATCGACGTCGTAGCGCAGCGTGTCGATCCACTCGACGTCGGGGCCGAAACGCGCCTGGCCGCCGAGATCGAGCGTCAGGTGCACGCCGAGCCCGGCCCGGTCGGGCATCGGATAGACGAGATGGGAGAACGGCGCGCGCCCCGCGAGGCTGAAGTAATTGCCGCGCGCCAGATAGAGCGGCGGCACCCAGCGCGGATCGAGCCCCGCGACGCGCCGCGCGAGCGCCTGGGCGCCCAGCCCCGCGCAGTTGATCACGCAGCCCGCGCCGAACTCGGCCGGCTCCGCGCCGCCCGTGCGCACCACGAAGTCGCCGCCGCGCGTCGCGTCGATGGTCTCGACGGGCGACTGCAGCGCGCACACCGCGCCGCCGCGCTCGGCGTCGCCGAGCAGCGCAAGCATCAGCTGGTGGCTGTCGACGATGCCCGTGCTCGGCGAGAACAGCGCGCCGATGCATTCGAGTTCGGGTTCGAGCGCCTGGACCTCGTCGCGCGACAGCGGCAGCAGGTCGAGCACGCCGTTTTCCTCGGCGCGCGCGGCGATCGACTTCATCTGCTTGAGCTGCGTGGGATTCGCCGCGACGATCAGCTTGCCGCAGCGCCGGTGGGGCACATGGTGGGTTTCGCAGAAGTGATACAGGAGATCGCGGCCGTGCACGCACAGCGTCGCCTTCAGCGAACCGCGCGGATAGTAGAGCCCCGCATGGATCACTTCGCTGTTGCGCGAGCTCGTGCCGGTGCCGATCGCGTCGGCGGACTCGAGGATCAGCGTCTCGCGGCCGCGGGCCGCCAGTTCCCGTGCAATCGCCAGGCCGACCACGCCGGCCCCGATCACCACACAGTCAATCCGCTCCATTGTCATTCGCGTCGCTCGCGCACGAAAGCAGAGCCCCGATTGTACGTCGTGCAGCGCAGCACTGCCGATCCCGGCTCAGAAACCGATCGGACGCCGCCGTCCGCCGCCTTCCGCGCGGATGTCGTGCGGCGCCACCGCATCGCGGCCGTCGCGGCGCGCCGCGCCGAACGCGTGCAGCAGCGCGCGCCGCATCACGCGCGGCGGCAGCGCCGCGAGCACGTCGAGCACGGCGGCGTCGGGCGCCTCCGGGAACCGCCGGCCCCAGGCATGCGCCTCGCGGATCTCGCCGTAGATCGCGCGCGCGATGCGCCGCGCGCCCGCCGCGTCGGGCGGCTCGATCTCGTAGACGTTCATGCGGTTGAGAATCGGTTCGGGAATCGCCTGCGCGTCGTTCGCGGTCGCGATCCAGATCACGTTGCCCGCGTCGATCGGCACCTCCGCGAACTCGTCGATAAAGGCGCGCGCGGTGTCGTGCTCGAGCAGCGCATACAGCGCGCCGAGCGGATCGTACTGGGCGTCGCTGCCGGCCTTGTCGAGTTCGTCGACCGTGATCACCGGGTTCGCGTAGGTGCCGTTGACGAGCGCGTCGAACACCTTGCCCGGCTTCGCGTTCTTCCACTGCGACGACGCGCCCGACAGGATCCAGCCGGCCGTCAGCGAACTCATCGGCACGTAGTGGTACGCGGTGCCGAGCAGTTGCGCGAGCGCCTTCGCGAAATGGGTCTTGCCGATGCCCGGCGCGCCGAGCAGCAGGATCGGCATCAGTTCGAGGCGGTCCTCGGTTTCGATGCACAGCGCGACCTGCTTGCGCACGTCGTCGAGCGGTGCGGCGAAGTTCGGCAGCGCGTCGACCAGCTCGTCGAAGGCCGGCATTCGGTTCGGCTTTACGCAGAAGCGCAGATTGCCCGTCTTCAGCATCTTCTCGTAGGTCGCGCGCAGCGCATCGCTCGCGCCGTCGTTCAGGTCGTTCAG
>NZ_JAAGNW010000009.1:44686-50205 GCF_010645215.1 Burkholderia multivorans | reverse complement strand
ATCGCCGTCGTCCTCGCCCACCTCTTCCTGCCGTCGTCCATCCATCGGACCCCTTCGATTTCAGTGTAGCGGGCCGGGCCGCGCGCGCAAGCCAGCAGCCGAGCGCGCCTGCTGCTGATACCGGCGCGCCGCTGCACGCGGCGCGCGCGGCGCGTATCATCGAAGCTTCGCCGTGCGGGCCGCGGGCGGGCCGCCGGGTCCGGCGCGCGGCCCGCGCCGCCGCTTCAGGAATCGCCGATGTCCGACTCTTCACCCTCCGACGACGCGCTGCGCGCCGTCGACGCCGCCCTCGCCTCGGGCAGCAATCTCCAGCCGTGGCGCGTCTACGTGGCGACGGGCGCGACCCGCGACACCCTGGCCGCCGCGCACGACGACCCCGCGCGCGCGAACCAGCTCGTCACCGAGCGCGCCGAGGTGGCCGAGTTCACCCGCTTCTTCGCTTGAAGATGCCGGCGCGACACCCCACCTGCTTCCCTCGTCCGGCCGGCTCCGCACCTGTGCGCCGCATCCGGACGCGGGTTGATTTCGTACAAGCGTAAGATGACTGCCTGCTTCTTTACCCGGCGTTCGCGCCACCTCGTCATGCTCAGAACCTGCGTTGCCGGCGCACTCGCCGCCGTCTCGCTCGCCGCGCTCGCGCAGAGCGGCGCGCCGCCCGTCGTGGACTGGCAGATCCAGGTAGTCCGCGACGGCCAGACGATCGATACGTTCGAGCATCGCACCACCGTCGGCCAGACCCGCACCGACACGCACCGCACGACGCCCGCCGGCTGCTCGGCGTCGGCGTCCGCCTCGGCCGCCGGCGCGCAGCCCGAACCGTCGCGCACCGTGACGGTCGCGCCGCTCTATGTCGAGGGCGCCTCGATCGCACTCGCGCTCGACACGCAGGACACCCTCGCCGACACCTCGTCGCACGACAGCGGCGGCTGCGTCGCGGCCACGCGTCAGATCGTCGCGAGCCACCCGGGCCTCAGCGTACGCGCCGACGACTGGACCGACTGGGTCGTGGCCGAGCGCAATCCGCGCCTCGTCTACCGCGTGCGTGCGCACGCCGCGCAGGACTGAGCCGCCATGGCCACGCCCGACATCCTGCCGTTCGCCGCGCCGCAGGCCGCGCCCGCCAACGAGATCACCGCGGTCAGCTGGAACCTGCACAAGGGCCGCTCGCCGCTCGGCTTCACCGCGTGGAACGCGACGCGCCACTGGATGCAGTCGACCCACGCCGACGTGTACTTCCTGCAGGAAGCCATGGCGCGCCGCCTGCCCCGTCCGGTGCTCGGCCCCGGCTTCGGCGCGCCGATGGACGATACGCTCGACGACGTCTGGCATTGCCAGGCGACCGAGATCGCCCGCGCGCTCGACTGGCAGATCGCGCTCGGCCCCAATGTGTTCAAGCCGTCGTGGCGGCACGGCAATGCGATCCTGTCGCCGCATCCGCTCGACCTCGGCGGCCGCTGGGACATCTCCGCGCACCGCTTCGAGCGGCGCGGGCTGCTCGTCGCGCGCGCGACGCTCGCGGGCGCGCAGCCCGTCACGCTGCTGTGCGCGCACCTCGCGCTCACGCGCGCCGCGCGCCTGCGCCAGATGAACTGGATCGCGCACTGGATCGACCGCCACGCGCGCACCGGCCCGCTCGTGCTCGCGGGCGACTTCAACGACTGGCGCAACGATTCCGTACCGCTGTTCGGCGAGATCGGGATGACGGAGGTCGCGACGCTGCTCGGCGAATCCGGCCGCACCTTCCCCGCGTTCTCGCCCGCGCTCGCGCTCGACAAGATGTTCGTGCGCGGCCTCACGCCGCTCGAATGGAGCGCGCCCGGGCAGGAAGCCGCGTGGCTGTCCGACCACCTGCCGTACATCGCGCGGCTGCGGCTCGACTGACCACGGACGACTGACGCGCGCGGCCGCGGCGCGTTACAGTAGCGGCTTGCCCCCGCGTCAGCGCCCCGCCATGAGCTACCTGCCGATCCTGCTGCAAATCGCCGTCGTCTACCTGGTCGCCGCCATCACGCCGGGGCCGAATTTCTTCATGGTGTCGCAGCTCTCGCTCGCCGGCCGGCGCGGCCTCGGGGCTGCTTCGGCATGCGGCGTCGGCACCGCGTCCGTGATCTGGGCGAGCCTCGCGCTGCTCGGGCTGTCCGCGCTGCTGCATCAGGTCGCATGGCTCTACGAGAGCATCCGGATCGCAGGCGCGCTCTATCTGGTCTACTTCGGCGCCAAGCTGCTGCGCGCGAGCGCGCGGTCCGGCCCGGACGCGCCGGACGAGACGGCCGGCCTGGCCGCCGGGCCGGTTGGGCCGGCGGACTATCTGCGCGCCTATCGCACCGGGCTCATCACCTGCCTCACCAATCCCAAGTCCTGCGCATTCTGGACCAGCGTGTTCGCCGCGATGCTGCCCGCCCGCGTGCCGATGTGGTTCGACGGCGCCGTGCTGGTGACGATCGGCACGCTGTCGGCCGGCTGGTACCTCAGCGTCGCGCTGCTGTTCGCGAGCGCGCGTGCGCAGGCCGGCTACCGGCGCGTGCGACGGCCGCTCGACGCGCTGTGCGGCGCGGCGCTCGTGGGCCTCGGCGCGAAGCTCGCGGCCGACCGCTGAGGCCCGCGCGGCCGCACTCGCCCGGCCTGCTTCCCCCGGTCGCGCCCGGGTCTGCCACGCGGGCGCGCCAAGCAAGGTAAAATAACGAGTTTCCCATTCGTCTGTTATCGAGTAGGCGTGCGTTCCCGCCCGCCATCGGCCGGTCTGCGGATCGGGCCGGTGCCCTCGTTTTTCGCCCGATTCCGAAGCCATGAGCAAATACGACACCGCTATCGTCCAATCCGTCCACCACTGGACCGACACGCTGTTCAGCTTTACCTGCACCCGCGAGCAGAGCCTCCGTTTCAACAACGGCGAATTCACGATGGTCGGCCTGGAAGTCGACGGCAAGCCGCTGGCCCGCGCGTACAGCATCGTCAGCCCGAACTACGAGGAGCACCTCGAGTTCTTCAGCATCAAGGTGCAGGACGGCCCGCTGACCTCCCGCCTGCAGCACCTGAAGGTCGGCGACCCCGTGCTGATCGGCAAGAAGCCGACGGGTACGCTGATCGCCGACAACCTGCTGCCGGGCAAGGTCCTGTGGCTGCTGTCGACGGGCACGGGCCTCGCGCCGTTCATGTCGATCATCCGCGACCCGGAGATCTACGACCGCTTCGACAAGATCGTGCTCACGCACACCTGCCGCCTGAAGGGCGAGCTGGCCTATATGGATTACATCAAGCACGATCTGCCGGGCCACGAATATCTGGGCGACATCATCAAGGAAAAGCTCGTCTATTACCCGACCGTCACGCGCGAGGAATTCGAGAACGAGGGCCGCATCACCGACCTGATCGCGACGGGCAAGCTGTTCACCGACCTGGACCTGCCCGCGTTCTCGCCGGAGAACGACCGCGTGATGCTGTGCGGCAGCACCGCGATGCTGCGCGACACCACCGAACTGCTGAAGCAGGCCGGCCTCGTCGAAGGCAAGAACAGCGCGCCGGGCCACTACGTGATCGAACGGGCCTTCGTTGATTGAGCCCCGTTAGTTAATCTGCATCAAGAACCGGAGCCGCGCGCTCCGGTTTTTTTATTTGGGGCCTTGGCAAAGTCGTAACAAGGCGTCATCTTGGCATCTCAAAATAGTTACAACTCCGATGCCAACCTCTACCCATGGTGTGTCGGTGTTTTTCCTACATCGGGTACATCCCGAGACGGGATGTGTGCGGTTAAACCAACGGCTGGTATGACTTTTCCTATAATTCTGGGATATCATGCGCGGCGCATAGAGGTAATCGGAAAGTGTGCTATCAGGGCCGGATCAAATGTTACTAAGTGTAAATTTTGTTACTCCGTTATCTGGCAAATCCCTTACAGTAGTTTCGCCTTCGCAACCGCGATCGACGCTGCTGGCAACGGATATCTGCTCAGCTTTCTGACAAGGGAGAGTCATGGATACGCCGTATAGCGCGTCGGCCGGCGCGAACTCCCCGTCCCCGTCTCCGCAATCGATTGCCGGCGACGTTCGCCCACCTGTCACCTTTCATCCCGCTGTCACGCACGCCACGATCGCCGCGCTCGAAGCGCGCGTCGAGCAGCTTGCCGCCGAACTGGTCGCCGCGGGCGAATCCGCACGCCGCCACTTCGCGGGCGAGCTGCATGACAGCCTCGGCGCCGATCTGACCGCTGCTCGATTTGCGCTCGCAAACGTTGACACCTGGCTGCCGGCCGATGCGCCGGACGGCTGCCGGCGCGCGCTCGCGCTTGCCCAGCAAGCGCTCGACGCCGCTTCCGACACCAATCGCCGCCTGATCACCGACCAGGACGCGCCCGGGCTCGATATCGGCCTCGTCGGCACGCTGTCGGCCTGGATCGGCGCCTATTCGGAGCGCACCGGCCTGCGCACCAGCTTCATCTGCGCCGCCGACGCGCGCATCGCGCACCTGCGCGCGCGCGGCGCGCTGGCCGTGTTCCGCGTCGCGCAGGAAGCGCTCGCGAACACCGCGAAGCATGCGCGCGCCCACGCCGCCGACGTGCGGATCGAGGCCGAGGAGGACCACCTCGTGCTCGTCGTCAGCGACGACGGCGTCGGCCTGGGCGCACCGAGCGGCCGCGTCGGCCATGGCCTGCGCGGCATGCGCGCGCGCTGCGAGGCATTCGGCGGCGGGTTCGAGGTCGGCGCGTCGCGCGCCGGCCGCGGCACGACCCTGCGCGCGCGCTTCGACTGGGCCGCGCTGAGCCCGGCCGGGTTCGCTCCCCGCAGCATCCAGCATTCGTGAGGCGCCATCATGACCCTGCACATCCTGCTCGTCGATGATCACGCCATCGTCCGCCAAGGCATCCGGCAACTGCTGATCGACCGCCGAATCGCCCGCGAAGTCGCGGAGGCGGAAACCGGCTGCGAAGCGGTCGCCGCGATCGACAAGGCCGCCTACGATGTGATCCTGCTCGACATCTCGCTCACCGACATGAACGGCAGCGAGGTGCTCAAGCGCATCAAGCGCAAGCTGCCGCGCACGCCGGTGCTGATGTTCTCGATGTACCGCGAGGATCAGTACGCGGTGCGCGCGCTCAAGGCGGGCGCGGCGGGCTATCTGTCGAAGACCGTCAACGCCGCGCAGATGATCTCGGCGATCCAGCAGGTCGCCGCCGGGCGCAAGTACGTGAGCCCGGCGATGGCCGAGGCGCTCGCCGAATACGTGTCGTTCGAGAACGAGCCGCTGCCGCACGAGAAGCTCTCGGACCGCGAATACCAGACCCTGTGCATGCTCGCGTCCGGCAAGCGCCTGACCGATATCGCGCACACGCTGTCGCTGTCGGTCAAGACCGTGAGCGTGTACCGCACGCGGCTCCTGGAAAAAATGAAATTGTCGAACAATGCCGAGCTGACGTTCTATGTGATGAGCAACCGGCTCGTCGACATGAATCCGCAGATCGGCGCATGAAACGCCGCGCGCCGTTGTTGCGCGCGCAAGCATCTGTTTTCATTGGATGATTCGAT
>NZ_JAAGNW010000009.1:23329-44676 GCF_010645215.1 Burkholderia multivorans | reverse complement strand
CGCCGGCATCGAAGAACTCGGCGGCGCGGCCCTTATCCGTTAAAATTGCGGATTTTCCACTATCCGACGCGCGCCTTGCGCGCCGCAGGTCATCCATCCTCAATGTCTCTCTTCCGCAAGAAAAACGTCGATCACATGATCGCCAGTGCGCATGCCGCCGGGCTCAAGAAAGCCCTCGGCGCGCTCGACCTCACGTTCCTCGGGATCGGCGCGATCATCGGCACCGGCATCTTCGTCCTGACCGGCACGGGCGCCGTGCAGGCCGGCCCCGCGCTGATGCTGGCCTTCGTGATCGCCGCGATCGCGTGCGGCCTCGCCGCGCTGTCCTACGCGGAATTCGCGTCGACCATCCCGGTCGCCGGCTCGATCTACACGTATTCGTACGCGACCCTCGGTGAACTGGTCGCCTGGATCATCGGCTGGGACCTGATGCTCGAATACGGGCTCGCGGCTTCGGCCGTGTCGGTCGGCTGGTCGGGCTACCTGCAGTCGCTGCTGCAGGGCTTCGGCGTCTCGCTGCCGGCCGCGCTCAGCGCCGCGCCCGGCGCGATCCCCGGCGTCACCACCTACTTCAACCTGCCCGCCTTCCTCGTGATGCTGGTGATCACGACGCTGCTGTCGGTCGGCATCCGCGAATCGACCCGCGTCAACAACATCATGGTGTTCGTGAAGGTCTCGGTGGTGCTGCTCGTGATCGCGGTCGGCGTGTTCCACGTCAAGCCGGCCAACTGGACTCCGTTCATGCCGCACGGCTGGAACGGCGTGTTCGGCGCGGCCGCGGTGATGTTCTTCGCGTTCATCGGTTTCGACGCGGTGTCGTCGGCGGCCGAGGAAGTCAAGAATCCGAAACGCGACCTGCCGATCGGCATCATCGCCTCGCTCGCCGTGTGCGCCGTGCTGTACGTGACGGTGGCCGCCGTCGCGACGGGCATCGTGCCGTCCGCGCAGTACGCGAGCATCTCGCACCCGATCTCGTACGCGCTGCAGGCGGCGGGCGAGCGCTGGGTCGCAGGCTTCATCGACCTCGGCGCGGTGCTGGGCATGCTGACCGTGATCCTCGTGATGAGCTACGGCCAGACCCGCATCATCTTCGCGATGTCGCGCGACGGCCTGCTGCCCGGCGCGCTGTCGAACGTGCATCCGCGCTTCGCGACGCCGTTCCTCACCACCTGGCTGGTCGGCCTGTTCTTCGGCCTGATCGCCGCGCTGATCCCGCTCAACGTGCTGGCGGAGCTGATCAACATCGGCACGCTCGCGGCGTTCTCGATGGTGTCGATCGCGGTGCTGGTGCTGCGCCGGACCCATCCGGACCTGCCGCGCGCGTTCCGCTGCCCGGGCGTGCCGGTCGTGCCGCTGCTCGCGGTCGCGGCCTGCCTGTTCCTGATGCTGAACCTGCAATGGGTCACCTGGGTCGCGTTCCTCGTGTGGCTCGCGATCGGCCTCGTCGTGTACTTCGCGTACTCGCGCAGCCGCTCGAAGCTCGCGCACGGCAACCCGCACTGACCGGCCGCCGCGGGCGCCTCGCGCCCCGGGCCACGGCGCCCCGCTTCGGCGGCGGCGCCGTTTTTTTTGGCCGGCGCGGCCTGCGTCTGCAGCGTCGCGGCGGGCGGTTCATAATCGCGCCATCGGGCGGCCCGCAGGCCGCCCCGCAACAAGGAACGGAAGATGGAAAGCGTCGATCTCGAAGTATTGAAGACGAGCGCGCGCTGGCTCGCCGAGGGCCGGCGCGCGCTGCTCGTCACGGTGGTGCAGACCTGGGGCTCGTCGCCGCCGCCCGAGGGCGCGATGCTCGCGGTGCGAGACGACGGGCTCGTGGTCGGCTCGGTGTCGGGCGGCTGCATCGAGGACGATCTGATCGCCCGCGTGCACGCGGCCGGCATCGCCCCGCACGCGCGCCCGGAGGCGGTCAAATACGGTATCACCGCCGAGGAGGCGCACCGCTTCGGGCTGCCCTGCGGCGGCACGATCGAGCTGGTGCTGGAGCCGCTCGGCGCCGCCAGCGAAATCGCCGCGCTGTGCGACGCGGTCGAGGCGGGGCGCCTCGTGACCCGCACCCTCGAACTCGCGACCGGCGCGGTCGCGCTCGCGCCCGCGCAGGCCGCCGACGCGCTGCGCTTCGACGGCGCGCACCTGACGACGGTGCACGGCCCACGCTACCGGATGCTCGTGATCGGCGCGGGCCAGCTGTCGCGTTATCTGTGCCAGATCGCGGCGGGACTCGACTATCAGGTGACCGTGTGCGATCCGCGCGAGGAATACACCGATGCATGGGACGTGCCGGGTACGCGGATCGTGCGCACCATGCCGGACGACACGGTGCTGGAGATGAGGCTCGACGCGCGCTCGGCCGTGATCGCGCTGACCCACGACCCGAAGCTCGACGATCTCGCGTTGATGGAGGCGTTGAAGACGCCCGCGTTCTATGTCGGCGCGCTCGGTTCGCGGCGCAACAACGCGGCGCGCCGCGAGCGGCTGCGCGAATTCGACCTGAGCGCGGCGGAGCTGGCGCGGCTGCACGGGCCCGCCGGCATCTACATCGGCAGCCGCACGCCGCCCGAGATCGCAGTGTCGATCCTCGCCGAAGTGACGGCCGCGAAGAACGGCGTATCGCTGCCGACGATCCTTCAGGTGGAAGGCGCGAAAGCCGCGCGCGAGCTGGCCGCGACGGACGGCGGCGCGTGCGGCGTCAGGTGAGGCCCGCCGCGAGCGCGGCCGCCACCGAGCCGACGACGAGCACGACGCCGACCGTGCGGCGCTTGTTCAACTCGGTCCACAACAGCACGCCCGTCAGCGACAGCAGGATCATCGAGCCGGCGATGGTGTCCATCAGCAGCACCCAGAACAGGTTCATGCCGACGCCGCGATGCAGGTTGTTGAGGGTCGCGAGGAACGCATTCTCGCTGCGCTTCACCGACACGTAGCCGTTGCCCACCCAGTATTCGGCCTGCACGTTGCTGCCCGGGCCGAAGATGCCGACCTGCCAGCGCTCGGGCTGGACCAGCTTGCGCTCGCCCCAGGCGACCGGCTGCGCCGGTTCCTTGCGGAGCCGGCCGGGCTCGCCGTCGAACTTCAGCTCGCGCTTGAGCCACGCGGCGAGCGCCGCCGGGCTCGCCGGTGCGGGCGTGGGCAGCGCCAGCTGCAATTGCTGGACCTGCGGCTCGCCCGACGAGATCTTGAGCGGCGGCGCGCGGTGGTTGAGCAGCACGCCCGTCACGCCGAACAGCAGGCCCATCACGGCGCCCCACAGCCCCACCCAGCCGTGCACCTTGCGCAGCCACTTGATGAAGGTCGCGCGGCGCGAGCGCTGGCGGCGGGCCGCCAGTTCGCCCGCGTCCCTCGCGCGGGTCGGCAGCACGGTGACGCCGGCCAGCCGGGGGGATTCGATCGATTCGGGCGCGTTCACGCTGCAGGCTCCATCCGCACAAAGGCAGCGGGCGGCGCACGACCCCGTCGTGCGCCGCCCGTTCGGTTAAAAATGAGAATGCATATCATTACATAAATTTCATCGCGGCTCAAGCCGCGCCGGGGCCGGGAGCCGCCATGGAGCGCCGCCGGGACGCTTCGCCGCCCTATCCGGATGCGGCGCCGATGGGTACGCTATCGGCAGCGGACGGCCGTCGAGATCGAGGCCGCCTCGTCACCGCATCCCGCCGGGGCGCACCCCGGCTCCGCCCGCCCAAGGAGGAGACCCCGTGATACCGACCGGCCTGCTGTTCGATCCCGCGTTCCTGCAGCACCGGCAAGGCGATCTCGTCTACGCGGTGCCGCACGGCACGCTGAATCTCGGCGAGCACTTCGACAGCCCGCTGCGGCTCGCCTACACGATGCAGTTGCTCGATGCGGTCGGCATGAACGCGCGCCTCACGCGCCTCGCCTTCGCGCCCGCAACTGACGCCCAGCTGCTGCGCGTGCATCGGCCCGAGTACCTGCGCTGGCTCGCGGAAACCTGCGCGCTGGCCGGCTCGCAGGTCGTGCCGCTCGGCGACGACGCGGCGGGCGGCAGCGACACCGAGCGCATCGCACGGCTCGCGGCGGGCGCCGCCTGCGCGGCCGTCGACGCGGTGCTCGCAGGCCCGCTGCGGCAGGCCTATGCGCTCGTGCGGCCATCGGGCCACCATGCGGGCGCCGAGGTCGCGATGGGCTATTGCTACTACAACAACATCGCGGTGGCGGCCCGCCACGCGCAGGCCGCGCACGGCATCGGGCGAGTCGCGATCGTCGACTGGGACGTGCATCACGGCAACGGCACCCAGCAGGTGTTCTACGCGGATCCGTCGGTGCTGTTCGTCTCGCTGCACGAGGCCGGCAACTACCCGCTCGACGGCGGGCGACCGGACGAAACCGGCGCCGCGCCCGCACTCGGCCACAACGTGAACGTCGCGCTGCCGTCCGGCACCGGCGACGCAGGCTACGCGCACGCGTTCGACGCGCTGGTGCTGCCGCTGCTCGACGCGTTCCGGCCGGAATTGATCCTCGTGTCGGCGGGCCAGGATGCGAACGCGCTCGATCCGCTCGGCCGCATGCGCGTGCAGCGCGACGGCTTCCGCCGGATGGCGCGCGCGCTGCGGCAGGCCGCGCAAGCGCGCTGTGCGGCGGGCGGATCGCGCTGATCCAGGAAGGCGGCTACAGCCTGCCCTACCTGCCGATCGCAACGCTGGGCGTGCTGGAGGGGCTGGTCGACTGGGACGCGCCGTTCGTCGATCCGCATGCGTTCGCCCAGCATGCGCTGAGCCAGCCCGAGCGCGACGCGGTGGCGGCGGCGCGCGCCGCGCAGCGCGACTATTGGCCGGTCTTGCGGGACCGGTGAGGCAGGCGGCGGGCGACGAGCGGGCCGTGATGCCGATGCGGGCGGGATGAATGTCGACAAGCCAGGCTTGTCATTTCCTCGAAGGCTTGGGCCGGACGTGCGCTGGTTTCGGCATCGGGAATGTTCCCCCTCTATCACGCGCGATTGAGCGAGACCGTCCGCAGAAACATTCGGCGGTAAGTTGCACGCGTCCGGTGAGAATTGACAATAATCACTTGTCACATTTCACTCAAATAGAACAGGCCTCCTGCATTCGCTTCCGCGCCGCGCTGTTTGCACGCGCATCGCAGGGACGCATGTGGACTCGATCGGGCACTGTCCGAGCAGCAGTTCAGCAAGTGCTCGTGTCCGATAGAGTTGAAATTGACAATGGTCGCTTGTCATATGCTGTTTGGGATAAACGCCGGCACATTGACGCCCCTGCCCGGACACATGCGTACGCTGCTCGGCAGCGCTCACCTCAACGCAAGCCGGACCCATCGGGCCGTCAATTCGAGAATCGCGCGGAACGTCGAGAGAAATAGACAATGGTCATTTGTCATTTCCTGCCAAAAACCGGCTTCCACACCTCAACGCGTCGGCTTCAGCGTCGGAAATGCCGGCTCGGACTCCCCCCCCTCGCCCTCCCCGGCCTCGCTCTCGAGCGCGTACAACCAGGCGAGCAGCTCGGCCACCGCCTGATAAAGCTGCGGCGGAATCCGCGAATCGAGATCGACCTGCATCAGCAGCGACACCATCTCCGGCGCCGTATGCACGTAGAGGCCCGCCTCCTTCGCCCGCGCGACGATCATCTCGGCGACCAGCCCGTAGCCTTTCGCGATCACGCGCGGCGCCGCATCCCCGCCCTTCGCGTCGTAGGCCAGCGCGGCCGCGCCCTTGCGATGGGTGCGGCTCATGGCAGCAGCTCCCAGTCGTCGAGCGGATCGCGCACCGGCGTCCGGGCGGGCGGCTTCGGTTTCGGCTCCGCCGGCAGCACCTCGGTCACGACCGCGCTGCGCGCATAGGCCGACGCGGCGGCCCGCGCGGCGGTGGCGTCGAAGCTCTCCGGGGCGTCCTCGATCGCGCGGATCGACAGCCCGCTCAATTGCAAGCCCGCCGCCGCGAGCCGCTGGCGCAGCTGTTCCCCGTGCGATGAAAGCCGCGCCGCACCGGTCTCGTTCGCACGCAGTCGCGCGGTGATCTGTTCGCCGTTCAGCGTCAGGTCCGCGTCGACCATGCCGAGCGACGGCAAGGCCAGCGTGAGCCGGGTGTGCCAGGCGATCCCGTCGCCGGGATCGGCCGCCCCCGGGTCGCGCCCGCGCGTGTCGTCCGGCTCGATCAGCCAGTCGAGTCGCGCGCCCGGCCAGACCTCGCCGATCCAGCGAAACTGGTCGGTCGCCAGCAAGTCGAGCTGCTGGCGCACGATCGGCAGCGCCGCGGGATGCAGCGACGACGCGAGCGAGGCGGGCGGATCGGCGCTCGCCTCGCCGCGCGTCGCGCCCTGGGTCGTGCTGCTGCCCAAGGTCTTGGCGTCCGGCTCCGGCGCGCCATAAGCGCCGGCCGCGCGGGCCGGCGGCGCGCCCGCGCCGGATTGGGCCGGATTCTGCGGCGCGGCGGAGGCGCCCTGCGCCGGCGCGCCGGCGTCGCCCGACGGACGGCCCGCCTGCGGCAACGGCAGGCGCGCGGCAAGCGCATCGGCGAGCGGATCGTCGGGCGCGGGCTGCGCCCCGCCCGGCCGCGCCGACGCAAACGCACCGTCATCCGCGAATTGCGCCTGCGGCTCGCGCGCGAGCATCGCGAAGCTGCGCTGGCCGGCCAGCCATTGGGCGAGATGGGATTCGTAGAACAGGCCGCTGTCGGCCACCGCCTGCACGAGCGCGCTGCTCAGCGCCGCCGCGGGCGAAGCCGGCGCACCGCCGGCGGCCTGCGCGCGCGCCGATGCCGCGGCACCGGCCGCCGCACCGCCGGATGCGGCCGGCTGCTGCGGGGTGGTCGCGGCCTGCGGGCTCGGCCCCGCCGGCAGCAAGGGCGTATTGCCCAGCACCGGCGCGCTCGCTTCGCCGCCGAACCGGGAAATCGCAGCGAGCGTCAGCGCCACCTCGGACAGCACCGCCTGGGCCGACGCGAGCGGCGACCCGGCCGCGCCGGCCGGCAGCGGCGCGGGCGCGGCCGTGCCCGGCGCGGTCGCCGAGGTGCCGACCTGCGGGGTCGCGGCGCCGGCCGACGGGGCCGTCACGGGGGTATTCAGCAGGCTGTCGATGCGGCTCGCCAGGATGGCGGCGGCAACTGTGTCGATACCGGTCATCGTGAATCCTGGCGCGGGCCGGAGAGAAAGCGGGACGATTCCGCGTGGCGGCCGTCCGGCGCGACGGGCGCCGCGCGGCGCCGACGCGTTGGCGTCGGACGGTCAGCGACGCGCCTGGTACAGGTCCTTCAACACCTTGGTCGAGCGCCCGGTTTCGAACAGCGCCGACAGGCGCGCGACGTCGGGGCTCGCGAGATCGCGGATCGCCGCGTCGTCGGCGAGAATCTGGCGAATCAGTTCGTACTTGCGGCCGCGCTCGGACTCGTCGAGCGTCATCCCCGGCCCGGCTTCCTTCAGGCTGTCGACGAGCCGCAGATATTCCTCCTGCAACCCGCCCAGCGCCTGCCACTCCTCGTCGCGGGCCGCGATCAGCATGCGGCCGGACACGGCCGCGATCGCTTCGTAGCGTGCGATGTATTCGGCTTTCGGGCTCATCTCGGCAATTCCGTCCCGGCTTGTGCGCTCATCTTCACGTATTCGGGCGCAATCCCCGTCCACGCTTCCTCGAGCGTGGCGAGCAGCCCGTCGACCTCGACCAGCATCGGTTCGCTCGATTGCACGTTGGCCTCGAGCAGGCGGCGGCTGATATAGGTGTACAGCGCGTCGAGCCGGCCCGCGATCTCGCCGCCGACGTCGAGATTCAGCGATTGCTGCAGACCGTTCTCGACGATCCGGATCGCCTTGCCGATCGCATCGCCGCGCGCCGCGACATTGCCCTGTTGCAGATGCAGCCGCGCCAGCGCGATGGCTTGCCGCGCCCCCTGGTACAGCATGGCGATCAGACGATGAGGGTTCGCGCCCATCACCCCTGTTTCGACGCCGACCCGAGCATAGGCGCTGGCTCCAGCGTGTCCTGGGGAAAACATGGCGGCCTCCTAATTTTGAGATAAATGGCGTAGGTCAGGCCCGCCGCCGCGCGGCGCACGGTGCGAGAAGGTCTACCGGAGTTATCGGAAAGGAATGTAAAAGCTTTAGGGAAAACGCCCGGAAAACACGCTGAAACCGACTTAAACCGACATCTGCATGATGTCGTTGTAGGCGCTCACCAACTTGTTGCGCACCTGCAGGCCGAACTGGAAGCCGATGCCGGCCTTCTGCATGTCGACCATCACGTCGTTGAGCGACACGTTCGACGCGCCGATCTCGAAGGCCTTGGCCTGTTCGAGCGAGCGCTGCTGGTCGCCGCTGATCTTGTCGAGCGAGGCTTTCATCGCGCTCGCGAAGGTGCCCGCCGTGGCCGCGCCCGACCCCGCCAGGGCGGCGTTGGGGCTGGCGGTTCCGCCCGCCGCCGCCTGCGCGGCCATCGCCTGCATCTGTTGCAAAGCCGAAGCGATTCCGTTGACGGGGGCAGTCATGTGGTTCTCCGCGAAAAGGCCGGCCGGGTCGAGGACCGGCCGTCGTCCGGTGGCGCGCCCGTCGCGGGGGCCATGCCGGATTGCGAAAAAGCATAGCAGCCGGGCCCGTATCAAAGCCGCGAAAGTACGGGTGAAACCCCGCTCTATTCCTCCGATCAGCCCGCTCGCGCGTACGGATAATCGCATCGTGTCAATGTGCGCCCGTTCGTCCGAACGGGCCCTAAGCCCGCTTGGAGAACACCGAAGCATGGATTCGCAGGCCAACTCGCTGATCAACCCCGATGCCCGCGCGAGCCTCGCCGCCACGCCGCCCAACGCCGCGGCCGCGGCCGGCGCGCTGCCGGGCGGCGCCGGGGCAGGCGCGGACTTCGGCCTGGGCGGCTTCGCCGAGCGCTTCTCCGGCCTGTCGCGAATGCGCACCAACCCGCGCCTGCCGTTCATCGTCATCACCGCGCTCGTGATCGCCGCGATCGTCGGGCTCGTGCTGTGGAGCCGTGCGCCCGATTACCGCGTGCTGTACAGCAACCTGTCCGACCGCGACGGCGGCGCGATCATCGCCGCGCGGCAACAGGCCAACGTGCCGTACAAGTTCGCCGACGCCGGCGGCGCGATCCTCGTGCCGTCGAACCAGGTGCACGAGACGCGCCTGCGGCTCGCGTCGATGGGGCTGCCCAAGGGCGGCTCGGTCGGCTTCGAGCTGATGGACAACCAGAAATTCGGCATCAGCCAGTTCGCCGAGCAGGTGAACTACCAGCGCGCGCTCGAAGGCGAGCTGCAGCGCACGATCGAATCGATCAACGCGGTGCGCGGCGCGCGCGTCCACCTCGCGATCCCGAAGCCGTCGGTGTTCGTGCGCGATCGCGAGGCGCCGTCGGCATCGGTGTTCGTCGACCTGTATCCGGGCCGCGTGCTCGACGAGGGCCAGGTGGCGGCGATCACGCGGATGGTCGCGTCGGGCGTGCCCGACATGCCGGTCAAGAACGTCACGATCGTCGACCAGGACGGCAACCTGCTGACCCAGCCCGCCGCCGCGAGCGGCCTCGACGCAAGCCAGCTCAAATACGTGCAGCAGGTCGAGCGCAACACCCAGAAGCGCGGCGACGCGATCCTCGCGCCGATCTTCGGCGCCGGCAACGCGCGCGCGCAGGTCAGCGCCGACATCGATTTCGCGAAGGTCGAGCAGACCTCGGAGAGCTACGGCCCGAACGCCACGCCGCAGCAGTCCGCGATCCGCAGCCAGCAGACCAGCACCGCGACGGAGCTCGCGCAGAACGGCGCCTCGGGCGTGCCGGGCGCGCTGTCGAACACGCCGCCGCAGCCGGCCTCCGCGCCGATCGTCGCGGGCAACGGCCAGAACGGGGCGCAGTCGACCCCGGTCAGCGACCGCAAGGACTCGACGACCAACTACGAACTCGACAAGACCGTGCGCCACGTCGAGCAGGCGATGGGCGGCATCAAGCGGCTGTCGGTCGCGGTGGTGGTCAACTACCAGCCGAGCGCCGACGCGAAGGGCCACGTGACGATGCAGCCGCTGGCCGCGCCGAAGCTCGCGCAGATCGAGCAGCTCGTGAAGGACGCGATGGGCTACGACGAGAAGCGCGGCGACTCGGTCAACGTGGTCAACAGCGCGTTCACGACGGCCGCCGATCCGTACGCCGACCTGCCGTGGTGGCGCCAGCCGGACATGATCGAGCTGGCCAAGGATGTCGCGAAGTGGCTCGGCATCGCCGGCGCGGCCGCGGCGCTCTACTTCATGTTCGTTCGCCCGGCGATGCGCCGCGCGTTTCCGTCCGCCGAATCGGTCGCCGCGGCGGCGCTGCCCGCGCCGAACGAACCGATCGCACTCGACGGCCTGCCCGCGCTGGACAAGCCGGCCGCCAACGACGAACCCGATCCCGCCCTGCTGGCGTTCGAGAACGAGAAGGGCCGCTACGAACGCAATCTCGACTACGCGCGCACCATCGCGCGTCAGGATCCGAAGATCGTCGCAACCGTCGTGAAGAACTGGGTGTCCGATGAACGCTGAAGGTTTGACCAAGAGCGCGCTCCTGCTGATGTCGATCGGCGAGGAAGAGGCCGCGCAGGTATTCAAGTTCCTCGCGCCGCGCGAGGTCCAGAAGATCGGCGCCGCGATGGCCGCGCTGAAGAACGTCACGCGCGAGCAGGTCGAGGAGGTGCTGCACGAATTCGCCAAGGAAGCCGAGCAGCACACCGCGCTGTCGCTCGATTCGAGCGACTACATCCGCACGGTGCTGACCAAGGCGCTCGGCGAGGACAAGGCCGGCGTGCTGATCGACCGGATCCTGCAGGGCAGCGACACGAGCGGCATCGAAGGCCTCAAGTGGATGGACTCGAGCGCGGTCGCCGAGCTGATCAAGAACGAGCACCCGCAGATCATCGCGACGATCCTCGTCCACCTCGATCGCGACCAGGCCTCCGAGATCGCGTCGTGCTTCACCGAGCGGCTGCGCAACGACGTGCTGCTGCGGATCGCGACGCTCGACGGCATCCAGCCGGCCGCGCTGCGCGAGCTGGACGACGTGCTGACGGGCCTGCTGTCCGGCAGCGACAACCTGAAGCGCAGCCCGATGGGCGGCATCCGCACCGCGGCCGAGATCCTCAACTTCATGACGAGCGTGCATGAGGAAGCGGTGCTGGAGAACGTCAAGCAGTACGACGCGGACCTCGCGCAGAAGATCGTCGACCAGATGTTCGTGTTCGAGAACCTGCTCGACCTCGAAGACCGCGCGATCCAGCTGCTGCTCAAGGAAGTGGAATCCGAGGCGCTGATCATCGCGCTGAAGGGCGCGCCGCCCGCGCTGCGCCAGAAGTTCCTGTCCAACATGTCGCAGCGCGCGGCCGAACTGCTCGCCGAGGATCTCGACGCGCGCGGCCCGGTGCGCGTGTCCGAGGTGGAAACGCAGCAGCGCAAGATCCTGCAGGTCGTGCGCAACCTCGCCGAGAGCGGCCAGATCGTGCTCGGCGGCAAGGCGGAAGACGCCTATGTCTGATCCGTCGAGCGCCCGCGCGAAGCCGCTCACCGCATACCAGCGGTGGGAGATGGCCTCGTTCGATCCGCCGCCCCCGCCGCCGCCCGACGACGGCGGCGTGGCGGCTGCGGCGGCCGCGGCAGCGCTCGCGGCGGACCTGCAGCGCGTGCGCGACGCCGCGCACGCGGAAGGCCATGCGGCGGGCCACGTCGAAGGCCAGGCGCTCGGCTACCAGGCCGGCTACGAACAGGGCCGCGCGCAGGGCTTCGAGGCCGGCCAGATCGATGCGCACGCGCAGGCGGCGCAGCTCACGGCGCTCGCCGCATCGTTCAAGGAAGCGCTCGCCGGCGTCGAACACCTCCTCGCCGACGACCTCGCGACGCTCGCGCTCGACATCGCGCAACAGGTCGTGCGCCATCACGTGCAGCACGATCCCGCCGCGCTGATCGCGGCGGCCCGCGAGATCCTCGCGGCCGAGCCCGCGCTCGCGGGCGCCCCCTACCTGCTCGTGAATCCGGCCGACCTGCCGGTCGTCGAGGCCTATCTGAAGGACGAACTCGACGCGCTCGGCTGGAGCGTGCGCACCGAGCCCGCGATCGAACGCGGCGGCTGCAGCGCGCATGCCGCGACGGGCGAAGTCGACGCGACGCTGACGACCCGCTGGGAACGGGTCGCCGCCGCGCTCGGCAAGGTGAGCGCGTGGTGAACGCGAGCGCCCGCGACGACCTCACGCCGCTCGAACACGAGCTGGCGCTGGCGTCGCACGGCGCGCGCGCCGCCGCGCCGGCCGCGCTCGCGAATCCGCATCTCGCCCACTGGCGCCAGCATCTCGACGGACTGCGCGCGCGCAACGCCCGTGCGCTGCCGCTGCGTCCGTGCGGCCGCCTGACGCGCGCAGCCGGCCTGGTGCTGGAAGCGATCGGGCTGCGCCTGTCGGTCGGCGCCGAGTGCACGATCGAATTGCCGCCGGGCAGCACGCTGCCGCTCGCCGAGGCCGAAGTCGTCGGCTTCGCGGGCGAGCGCCTGTTCCTGATGCCGACCACCGACGTCGCCGGCGTGTTGCCGGGCGCGCGCGTGTGGCCGCTCGAAAGCGCGCCGATCGCCGACCCGATGTCCGGCGCAAAACGGCTGCCGGTCGGCTGGAACCTGCTCGGCCGCGTCGTCGACGCGTCGGGCCGCCCGCTCGACAGCCTCGGGCCGCTCGGCGCGCAGGCCGACGCGCCGCTCACCGCAGCCTCGATCAACCCGCTCGACCGCGAACCGATCCATCACGTGCTCGATGTCGGCGTGCGCGCGATCAACACCTTGCTGACCGTCGGCCGCGGCCAGCGCATGGGCCTGTTCGCGGGCTCCGGCGTCGGCAAGTCGGTGCTGCTCGGCACCATGGCGCGCTACACCAGCGCCGAAGTGATCGTGATCGGGCTGATCGGCGAACGCGGCCGCGAAGTGAAGGAATTCCTCGAGCAGATCCTCGGCGAGGACGGGCTCGCGCGCTCGGTCGTGGTGGCCGCGCCGGCCGACGTGTCGCCGCTGCTGCGCATGCAGGGCGCCGCCTACGCGACCACGCTCGCCGAATATTTCCGCGACCAGGGCAAGCACGTGCTGCTGCTGATGGATTCGCTGACGCGCTACGCGATGGCGCAGCGCGAGATCGCGCTCGCGATCGGCGAGCCGCCTGCGACCAAGGGCTATCCGCCGTCGGTGTTCGCGAAGCTGCCCGCGCTCGTCGAGCGCACCGGCAACGGCCCGGAGGGCGGCGGCTCGATCACCGCGTTCTATACCGTGCTCACCGAGGGCGACGACCAGCAGGATCCGATCGCCGACTCCGCGCGCGCGATCCTCGACGGCCACATCGTGCTGTCGCGCTCGCTCGCCGAAGCGGGCCACTACCCGGCCATCGACATCGAGCAGTCGATCAGCCGCGCGAGGACCGCGCTGATCGACGACATGCATCTCGACCGCGTGCGCCAGTTCAAGCAGATGCTGTCGCGCTACCAGCGCAACCGCGACCTGATCGCGGTGGGCGCCTACGCCGCCGGCCGCGACGCGCAGCTCGACCGCGCGATCGCGCTCTATCCGCGCATCGAGGCCGTCCTGCAACAGGGCTTCCGCGAATGCGCGCCGTTCGCGCCGAGCCTCGCCGCGCTCGACGCGCTGTTCGAAACCGAAGGAGGCTGACCATGGCTCAAAGCTTTCCGCTCCAGTTGCTGCTCGATCGCGCGCTCGACGCGCTCGACCACGCGACCAAGCAGCTCGGCCACGCGCAGCGCGACCGCACCGACGCGCAAACGCAGCTCGACGCCCTGCTGCGCTACCGCGACGAATACCACGCGAACTTCGCGATCTCCGCGCAGACCGGCATGCCGGCCGGCAGCTGGCTCAACTTCCAGGCCTTCATCAACACGCTCGACGACGCGATCGGCCAGCAACGGCGCGTGCTGGCCGCGGCCGAGGCGCGCATCGACGCGGCGCGCGCCGAGTGGCAGTCGAAGAAACGCACCGTGGGCTCGTTCGAGATCCTGCAGGCCCGCGGCGCGCAACAGGAAGCCCGGCGCGTCGCGAAACGCGAGCAGCGCGACGCCGACGAACACGCGGCCAAAGTGCTGCGGATGCGCACGGACGCGGCAAACGCCGACGCGGCGAAATAAACGCCGCGCAAACCGAACCCGAACCTGAGACCCGCCATGCCCTCTCTTCCTCTCCTCGGTACGCTGCTCGACACCGCCGGCACGGCCGTCAGCGGCGCACGCGGCGCGAGCCCGGCCCCCGCGACGAGCAGTCCGGACACGCCCGTCTCGACCGCACCGTTCGCGCAGACCCTGCGGCAGAGCGTGCAGTCGCAGCGCCAGGCCAATGGCGCGACGACGCAGTCGAACGGCAGCGCAAGCGCCAACGATCCGAGCGCGCCGACCACCACGCCGACGGCCGGCGCCGGCACGACGACGAACGGCACGAAGCCGTCCACCGGCAAGGACGACGGCACGACGGGCGACAGCACCGCGCAAACCGCGCCCGATCCGGCCCAGGCCGCCGCGCTCGCGGCCGCCGCCGCGGTCCAGGCGCAACTGCAGGCGCGCCCGGACGCCGCGTCGCAGCCCGTCGACGAAGCCGCTGACGCCGCCGCCTCGATCGCGGATGCGGCCAGCGCGCTGGCCGCCAAGCTCGACGCCAAGGCCAACGGCGCCCAGACGGATGCGACCGACGCGGCCGGCGGCGCCCCCGCGACGATCCGCGACGCGCTGCAAAGCGCGCTCGACAAGCTCACCAACGGCGGCCAGGGCGCCGCGATGCCGACCGTCACCCCCGGCACCGGCGGCGGCAGCCGCGCGGGCGCGGACAGCGCCCCGCTGCGCGCGCCGCTCACCGCCAAGGGGCTGATGGCCGACAAGGCGCTCGCCGCCTCGAACGCGACGACGACCGCTGCCGCCGATGCGGCCGCCACCGCCGACCCGGCGGGCGAGGCGAAGCCGGCCGCCGGCGCGCTCACCACCTCGCAGCCGGCCGTCGATTCGGGCCAGGCTTCGCTCGCCGCCGCGAGCGCCGCGCTCCAGCAAAGCGTGCCGACCACGCAGCAGGCAGGCGCGGCCGTAGCCGGCACGACCCACGTCGCGCCGCCCGTGGGCGGGCCGGACTGGGCCGACGCACTGGGCCAGAAGGTCGTCTTCCTGTCGAACGCGCACCAGCAAAGCGCGGAGCTCACGCTCAATCCGCCGGATCTCGGGCCGCTGCAGGTCGTGCTGCGGGTGGCCGACAATCATGCGCACGCGCTGTTCGTCTCGCAGCATGCGCAGGTGCGCGAGGCCGTCGAGGCGGCGCTGCCCAAGCTGCGCGAGGCGATGGAATCGGGCGGGCTCGGGCTCGGCAGTGCGAGCGTCAGCGACGGTAGCTTCGGTGCCGCGCAGCAGCAGAACCCGCAACAGCAATCGGCGCGCGGCCAGGGCGCGCAGCGCGGCTTCGGCGCGTCAGCGGCCGACGATGGGCTCGGCGACGCCGACGCAACGCTCGCCGGCACGGCGACGCGACGCGTCGTCGGGATGGTCGATACCTTCGCGTAAGCGGCGCCGCCATCAGCGGCCGTGCAGCGCGGGCGAGCGCTGCACTTCGCGCCCCTGCCGCGCGGCGACGATGAAGTCCGCCGCGCGCTCGCCGATCATCACGGTCGGCGCATTCGTGTTGCCGCCGATCAGGGTCGGCATCACCGACGCATCCACCACCCGCAATCCCTCGACCCCGCGCACGCGCAATTGCGGGTCGACCACCGCGCGCGCGTCGCTGCCCATCCGGCAGGTGCCGACCGGGTGGTAGATCGTGTCCGCGTGCGCGCTGATCGCCGCGCGCAGCGCGTCGTCGGAATCGTCCGGATGCGTGTACAGCTCGCGGCCGCCCTGCGACGCGAGCGGTTCGGCCGACAGGATCGCGCGCATCGCCTTCGCGCCGCGCAGCAGCAGCGCGAGATCGCGTTCGTCGCTGAAGAAACGCGGATCGATCAGCGGCGCGACGCGCGCGTCGCCGCTCGCGAGTGCGACGGTGCCGCGGCTCTTCGGCCGCAGCGCGCATACGTGCAGCGAATAGCCGAAGCCCCAGTGCATGTGGCGATTGTGATCGTCGACGAGCGCGGTGCAGAAATGCAGCTGCAGGTCGGGCCGGTCGAGCCCGGGCTCGCTCTTGATGAAGCCGCCCGCCTCCGCGACGTTGCTCGACATCATGCCGTCGCGCTTCGACAGGTAGCGAAACAATTGCGGCGTCATTTTCGCGAGGCCGCGCACGCAGATGCCGACGAGCGCGGACGAGTTCACGCGCTTGTTGAAGATGAAATCGATATGATCGATCAGGTTCTCGCCGACGTCGGGCGCGTCGTGCACGACCGCCACGCCATGCCGGCGCAGCTGCGCCGCCGGCCCGACGCCCGAGCACATCAGCAGCTGCGGCGTATTGAACGCGCCCGCCGCGAGGATCACCTCGGCGCGCGCGCCGAGCGTCTCGACGCGGCCGTTGCGCGCGAGTTCGACGCCCGCCGCGCGCCGGCCCTCGAACACGACGCGCAGCACGGTCGCATCGACGATCACGTGCAGGTTGGCGCGCTCGCGCCCATAGAGGTAGGCCCGCGCGACGCTGCAGCGCGCGCCGTCGCGATGCGTGACCTGATAGAAGCCGACGCCTTCCTGCTGCGCACCGTTGAAATCGTCGTTGAGCGGATAGCCGGCCGCGTGCGCGGCCGCGATGAATCGTTCGGAGAACGGATTGCGAAAGCGCAGGTCCGACACCGTCAGCGGGCCGTCGGCGCCGTGCCATGCGTCGGCGCCGCGCTGGTTGCCCTCCGCGCGGCGGAAATACGGCAGCACGTCGCGCCAGCCCCAGCCGTCGCAGCCGAGCTGCGCCCACTCGTCGTAGTCCTGAGGATGGCCGCGCGTATAGATCATCGCGTTGATCGCGCCCGATCCGCCCATCCCGCGACCGCGCGGCTGATAGCCGCGCCGTCCGCCGAGCCCCGGCTGCGGCACCGTCTCGTAGCCGTAATTGGTGCCGAGCTTGAACGGCACGAGCGCGGCGAGGCCGACCGGCATGTTGACGAGCACGTTGCGCTCGGTGTGCCGGCCCGCCTCGACGAGCGCGATCGTCGCGTCGGGGCAGGCATCCGCGAGCCGGCCCGCGAGGCTTGCCCCGCCCGAGCCCCCGCCAACGATGATGTAGTCGTACTGCATGTCATGTCTCCTTCATGCATGAACAGTGAGCGGCGCTTGCGCCATCCGACGGCCTGGTGCGATGTTCGCGCATTGTAGGAAGCGCGCCCGGCACGGCGGCGCATCAATTCAAGAGCGATTCCTCTAAACGCATCCCCGATCTCACTCTAAGATGAATGTCTTCGCCTTGCGCGCACGAGCGCGGCCGCCAGAAGCCGCACGTCGCGAAACGGGAGAGACAGGCATGCACGAACACGTTCTGACAGTCACGCATCAGGTCACGAATCAGGCGCCGCCGCTTGCCGACTACAACGCGTTTGAAACGGACGTCGCGCTCGCCGCCGCGGTGGAGCGCCACGCGGCAGCTTGGTATCGAACGAAGCTCGCCGAGCTGGGCGCCGCACTGACGACCCCCGAAGCGCTCGCGCTCGCCGAGGCGGCGAACCGCCATCCCCCCGAACTCGTGACGCACAGCCCGCGCGGCGAGCGGATCGACGCGCTCGAATTCCACCCGAGCTGGCACGCGCTGCTCGGCATGGTGCGCGGCGCGGGCCTGCACGCGCTGCCGTTCGCGACGCCGCGCGCGGGCGCGATGCCGGCCCGCTGCGCCGGCTATTTCCTGCACTCGCAGCTCGAATCGGGCTCGCTGTGCCCGCTCACGATGACCTTCGCGAGCATTCCGGTGCTGCGCCACGAACCGGCCCTTTTTGAAACGCTGCGCACGCGCCTGTACGCGTCCGAATACGATCCGCGCGACGCGCCGCTCGAGCAGAAGCGCGCGATCATGGTCGGGATGGGGATGACGGAAAAGCAGGGCGGCTCCGACGTGCGCACGAACACGACCCATGCGATGCCGCTCGGCGCGGGCGGCCGCGGCGGCGCCTATCGGCTGGTCGGCCACAAATGGTTCTTTTCCGCGCCGCAATGCGACGCGCATCTCGTGCTCGCGCGCACCGCCTCGCATCCGGGCGTGTCGTGCTTCTACGTGCCGCGCTACACGCCCGACGGCACGAAGAACGCGGTACAGATCCAGCGCCTGAAGGACAAGCTCGGCAATCGCTCGAATGCGAGCAGCGAGGTCGAATTCCTCGACGCCTATGGTCTGATGATCGGCGAGGAGGGGCGCGGCGTGCCGACCATCATCGAAATGGCGAACTATACGCGGCTCGATTGCGTGGTCGGCAGCGCCTCGCTGATGCGCATCGCGCTCGTCGAGGCGATTCATCATACGCGCCACCGCAGCGCGTTCGGCCGCCTGCTCGTCGAACAGCCGCTGATGCGCAACGTGCTCGCCGATCTCGCGCTCGAATCGGAAGCCGCGACCGTGCTGTTCATGCAGCTCGCGCACGCGTTCGAGGCGGCCGACGACGCAGCGCCCCCGGCCGTTGCGCGCGGCTGGCGGCAGATCGTGCTGCCGGCTGCGAAATTCTGGGTCTGCAAGCGCGCGCTCGCCTTCACCGGCGAGGCGATGGAAGTCTGGGGCGGCAACGGCTACGTCGAGACCGGCCCGATGGCGCGCTTCTATCGCGAGGCGCCCGTCAATTCGATCTGGGAAGGATCCGGCAACGTGATGTGCCTCGACGTGCTGCGCTCACTCGAGCGCGACCCCGACGCCGCCGCCGCGCTGCTCGACGACTGGCGCGACGACGCGCGACGCGACCCGCGCTTCGCCGCCGCGCTCGCCGGGCTCGACGATCTGCTCGCGCTCGCGCCCGAGGCGCGCGAAGCGTGCGCGCGCGGCGTCGCCCAGCGCCTCGCGCTGCTTGCGCAGGCCTCGCTGCTGCTGCGCGATGCCCCCGCGCCGGTCGCCGACGCGTTCCTCGCGACGCGCCTCGCCGCGTCGCGCCACGACAATGGGCGCGTGTACGGCACGCTGCCCGCCAGCTTCGATCACGCCGCGCTCGTCGAGCGGGCGTTCCCGGCCTGACGGCCGGCCACACCCGCTGCCAAGGAGACCCAGTGAAAAACGATCTGCCCGATCTCGCCCACCTCGATGCGCTGCTGCGCGACCAGCGCGCCGCGTACCTGCGCGCGCCGTATCCGTCCTGGGACACGCGCGCGAGCCACCTGCGCGCGCTGCGCGCGATGCTGCTCGACCATCGCGACGCACGCGCCGAGGCGATCGACGCCGACTTCGGCCATCGCGCGAAGGCAGAGGTGCTGCTGTCGGAAGTGTGGCTCGCCAAGGAGGAAATCGACGACGCGCTGCGGCACGGCAAGCGCTGGATGAAGCCGAGCCGCCGGCCGATGAGCAAGTGGATGCAGCCCGCGCGCGCGAAGGTGATGCCGCAGCCGCTCGGCGTGGTCGGCATCATCGCGCCGTGGAACTACCCGCTGCTGCTCGCGGCCTCGCCGCTCGCCTGCGCGCTCGCGGCGGGCAACCGCGTGATCATCAAGATGTCGGAGCTGACGCCGCGCACCGCCGCGCTGTTCGAGCAGCTGATCGCCAAGACCTTCTCGCGCGACCACGTCGCGGTCGTGAACGGCGACGCCGAGGTGGGCGCGGCGTTCAGCGCGCTGCCCTTCGATCACCTGCTGTTCACCGGCTCGACCCAGGTCGGCCGTCACGTGATGCGCGCGGCCGCCGAGCATCTGACGCCCCTCACGCTCGAACTGGGCGGCAAGTCGCCCGTGATCGTCGGCCGGCACGCGCGCTTCGACGCCGCCGTCGACGCGGTGATCGCCGGCAAGACCCTGAATGCCGGGCAGACCTGCATCGCGCCCGACGACGTGCTGGTGCCGCGCGGCCAGGAGCAGGCGTTCATCGCGCGCGCGCGGGCGCGGGTCGCGCGCCTGTACCCGGACTTCGCGCGCAACGCCGATTACACCTCGATCGTCTCGGATCGCCATTTCGCGCGCCTGCAGCGGCTCGCGGACGAAGCCGCGGCAGCGGGCGCGCAACTGCATCCGCTCGCCGACGCGACGTCCGACCCGGCGCAGCGGCGCTTCGTGCCGACCATCGTCACGCAGGCGCCCGACGCGGCGACGCTGATGCAGGAGGAAATCTTCGGGCCGCTGCTGCCGGTCGTTCCGTACGACCGGCTCGACGATGCGATCGCGTACGTCAACGCGCGGCCGCGGCCGCTCGCGCTGTATCTGTTCGACGAGGAGCGCGCGACGGTCGAGCGCGTGATGCGCGACACGATCTCGGGCGGCGTGACGGTCAACGACACGCTGATGCACATCGCGTGTCTCTCGCTGCCGTTCGGCGGCGTCGGCGCGAGCGGGATGGGCGCCTATCACGGCCGCGACGGCTTCGTGACGTTCTCGAAGATGAAGCCCGTGCTCACGCAGCCGCGCTTCAACACCCGCAACCTGCTCGCGCCGCCGTACGGCAAGCGCTTCGCCTCGGTCATCAAGATGATGCTGCGGTTCTGAATCAGGCTCGGGAAACGGGCCGGCCGGGACGCGGGCGCGCCGCGCTCAAACCGGCCACAGCGGCCCTTCCTGCATCGCGCCGACCTGCTCGCGCAACTCGAGCACGCGCGCTTCCCAATAGCGCGGCGTGTTGAACCACGGGAACGCGGCCGGGAACGCCGGGTCGTCCCAGCGCCGCGCAAGCCAGGCCGCGTAGTGGATGAGGCGCAGCGTGCGCAGCGCCTCGACGAGATGCAGCTCGCGCGGATCGAATTCGCAGAAATCCTCGTAGCCCGCCAGCAGGTCCGTCAACGCGCGCGACGCCCCAGGGCGGTCGCCCGGCAGCAGCAGCCACAGATCCTGGATCGCGGGCGCCATCCGGCTGTCGTCGAAGTCGACGAAGTGCGGGCCGGCGTCGGTCCACAACACATTGCTCGGATGACAGTCGCCGTGCGCGCGCAGCCTGCGCACGTCGCCCGCGCGCGCGAAGGCCGCCTCGACGCCTTCCAGCGCGAGCGCGAGCACCGCTTCATAGGCAGGGCGTACGTCGTCCGGCACGAGGCCGCCCGACAGCAGGAAATCGCGCGGCTCGTAGCCGAAGGTCGCGATGTCGAGCAGGGGCCGCGCCGTGTAGTCGCGCGTCGCGCCGACCGCATGGATGCGGCCGATGAAGCGGCCGAGCCATTCGAGCGTGTCGGCCCGGTCGAGATCGGGCGCGCGGCCGCCGCGCCGCTCGAACAGCGCGAAACGGAACCCGTCGAAGTGATGCAGCGACGCGCCGTCGAGCACGCGCGCGGGCACGGCGGGAATCTCGCGCGCCGCCAGTTCGGCGACGAACGCGTGCTCTTCGAGAATCGCGTCGTCCGACCAGCG